>JAFUFW010000021.1 GCA_017469685.1 Bacteroidaceae bacterium | reverse complement strand
GGCCGTTGATGGCGGTTACGATGGCCTTGTCGATGGTCTTCTCATTCTCGCCGAACCATACGGTGTCGACGACGGAGTTGTCAAGCACGAGCTTCAGCACGGGGATAGCTTCTGCGCTCTCCTGCGTACCTTCGAGGGCAACCTTGTAGGTCACGGCGCCCGTGCCGCGGCCGATGACGACCACAGCCTCAGCATCCTCGGGCAGAGCATAGCTGATGGAGCCATCCTCGTTCTCGGTAGCTTCTACACCTTCTACGGTGAACTCGGGCAGTTCAGCACCTGTTACAGGCATTGTGAAGCCAGAATAGGTGATGTTGACCTTGCCGTCCTCAGCGGGCTCAATCTTCACAGTCTGCTCGCCAGTAGCCTTACCCTGTACGCCAGTGTCGGGGTGCGAGAGGATCTGCTTGATCATACCAGCATACTCACCGCCTTGCGGTTCGGGTTCGATAGCATTCGGATTGAAGACAATCTCATTCTTCATTCCGGGCGTGCCATCATTTCCACGCTGTTCAAGAATCAGGGTGAGGTTAGGACCTTCCTCTGAATTTTCTTGAGTACCTTCGACAATAGCCCAATAAACCATATTCATGCCAGTTGCCAAGACAATAGTCATCTGCTCAGCATCTTTGCTATAGCTCAATGACCCATCTTCATTCTCAACGACCTGAACATTCTTTACCGTGAACTCAGGCAGTTCGAGTCTAGGAGCTGGCTGAGTAAAGCCGGAATAGGTGATATCAACAGTACCATCACCATTCTTAGTAATGGTTACAGTCTGTTCATCACCAGTGCTCTCACCCAACACACCTGCTGCAGGATGACTTACAGTCTGATCGATAGTACCTTCGTAAGCAACACTCTCGCGAGGAGCAGGATAGATAAGGTTGACGTTGAGGAGGTAAGCCTTAGCTGTTCCGGTTACGATGAATACGTAAGGAGCGGTGAACTTAGCAGCCTCGTCGGTGTGACCAGGATAACCGCCAATCTCATAGAACTGAGGATCACGATCGAAATCAGCCTTGACGTAGAAGTAAGGAGCTAACTCTAATTCACCATCCCAAGCCTTCCATGCGCCGTCAGCATCACGCCAGCCGTCGGTAGTACCGCGCTGATAGCTGAGGTCGAGAGTGCCGTCGGGCTGCACTGCAGCGATGGTGACATCAGCAAGCGACTCTACTTCGAGAGCAGCAAGGATGTTGGCAACATCAGCAGTTGCGGTCAGGCCCTCATAGGCTGCACCAAGCTCTGACTTAACATCGAGTTCCTCGGTCTGAGCAATCTCGAGGTCGTCGAAGGTGAGTTCGGTGACAGGAGCCTCAACGAATGTCACGTTGATCGAGTAGACAACGCTCTTGTCATTAGCCTTCAAGCCCCACTTAACGGTGTAGGTCTTGCCCAACTCGTCGGCACCATTCATGTCGCAGACAGTGAATTCGCCGTCAGGAATAGCCTGGAAGAACTTAACGTTAACCATAGTTGTTTCGCCCCACTGAGCGGCTGCGCCTTCACCATCGCACCAACCATCATATGTAAAGTTGGGATCGGGTGAAACGGCGTAGGTGGCATAATCAATCCATGTACCGTCGGGATTGACAAAGTAGAGCATATCTTCCGTCACTTCCTCTACGCCGAGATATTCCTTAGCTTCGGTGAAGTCAACGGTGGCATTTGTCACATTGTAACCCAAGCCGATATAACGCTCAACCTCTACAGCGAGTTCGAGAGCTTCGCCCTCTTCCTCTTCTTCAACCTCTACAGGATAGATGCGGAGGACTGAACCGGCGTCGTTGAGAGCATATCCGCTATTCCAGATACTGAAGGGACCTGTATTGCCGCCATTCTGGTTGACGTACATATTTTCGCCGCTGCCGACCTGACGGATAACGAAGCCATCAGCGCTTGAGAATGCTTCCCAAGCAGTCTGACCATCGCGCATAGCCACAAGGGGCTTGCCGTTGCTGTCGTTCTCGCCAGTATACTTGAGCGACTTCTCAGCGCCAGCGGCGCGGTTCCAGATGACAATCTGCTCAGAGGTAGCACCTTCGACTAAGCCGAATGCCCACTGACTTGCAGCAGCCTCGAGATCCTTGTCAGTCTTCGGATAGTAAGGCTCTGTCTCGTCCATAGCTACCCAGTAGCCGCCGCGGATGTTCATGTTGAACCACTTGGCTTTATTGAAGCTCTCAGAGATAGCGCTCTGGGCTGTGTAGTTAATCTCAGTAGTCTCTTCCGTTACTTCGTCAACATCAGGAGTGAAGTAAACGAGGCCCTTGTAAGCGGCCACGATTGTACGATCCTGCTTGAAGCTGACAGGAACTTCAGGAGCAGATGCACCAACTATGCGGGCTGCAGTCTGAGTAGCAATAACCTGATCCTCATAGACGAGGTTGAGGTTGATTGCCTGATTCTCTTCGAGCTGCCAGATGTAGTTGCTCTCAATGTCGAAACTGTACTCGGCCAGAGGACCCTCATCGCCAGAGTTGGCTGTCCAGTAGGTGTTACCTATCCAGTTCCAACCGCTGGCCTCGCCGTTGTAGGGAGCGTTAGTAGCGCGAATAGCGTACAGACCATCGGCGTTCTGGAAGAGTACCTGTGCTTCCCAATCGACACGATTGTTAGTCGAGATATTCAGGCTGCCGTTGGTCATAGCTGCTTCAGTAGTGGTGTAAGGATTGCTGAAGCGAGTGTTATTCTGCGAATTGAGCAGGTAGCCATACTCATACTGAGTATTTCCAGTAACCTTCTGGAAATCGAACGCACCGCGTGCAGTCTCGTCGGCAGTGAGATGACCGTCGTCAGTCACATAGTACTTCTGACCTTCAATCTCAGTGAAGATACTGTAGTTCTTGCCATCCTCGACGGAAAGGAGAGCACGGTCATAGTTCGAGGCCTCGCCGAGATATGTCAGACGGAAGTTGTCAGCAACGACCCAGTCGCCAAAAGCGACCTTCTCGTCGACTGCGATGCCAAGAGTCAGGGTGCCATCCTCTTCGACGACAACGTCCTCTACAGCCCAATAAGCGCCTGTCTCCATATACTCGATAGCCTCGGATACCCAGTTGGGGAATATGCCATTATTGCATCTTGCATCACCGCCAACGCCAGGCACAAAGTCTGTTACCGAAGCGATATTAGGCAGCAGTACCTGAGCGTCATTAGCGAAGAGATAAGCCTTCTGATTCAGAGTGCCTGCATTTGCCAGAGCGGCTTGATTGCCTCCGTCGCCTTCACGCCAGAAAGCCTGAACAGCAACTTGATACAGACCGGGCTTCAGGCCTTCAATGGTCTGAGAGAGCTTGAAGTTGTCGGCATTCCAGCACTCAAAAGCGTGGTTCTCGAAGTTGTCGACCCAAGCGCCACCGTCCTTTGTCCAGGCAGCATCTTTGTTATCCTGTTTGTTGAGGCTTGCTGCGCCAATGAGGTAGCTTGCATCAACAGGATTCTCCTTGCTGGCCTCTGCCAAGAGGGCTTCGCGCTCTTCAGCTGTGACAATCTTCCACTGGTTATTGGGGTCAGAGACATCTGTACGCTTAATGCCAATAGACGACCAGTAGGTATTACCCTCATCATTTACGCTCAGAGGATTGTAACCAAGGAGGTTTTCAGCAGTACCATCGAAGCTGATGTTGTAGATACCTTCTCCGTCATTTGAAGGGAGGAAGTGCCATACTTGCTGAGTGGGGCAGTCGACATAGGCTGTAGTCTCGCGATTGCCTTTAGCCAACCAACCGCTACCGCGATTTGTCTTTATCTTGAAGCCATCGCCATCGGCAATGAGCTCGACCTCGATACCAACCTGGTCAACAGCGCAGTGTGTGTTGTAGCTGGCACCTGTGCCGAGGAACATGCCTGTGCCGAGGTTGAAGATGTAAACCTTAGCGCCGTCCTCAGGTGCAGAACCCGTGTAGATGTCGGGCATACGCTGGGCGTTGATCTTGCGAGCTGCGCGCAGGTCGAAGAGAGCAGAAGCAACAGCGCCGCCGTCTGTGGCGTTGGCTACGAGCTCGTCAGCAGCAGATGTGTCGAGGCCTTCAGCCTTAGCCAAAGCAGCCGTTGCTTTCAGAACGGATACATCGACAGCCTTGGCTGCGTTAAGGGCTGCGTTCAGAGCCGAGGTTGCAGCAGTAATTTCTTGCTGGTTCGTAGAAGTCCGCGCTGCGGTTGCGTTGTCATATGCTGCTGTCAAAGCATTTTTCAGAGCAGTTGATGTGTTGTCTGAATTATACTCATCAGCGGCAGCAATAGCTGCTTCGAGAGCTGCGAGGAACTCAGAGAGATCTATCTCATTGCCGAGATACTTAATTCTGAAATCATCGAAAGCGAACCAGTCATTGGCGTTGGCTTCAATCTTCTCAACACCGACAACCAATGTGCCGTCAGAAACGATTCCGATAACACCTTCATTGGCGTAAGCTTCAGGATAGTCTTGGAAGATACGATTGAAAGCGTCAGCGTTGTCGGGATAATATCCAAAAGGAGCTTCTTGGTTTGCTCCATCAGGATAATAGAATAAGTCTGCAGATCTGGTCTCAGCAGCACCATCAAGGATGGACATAACCTGAGCCTTGCTTTCGCCTACGAAGTAGTTGGCGAGCAAGCGTTCGGTGCCTGCTGTACGGCGAGCTGCTACATCGTCACGATTACCATCGCGATAGTAACCCTTGATAGTCAGCTCATACTTTCCATTAGGAGCACCGGTGATTGTCTGTTTAAGCGTGAAATCTGCAGTATTCCATACAGCGTAGGAACGGCGGCAGCGATAGCCTGCATCACCTCCGTCTACGCGTACATCATCGCGATTACCGCCATTACGAGCCCACGTCCAAGCATTGGCGCGCGAATTTTCATTTGCGAAACCAGGGTCTTGAATCAAGAAGGTTGCGTCTACAGGATTGTCAACAGAGGCGTTTTCCTCAAGATAAGCGATGCGCTCTTCACGAGTCACAAACTGCCAAGTGTTTGCTTCTGCACCATAATCGAGTTTGTTACTGGCGTTAACGCTCAGCACTTGATCGCCGAACTTGATAGTGTAAGCATTCGTGACATCGCTTGCTTCCTTTGCCTCGATTGTCCACGCTGTAACAGCGTCAGGAGTGTCAAGGTAGAAGTTTGAGCCATTCATGCTTTGGTTGTGGCCAAACTTTGGATTCAGCTGATAACCACCTTCAATAGCTGAAACGCCGAACTCGAAGCCATAAGAGCCTACTGCTCCACGGGTGTTCCATTCTCCCCTGTTGATACCATCGTTGTTCTGAAGCCACAGGCCCGTCTCAACGTTGTAAAGGAAGAAATCGCCTTCAGCCAATTCCACGCCTTTATAGGGCGAGGTCTGTGCCCAAGCGCCGATAGTAGCGATCAGGCCCAGCAAGAAAAGAAAAGCTTTCTTCATAAGTTAATAAAATTAGTTAATAAATAGGAATTTATAAATGTTTTCTATGAATTACACGACAGTTGTTGTGGCCGACGTACGAGCGTACGTAGCCAATTCGGCAACAAAGTTACCAAATTATCAAAACTGGACAAGAATAATGTATGTTTTTTTTAAAATTAATGAAGAAAAGGGGGAAAATGGGCCACATTCTTAAAAAAACAATAAAAAAGTGCCAATGAAAGATGAAAGAGATGAGGGAAGATAAAAGAGAAAAGAGAGAAGAAGGAAGAGAAGGTATAGGAAAGGGGAAGCGCAAAAAACTCCGGACACCCAATGCGGGTGCCCGGAGCATTAGTAGGAGGTTTATTTTACAGAAACCTTAGATACGTTTCTCACGTTCGGCCATTTGAAAGCAGGCTTTCATGGCGCTCACTTAATCGAAACCTTTTTACCATTGACGATGTAGATGCCACCACGCTGGATATTCTCGACCTTGCGACCGCTGAGGTCGAAGATGGTGCCAGCTGTCTCAAGGCCATTGATGCCACGGATAGCGGTAGCCTCATCCTCTTCAATGGCTGCATCGACGGTCTCTTCGTCAGCGCCGAAGTAAACCTCGTCGACGACAGAGTTGACGAGAGTCAGCTTCAGCACGGGAGCGTCCTCGCCGGTCTTAGTGCCTTCGAGAGCTATCTTGTAAGTAACGGAACCTGTTCCGCGGCCGACAGTGATCGTCTGGGGAGCCCATACGGGGAGTGAATAGGTGGCGGTGGTGCCATCCTCGCTGACCTCTGCCTCAACGCCAGTGATGGTAAATTCAGGCAGCTCGGCACCTGTCACAGGCATGGTGAAGCCCGAGAAGGTGATGTCGTAAGTGCCTTCTTCCTCGCCCTTGGCGATGGTCACGGTCTGCTCGCTGGTAGCCATGCCCTGCTTACCCGTCTGCGGGTGAGAGAGGATCTGCTTGATGACTCCGTCGAAAGTGCCGGTGACCACTACAGGCACTTCCTCTTCAGGCACTTCGAAGCTGATGGGCTGGAAGAACTTCATCATGCCGAAGTAGTCGATGATGTAGCCGCGTGCCGTAACAGGAGTGGCCTCCTCTGGGTAGTCCTCATCCGCCAAGACTTCAAGCATATCATAGACATCGAAGTTATCGTCCATGACGGGGAGATTGATTGAGAAAGCTCCATCCTCGGTCATCGTCAGTGTAGCGTCGGCGAACTCAACGTAGTAGCTGTCGAAGTTATCAGCATATTCAAGGACGTTGTCGTCGGTGATGGCGGTGGGCTCTGCTTCACCCTCAGCAACCTCAAGAGCAGCGAGGCTCTCCTGGGTGAGGTCGTTGACTGCATATTCATTGCCGAACCAGCCGGCAACAACAGTCAGACTGATGTCACCGTTGACAGTGTCGCCTGCTTTCAGCACCTCATTGAGGCCAAGACCCTGAAGCAGAACGGCTGCAGTGTTGTCCTCAATAATTACGTTGTCAACAGTGATGGTCACCTCATTCCAGTCTTCGTCATAATCGGTCTTCTCAGTGGTGCCGACAAATGTCACCTTAGCATCGGTGAGGTGCAGCGTCACGTTGGCAGACTGAGCATCTTCGTCAAGTGTGAATGCCTTGAGCTGTGCAATACCGTCGAGCACTTCAGCCTCAACGGGATGGAAGTAAGCATCGAGAGCGGCCAGCGCCTCTGTGGCATCGAAATCACCAGCCTCAATGAAGAAGTACTGGTTGCCGGCATCGGCAGTCATCCAGGTGTTGACGACGTATCCATAAGGATCGTTACCGTTGGTGTTCAGACCGAAGTTAGAACCGTCGGCCGTGAAGTATGTGAGGAAGTATGGTTCAGCCTTAGGCTCAAGCTGCAAGGCATCTTCGGTGCCATGAGTAGGCTCGTCGGCCAGCGGAGCGCGCTCACCTTGGTCCTCAAGATTGGGCTCGAAGGTAACGAACTTCTTGTCGGCGATGCTATAGAGATAGTAGTTGTCCTCATAGCTGATGACAGCGAACTGAGCGGGTTCTGCAGCGACGAGAGTGCCATGAGCCTGGGAAGCCAGATGGTCGTCATTGGTGAGCAGGGCGCCGCGGTCGCAAGCGATGGTGTAGGCGGTGTTGTTGTTCAGACCTGCGAGTTCGAGCACTAAGCCGTCGACATAGTCGCGCGTAACATTAATTGTTACGTCTTCCTCGCCGACATAGGCGTCTTCATCCATGACGTACTTGTAGAAGGCTTTCGTCTTGAGCACATCAGGAACAACGGGCTCGCTGCCTGCCTCCTGCACTACGGTAGCCTGGCCTACAGGCTCAGTGCTGCCGGCAGGATAGACAACATAGGTCACATTCACAGGATTCTCAATCTCCTCGAGCTGCCAAACGTATGCGGGTTCCCACTGATACTGAGCGATGGGGGCTTCGACGCCCTCAACATACCAGTAAGAGCTGCCGACCCAGCCCCAGCTACTGGTGGCTGCAGCGGCATTGGTGCTACGTACTGCATAGAGGCCGTCAGAGTTAAGGAACCATACCTGAGCCTCCCATGTGTCACGCCCACTGGTGCTGGTGCTGATCTTCCCGGCCTTGAGGTTACTCTCGTTGGTACCGGAAGGATTGCTGAAGAATGTGCCGCTGTTGTTTAGCTTGAAGCCATACTCATACTCTTCACCGGCGACCTTCTGGAACTTGAAGGCAGGACCTTCGGCAGCCTCTGCGGAGAGAGTACCGTTGCCGGTAAGGTAGTACTTCGTACCATCAACTTCGGTGAACACCTTGTAGTAGGAACCATCCTCGATGGCTGCAAGAGCAGCCTCGTAAGGATCTGCAGGTCCTTCGAGCTTGGTGTACTTCACGTTCTTGAAGCTAAGCCAGTGGACATTAGTTCCACCGAGCACATCGATAGAGAAAGCAAGTTTGCTATCCTCGCCAACGACACCTTCGGCAGTGATTTCCTGCAGATAGAGGTTAGCGAGTTCATAGAGCGTAGGATCTGTAAGCTCGACAGGATCGCCGCCATTGACGCTTGCCTGGATGCCTTCGGGTGTGCCAGGGCGGTCACCCTGAAGTGCAACGCGCACAAGAGCCGTCACCTGATAGGTACCGGGCTCGAGACCTTCAACGGTAGTTGTGAAGGTGTTCTCGCCAAGGGTCTCACCAGAACCTACGAAATTCTCATAGAAGGGAACCTTGAAGTCGGAACCATCGTTGTAGCCTTCTACAGACCAAGTGTTGACGTAGAGAGCACCGAACTGGTTGTTAGGCAGCTGGTAAGCACTTTCGAGGAACTTCACGGCCGCGCCATTAGCGCCTGCACGCCAGTCCGTAACCACAGTGCCGAGAACTCGGCCTGCGTTTGCAGCCTCTTCGTCGGAAATATTGCCTGCTTCCCAACCATCTTCGTAACGGACGATTTCGTTCAAGAAAATATCATAAGCTTCCGATGTCGTCATATTGTTGGCCTCGAGGATTGCACGTGCATCAGTGATAGCCTCCTCAGCCTTGGCATAAGCAGCGATGGAAGCTTCGGCCACTTTAACAGCCTCGATGAGCGCCACTACGTCGCCTGCCTCCTTAGCAGCATCAATGCCCTGCTGAGCCTCGATGCTCATCTTGCCTTCAGGGATCTCAATGTCATTGATGTCAGGCAGCGGCTCTACGTATGTGAGGCGGAAGTTGTCGGCCTTATACCAGTAGTAACCATCCTCACGGAACGAGCCATCGGTGTTACCACCAACGACACCAATGGTTGCAGTGCCATCAGTAACATAGAATTCGATGCTGCCTTCAGCGAAGGTGCCTTTAGAGGTACCCTGCACGGGACCAGCATGGTCACCATTGGCCAGCAGATAGATGCAAGGCTTGTCGTTGTTGCCTTCGCCGGCATCATTGGCCACAAGGACCTTCATCTCATACTTGCCGTTGGGCAGGTCGGTGACGGTCTGGGTGATAGGATTGCCCTTCCACCATGTATTGAAGAGGTACTGTCCGTCGCAACCGTTGGTGGCATAAGTGCCGTTGCTGTTGGGTTTGACGCCTGTGTCGGAACTGTTTGTCGTGGTCCAACCTGTCATGTCGCCAGTCTCGAAGCTCGGGTTGACAATGAAGGCTGTCAAGTCGTCGCCGGGCTGTAGGTTGGCAAGCTTGATAGCCTTGATGGCTTCTGTCGGGTCAAAATCAACAGCCTCGATGAGACGGTTGCTGTTACCGTCGTCAACAGTAGCCCATGTGTCAATGAGAACTGTCCCTGCGCCGTTGACATTCACGTTGTGAGTGTCGTCGAACTTGAAGAAGAATGGATAGCTTTCATTGCCTGTAGCAGCAATCTGAATGGCTGCGGGGTCGCCAAAAGTATTGTCAGGGTTCAGGAAGCCTTTGGCATTCACACTGTAGACATAGTACTGGCCGTCGCAGTTGATGACAGCAAACTGCTGGCTTGCAGCTTCTATGTCAAAAGCCTTTGCTGTTGTCATCTGAGAAGCACCATCGGCTACATTCCAAGTGCCACGCACGTTGTTCACAATGTAAGCCTTGTTGTTGCTCAGCTCGTCAGAGCTGCTGAGGCAAGTGATTTCAACTGGGTCTACAGGGAATATCTGCAGATAGTTGATGGCCGAAGCCCAACCATGCATCACACCAGAAGAACGATTGATGTAGTAGTCACCTGATTTAGCTGCCACCTTGTCGTCGGTAAAGGCAAAAGTCCAATTAGTTGGTGTGGCTGAAGGGAGCCAATTACCTATGGCATTGTCTGTGAAGGCACCCCAATAGTTGTTTGTACCCTTGCAACGCACAGAGAAAGTTCCATCAGCATTATTAATGATGTAGAACAATGCGTTGTCAGTGATCTGATTCTGGGCATTGGGAGCCTCATACGTAGTCGTCTCCGTGATATAGGATACACCACTCACCCTAACCACATAGAGCTGACTCTCACTTATTTGGTCTGTGCCAGTGAGAGCGGCGCCGAGCTGATACTCTGAGACGGTCGTCGTTGCCCATAGCCCTACTGTGCTCAGTAGGGTGCATAGAAGTAAGAGAATTTTCTTCATACGCTGACTGATTAATTGGTTAATAAATAAAATGAATATGATTTGCTATTTGAGATATCTCTATCGGGGACAAATATACGTATTTCAATGGAAAAGACAAGTTTTTGGGGCCTTTTTCTTCACTACAGATATATTTTTCTGTCTGCGACGATGGATAATTTGTTTTTCAACTGCGGATTATTGTTTCAACGACGGATATTTAACTACAGATTTTTATTTAACTACGGATTTTACGGATTGTACGGTTTCTGGAACCACGGGAAACGTGGATGATATTTTTTCAACTACGGATTTTACGGATTTTACGGTTTTTCTTTGACGGATGATTCATTCGGATTCAAGAGGAACGGAACCGTAAAATCCGTACAATCCGTCGTTGTTATTTATTCTCGGAGGAACGGAACCGTAAAATCCGTAAAATCCGTAGTTGAATATTCGCAGCGCACAGCAAGCCGTATAATCCGTACAATCCGTAGTTGTTATTTATTCTCGGAGGAACGGAACCGTATAATCCGTAAAATCCGTAGTTTAAACATTCTTGCAGGGGTCAAGGAAAAACATTGTCGGCGGTTGGACGTGGTATTTCGATGACTTCGAGGTCGTGGAACGCGCCGTCCGCTACAGTGAAGCGGACGAGGGTGCGCACGCGATGCCATCCTTGAAGCCCAGCGGCGCCGGGATTGATGTGCAGGAGTCCGAGGCTGCGGTCGTACTGAACCTTGAGGATATGGCTGTGGCCGCAGATGAAGAGCTTGGGCGGGCGCTCCACGAGCTGCCGCACGATGCTGCGGTCGTAGCGCCCGGGGTAACCGCCGATGTGTGTCATGAGCACGTCGGCGCCCTCGCATGACCACCGGAGTTGCTTGGGGAACATACGCAGGAGGTCGCCGCCGTCGCAGTTGCCGCACACGGCGCGCAGGGGGCGGAAGGCAGCGAGGCGGTCAGCAAGCTCCACGGAACCTATGTCGCCGGCGTGCCATACCTCGTCGCACTCCTCGAAGTACTCCAGATACTTATCGTCCCAAAAACTATGGGTATCGCTTAAAACTCCTATTCTTTTCATAACGACTGATTAAACTACTATTGTTTTATTTTCAACGACGGATATTTATTAAACTACGGATTTTACGGATTTTACGGTTTTTCTTTGACGGATGATTCATTAGGATTCAATAGGAACGGAACCGTAAAATCCGTATAATCCGTAGTTGTTATTATATTCGGAGGAACGGAAACGTATAATCCGAACAATCCGTAGTTGAATATTCGCAGCGCGCAGCAAACCGTAAAATCCGTATAATCCGTAGTTGTTTTACTTCGCAGTTGTTTCATTTTCAGCGATTGTCCTTTCAGTACAGATTTACACGTCGTTTCACTTGTACCGTATCAGTACCGAAATTCACAAGAAGTCCAACTGGATAATCCGCAGCTTTCAAATAATTGATAAGTTGTGCTTCGTGCTCCGGCAACAATGCCGAAACAGCCTTCAGTTCGACTATGATGTGAGAGAAACAAATAAAATCAGGACGAAAAACATTGTTAAAAGCCTTACCTTTATAATAAAATGGAATGTACTCTTCACGCCCAAACGGTATGTCTTGCAACCTTAATTCTTCAGCTAAAGCTAATTGGTACACAGGTTCTGTAAACCCACGTCCCAACACACGGTGCACTTCATAGCAGGCACTGATAATCTTCTTTGTTTCTTCTTCAAACAATAGTTCCATTGAATAACAGGGTTTTATTATGGATTATTTTTTTAACTATGGTTATTTATTAAACTACGGATTGTACGGATTATACGGTTTCTCCCTGAATGACGGGGTACGTGGATGTTTTTTATCAAACTACGGATTGTACGGATTCGCTTGGAGCTGCGGGAAACGTGGATGAGATTATTCCAACTACAGATTTTTATTTAACTACGGATTTTACGGATTTTACGGTTTTTCCTTGACGGATGATTCATTTGGATTCTAGAGGAACGGGACCGTAGAATCCGTCGTTAAATATTCGCAGTGCGCAGCAAACCGTAAAATCCGTATAATCCGTAGTTTTAAAAGTCTTTCAGAGTTGTTGAGAGCTAAGCTGTGGTGTTACCGGTCTCCTCTTTGTCTTCGTGCTGGAAAATGGAGATGAGGGGGATGTAGGGGGCTACGCGGTTTACAGCGAAGTAGTGGATGCGGCGGGGGAGGCGCATCAAGTTGATGGTTGAAAGCTTAAAAATGAAAAATGAGAATTGAATGTTGAGAGGCTTTCCCTTGAACTGCTGAATCTGCATGTAGAGCAGCACTGCGGCGTTGAAGGCAGCGAGCCCGTCGCTGACAGGCAGCGAGAGCCAGATGCCGTCGAGCTCAGGAAGGCCGAGGGATGGCATGAGGCGCGGCAGCAACAGAAGCGACGGCACAAGGAAGATGAGCTGACGGGTGAGCGAGAGGTAGATGCTCTTGCCTGCCTGCCCGATGCTCTGGAAGAAGTTACCAGTAACCATCTGGAAGCCGATGACGGGGAAGAGAGCCACGTCGATGCGCATACCGTGGGCAGCGATGGCGATGAGGTCGGGGTCGGAGGTGAACGCCCGCACGATGGTTTCGGCAAAGAGCTCACAGACGACGAAGCCAACAGTCATTACGGCGGTGGCGTAGGAGATGGTCTTCCACAGGACGTCACGCACACGGTCGTGAAGCTGTGCGCCGTAGTTGTAGCCCGCTATGGGCTGCATACCCTGGTTGAAGCCCATGACTATCATGGCAAATAGGAAGAGCACGCGGTTGTCGATACCGTAGGCCCCTACGGCGAGGTCACCACCATACTCGACCATGCCTCGGTTGATGAGCAGGACGACGAGGCACGAGCAGGCGTTCATGAGGAAGGGGGAGAGGCCTATGGAGAGTATGCCTCCGACGATGTGTGGGCGCAGGGCCAGCGTGTCGCGCCGGATGAATACGACCTCCGTCGGTCGCGAAAAGATGTAGAGCTGCCAGCAGAGCGAGACGCACTGCGAGATGACCGTGGCTATGGCCGCCCCTCGTATGCCGAGGCCGAAGCCGTAGATGAAGAGCGGGTCAAGGACGGTGTTGAGCAAGACGGTGAGGATGGTGGCGGACATGGCCGTGCGGGGATGCCCGGCCGAACGCAGCACGGCATTGAGGCCAAAGTAGAGGTGCGTGAACACGTTGCCGTAGAGTATCCATTCCATGTACTCGCGGGCGTAAGGCAGCGTCTGGTCAGAAGCGCCGAAGAAGCGGAGTATAGGGTCGAGCGTAAGCAGCACTACGCCCATGAAGAGCACGCCCATGAGCACGTTGAGCGTCAGCGAGTTGCCAAAGAAATGCTGCGCCTCCTCGCGGTTCTTCTGTCCCAGGCGCACGGAGATCATGGTGGCAGTGCCTACGCCCACCATAGCGCCGAATGCGGCCGAGAGGTTCATCAGCGGGAATGTTATAGCAAGGCCGGCGATGGCCATAGGTCCTACGCCCTGACCTATGAAAATACTGTCGACCATGTTATACAGCGACGAGGCCGTCATTGCAATGATGGCCGGCACGGCATACTGCATCAGCAGTGCGCCTATTGGTTTTGTGCCAAGTTCGCGAGTGCGGTCGTGTTGTGTCATAAGTCTTACGGTTTGCGGTTGCAAAGGTAGTAAAAGATTAGGTATTAGAGCGAGGCATTAGAGATTTTTTCATAGAAAGACAAAAAATGCGGCTCAAGTTCCGGTAATTAAGCATTCCACGAATTTATTTACCCCAAAAAACCTCAACCTCTCAAACTCTTTGGCTATCAGTCCATTATTACTGAGGGATTGCTGAGGGATAGCTGAGGGATAGCTGAGAGTTAATATGACCAAACCTTTCAGCGAGTTCCACCAGTGGAATTCGCTTGTTCCATCGGTGGAACTCGACGAAACACCCAGCCCTTCACGCGCTATAATTAGTCCTAATCAGACTTTTTTCCTACTTTCCTCAGCGTTCCCTCGGCGTTCCCTCAGCTTTAACCACTTGAGACACTGACAGTTTGAGGGATTGAGGGCAAAATACAAAAAAAAAGAATTTGTAAGGTATAGAAATCGCCGGAATATGATTAATAAACTACGGATTATACGGATTATACGGTTTCTGTCCTATTGAGGAATAAAAGTACCCTCCCTCATGAAAGAACCGTAGAATCCGTACAATCCGTAGTTGGTATTTATATTCGGAGGAACGGAACCGTAGAATCCGCACAATCCGTAGTTGGTATTTATATTCGGAGGAACGGAACCGTAGAATCCGTACAATCCGTAGTTTATTCTTATATGTCCGCGGTCAAGAGCAGACAAGCATCGGTGCTACGGCGCGTAGTCGGCGGTGATGTCGTTGACGGTGAACTTGTTGCCGTCCATCGTAGGGGCTATCTCGTAGTAGCGGTCGGAAGTGATGCCGGTGATGTCGATGGTCTGTGCAACGGAGGAGCCTTGGTCGAAGATGACGTTCATCGAGTAAGACGCCTCGGCCGAGACGTTGAAGGTGCGGTAGTAGAACTTAGTATCCTTGACGTTTGTCGTTGCCGTCACCTGCACGCCGGGCCACTCGTCGTTGATGTAGAGGTTGCCGTCCCAGGCATAGAACCAGACGCTCTGCCATCCCGGATCTTTCAGGTAGACGGTGATGTCGTGGCGCTCCACCTTGTCCTCAGGGAACGAGGGTTCGGCCACGGCTTCCCATGCACTCTTTAGTGAGGCATCAACCCAGTAGCTGTAGTTCTTGCCTTCGACAATCTTGATGAAGCCCTCGCCAACCTCGGCAGCGGCGTTTGCCTGATCGCCGAGCCACACTATGAGCTGCCCCTTAGAGCCTTCGACCTTGGCGGCATAGAAGGCTGGGTTGGAGCGGTACTGACTGTAGGTGCTCGTGTTCTGTATGCCGCAGAGCTGACGGGCCTGTATCATGCGGGCGATGTCGTGCTTATAGGCTTTCCAATGCTTGAGGAATACGCAGGGCGTGCCGGGCATGGCCAGCAGGTAGGCATTGGCAGCGAGTGTGTCGCGGCGTATGGGATCCTGTGGTGCGCTGGCGGAGCGGTACTCTGTATCGTGGTTCTCAACGAAGGTGACAGCCCATTGGCGATAGGCTCCAGTGTTGTAGCTGTTTGACACGAGTGGCCAGTTGCCCTCGTTCTGGCGTCCGAGCAACGCCCAGTTCTGGTTGTTGACGGCATTGCGCACGGTGTAGCGGAACTGGAAGTCGAAGGCTGCCGATGTCTTGTCGGTGGCATCGATCCATGCGCGGATTGTTGAAGTGCCGTCCCAACATTCGCCTACAGAGTAAGCCGGGCGAGCGCTCTCGTTGTAGAGTTTGGTGTACTCGCCGGCGTAGCCTTTGACCATATCGTAGCGGAAACCAGTGTAGCCGAGGTCGTTCAAAAGGAAGTCGAGGTAGGCTTTGACTATGGTTTGTACGTTCTCGCTCTTGTGGTCGAGGTCGCGCATGCCGCCCCACCCTTCGCCTGTGTCGAGGTTTGAGCTGAGGCTGTAGCCGTTGTTGCGTGCCCAGACGGCTGTCTCACCATTGTCGTCGTTGGCGCAAATGTCGGTCGATACCATTTCGTAGGTCACACCTTTGTAGGTTTCCTTCGGGAAGTCGACCCAGTTCGAGACGTTGCGACGGTGGTTGATGACCACGTCGGCGATGGTGCCTATGCCTTTCTGCTTGAAGGTGCGGATTAGCGAGCGCAGCTCAGCCTCGGTGCCGAAAGAGCTATTGTAGTCGTTGAACCACCAGAGGTCGTCGTAGCCCATGCTGGTTCCGCCGCAGTTGCCACTCTGAGGAATCCACACGAGCGAGAAGTAAGGTGCCAGATCGTCGGCCTGCGCCTCGAGGCGCGTCCAGGCAGCATCGCCGAAGCCATCCCAGTAGAAACCCTGGAGCATGACGCCGCCGTAGTCGGCGGGCCAACCAACGACAGGTTCGGGCTCAGGCTCGGGCGTTGGCTCAGGGGTGGGCGTTGGCGTAGGTTCGGGGTCTGGCGTCACGGGGTCGTCGCCTCCGCAGCTGAGAGAAAAAGATAATAAGGCGATGGAAAAAAGAGGATACAATAGATGTTTCATAACGGGGAACAATGAATGATGAACTGGGAACTTTGAATCGATGAAATGGGCGATAATTGCATCTTTTAGGACATGTCCCGAAGAGCAGGTACAAGAGGTTGTAAAAAAAGCCCTTAAGGGTTCGGGGCAGAACCCTTAAGGGTTTTGGCAAAAAGGCTCAAGGGGTTTGGACAAAACCCTTGAGCCTTTTTTGTGTCATTGTTTAATGAGCTTGCAATAGTGCTTGCCGTCGTAGCTGAGGAAGAGCTGCACCTTGTATGTGCCGGCCTCGGCTACGCTGAGGTTGGCACCACCTTGGGTGAGGTTGTCGAACGAGCCGCCCCAGTTGATGTCCCAACCGTGGTTGGCACGGAACTTGAACTCGCCTGCGGCCAGCTCGGTAGTAACCTCGAGACAGCCTGCTTCGGTGTTGTAGGTCATATCAATGTCGTTGTCCCAGTCGCCGCCGTTGCCGATGACACCGATGGTGACGGCCGTGAGTTTGTATGACATGACGGCCAGGTCGACATCAATCTTGTACATACCCGCAGCTGCGTCGCCAATGTTGCCACTGCCGTCGGGGGTGAGGGCACCTTCGTAGGTGTCGCCGCTGAGGCGTTCCCAGTCGCCCGACCAGTCGTCGCCGTCGTTGGGCTTGAACTTAAACTCACCATTGAGGTAGTAGAAGCCAGAGTACTGTCCCTGTCCGTTGCCACGGAGCGGATGGCATGTGCTCCAACCGCCTTCGTTGCCTATCTCGTAGATGAAGTCAGGGAAACCATTATCGACCTCCACGGTGCAGTGGGGAGCAGCTTCGTCGCTAAGATACAGACGCACTACATAATCGCCTGCGGCTGCCACGCTGAGGTTGGCACCTCCCTGGGTGAGGTTACTGAAGTCGCCACCCCAGTTGATAGCCCAGTCGTTGTTAGCGCGGAACTTGAACTCACCACCGGCCAGAGCTGTGCGAGCCTCCCAGCACCTGAGGACCTCGTTGTAGGTCATCGGTATGTCGGTGTTCCAGTCGCCACCGTTGCCAATGATACCAATAGTTTTTATAGCAGTGAGCTTATATGTCATCTCCTTGAGATCGACCTGAACATAGTAGAAGCCTGCAGCGACAGCATCAATATTAGGTCCGCCATCGGTCTTCAGAGTGCCGGCCTCGGCGTTGCCACTGGCCTTCTCCCAGTCTCCATCCCAGTTTTCCTTGTTGGGCTTGAACTTAAACTCACCGTCAAGGTAGATGACTGCTTCGTACTGTCCGAGGCCATTGCCATAGAGAGGATGGTTCTCGCCCCAGCTGCTTTCGTTGCCAATCTCGTAGATGAAAGGATTGAAGCCCACGGGGGTCACCGTCCATGTCTGGTCGAGCATGTTGAAGGTGAGGTCGTAGTAGAGGGCATCGGGGTCAGCCTCGATGACGAGGTTGCCACCGACGTTGTCGTATGCGAACTTGCCGTCCTCGCTACCAGCAGTAAGACAGCCGCTCCAGTCGCCGCCCAGTCCGCTTTCGGGTGTCATCTTGAACTCGATGTTGCTACCGTCCTCAGGAGCGGGAATACGCAGGGTGAACTTTGGGTTCTCATACGGGTCAGAGCCGTCGTTAGTGAGCTTGTAGTCGGTATTCTTATTATCCCAGCTATTGATAGAACCTGTGAGATAGTAAGCTGATTCGATGTTCGGAGCCTGTGGAATGGCACGAACGACGAAAGGAGCTGAGGTAGCAGTCTTGATGGCTGTAGTGCCGTTACTGGTCCACATGCTAATGGTGGCCGTGAGGTCGCGCTCTACGGGGCGGCGGCCATAGACTTCGCTGATGTAGGCCTGCAGCTCTTCGGCAGAAATCTGGCCGTTGGCATCAATCTCGAACGTCTGCTCGCCGATGTTGAGCGTGTAGATAGGCTCATAGCCTTCTGCTGAAGCCGTTGGGGCTACGATGGAGGCTACCTTGACGGTCTCCTGGTCCTCGGCCAGCGCGTTGAGGTCGACGACGTCCACTTCGGTCACGCTGCCGTCGCCGAAGGTCACTGTAGCCGGTTGGGTGGGTTGCTGCTGAGGCACCCAGTCCTTAAAATCCTCGGTGCAGGCGGTCAGCCCAAAGAGGGCTGCCGCTGCGATATACATTAACTTTTTCATAGAGCTTATTCTTCAGTTGGGTTAGCGATGAAATAGTACTGGCCGGTAATATCGTTGAAGAAAACGGTGTAGGAGCCAGCCACATAGGGAATATTCTTTCCGCCGTTGGTGCCGGTGCCGTAGGGGAAGAGCTCGCTGCCCCAGTTGTCGTCCCAGCCGCCGTTGGCAGCAAACTTCACACCTCCGTCTTCAGGAGCATCCTCGGCAACGATGAACTGAGCCGTCCAGAAGTGGTTCTCACCATTGAGCGTTTCGCAAGCTGTCATGGCATCAAGGGTGGGATCCCATCCGTTCTGTGTACCGGGCATGGCCATAGTAGCGAAGGTCTTAGGAGTTTTGTCGTAAGCCTCAACGGTGACTTCCTTGCTCTTGGTGTTGACAGAGATGGTGTAGTAGCCGCTCTTCACAATGCCGATATTGTGGTTGTCGCCGTCCTCGTCAGAGATGAGGGCTGCGTCGGCATCCTTGACGTTCTCGTAGTTGAGCTGGTCGTCCCAGCTGCCAGGAGTGAGGACAAACTTGAACTGCGTGCCAGCAGTCATGTAGCCAGTGTATGAGATAACGCCTGTGCCGGTGGCCTTGTCGTAGTCCTCGTCGGCGCTGGGCAACAGCGGGATGAGGCCCTTGCCAGCATCGTCGGCATTATTGCTCCAAGAAGCACTGCCAATGTTGTTACCTACCATGTACCACACAATCGGGTCGACGTTGATAATGTAGTAGGGAACGGTGTTGAGCACTACGGTGTTGCTCGACGTGATTGGATAGTAGTCGCGGAACGAAGCATCGCGAATAGAAGCAATGGCACGAACCGTGACGGGCAACGAGGCGGGAACGTCAGCAAAATCCTCCCAGCCGAGGAGAAGCTGCAGGGCCTGATCGAGGCCTTCGGTGCTGATTTCGGCGGTGCAGCTGTTGAAGGTCTGCTCCAGCGAGATATAGTCAGCGCCTGCATTATCCTTGGCGTCGCGGTCGAATTCCTTTGTAAATTTACCTGTGGGCGACACCTGAACTACGTAGGTGGGCACTACGGGAGCACCGAAATCGGTGAATGTGGGCAGCGTCCAGGAGAGAGCCACGCTCTGCGACTTCTCGAGGTCTACGGCTGCCGAGCCCACTGAGGGCTGGAAAAGGCTGAACTCCGTAGGCTGCACGAGCGTCGGGTTGGACTCGTTGTCATCGCTGCACGCCGTGAAGGCTAATGTGCCACATAGCAGCAACATAGCGTATGATAATATCTTTTTCATCTTAGTTTATTATTATTTAATGTATAAACCGTCAACTAAATTAATATCCGGGGTTCTGAGTCAGTTTGGGGTTAGCATTGACGTCCTCAGCGGGGATAGCGTAGATGTTGCGGAAGGCAGCAAAGCCCTGACCGTTCTTCACGCCACCTTTCCACTCCCAGAGGTACTTGCCGCTGCCATCGCCGCCAAAGAGACCATAGCGCACAAGGTCGGTGCGGCGGAAGCCTTCGTAGTAGAGCTCGCGGGCACGCTCGTCGAGAATATAGTCGACAGTGCAGTCGGCCTGAGCCACAGTGCGGGCGCCGGAACGTGTGCGCAGGGCGTTGATATAGCCAAGGCCTGTAGTGCTGACGGTGCCGCCATTGAGGCGAGCGTCTGCCTCTGCTGCGATGAGGTAAGCCTCAGCTGCACGCATAAGGAAGAAGTCGGTGTCAATGAACTGAGAGTTGTGGCCTGTGGCACCCGTGGAGTAGGTGTTGCGATACTTGCCTACAGAGTAGCCGGAAGTGAACTCACTGGGGTTAGAGACGGAGAGTTCGCGATCAATGCCGAAGAAGAGAGCGCGGTTGTCGCCTGCGGCAGCTGCCATGTCGGCAATAGTGGCCTGAGGAGCATCGCCACTGGGGAAGAACTTAGCAATGAACTGCGGACGTGCGCGGTTGCCTGCCCAGTTCTCCTTGGTACCATAATCGCCGTTTGTATCCATATCGTCCTTCCATGTAGAAGCCATAAGGAAGAGGGTTGTACCCCAAGAGGTCGTCGTAATGCCATCCTGAAGCAAGGGCAGAATAGCTTCTACGGAAGCGCCGCTCTCGCCGTTGTCGCCCATAAAGAGCATCTGGTAGGCGCTCCAGCCGTTCTTGCCGGAAGTCCATAGCTTGTGCGGGCCGTTGATAACCTTCTCGGCATATTCCTTGGCATCGGCCCAGCGGGCAGTGCCGGTGTAGACCTCTGCATTGAGGTACATGCGGGCGAGAAGCAGGTTGGCTGCATCCTGGTCGGCACGTCCATAGCCATCGGAAGCGCTGGTGCGAGCCACAGGAGCCTGCATGTTCTTCATGCAGTCCTTGATCTCGGTCTCGAGCCAAGCGAAGAGGTCGGCACGCTGAATCTGTTCGGGCGACTCAGAAGAGACGGCCGTGGTGAAAGGTACGTTGCCGTAGCAGTCCATAAGATAGTAATAGTAGAGAGCACGCAGGAAGCGGACCTCTGCCTCACGCGTAGCGTCGACTCCGGCGCAAACGTCGAGGTAGTGGTTGCAATAGGTGATGCCTGTGTACAGACGATAGTAGAAACCTTGAAGCATGGGGTGGGATTCATCCCATGTGTTAAAGTTGAACTGAGGTATACCAGGGTCGCCCCAGCAGCAGATAGACTCATCAGTGACGAGTTCGTTAGCATTCCAGAGCTGGCGGACAAAGCCTGTGGTACCGCCGTCGAGACCGTCGATGTCGCAGTCGCCATTGGCACCGGTGTTGCCGGCAAGGGCCATGTTGGCGTAGCATTTAGTGTAGAGCCCGGCCTCGTCCACAGTCATCGTGGTGCTGGGGTCAATAGGCGTAACATCCAAGTCCCCGACACACGAGCTCAGGCCTGCGGCGAGCGCGAAGGTTGCCACAGGAAGAATGTATTTGAAATTATTGAAGTTCATAAGATATATTCTTTTTTATGGTTCTTGAATAGTCAAGCTACTTTGTCGAGCAAGCACTTCATTAGAAATCCAAAGCTACGCCCAGCTGAATGGTGAAGGGGCGCGGGTAGATGGAATTGTCGATACCGCCAAAGACTTCTGGGTCCACACCTTTGTACTTGGTGACGGTGAAGACGTTGGTTGCTGCGATGTAGGCGCGGCCACGCAGGAAGTTGTCGTCGGTGTTGAACGAGTAGCCCAGCGTGATGTTGTCGCACTTGAGGAACGTTGCGTTGTGTACGAAGTAGTCTGAGACGACGTAGTCGTAGGTCGACCAGTCGTTGGCGATGGCCGACGGGATGCTCGTCTGCAGGTAGTTGAACGAGCTGTCGTAGCGCTTAGCCGTATTGGCATAGCCTGCCTGCTTGTCCCAATATATGTAGTTGTTGAAGCTGGCACGGAAGCCAAGTCCGAGGTCCCAGTTCTTGTACTGCAGACGTGTGCTCAGGCCTGCGAGATAGGGAGCGTGAGGGCTCTTGTAGAAATAGCGGTCGCTTTCACTGATTTTGCCGTCGCCATCACGGTCTACGAAACAACCTTCTACGGGCAGACCATTCTGGTCGTAGACCTGCTGGTAAACGTAGAATGAATTGGCGGGATGACCTACAGCCTGTGCCTGAACCATATTACCTGTACCTGAGGAAATGCCTCCAGCAGGCACGATTGAGCTCTCGCCTGTCAGTTCGGTAATCTCGTTATGGTTGTAAGTGAAGTTGCCAGTAACTTCCCAGAGCCAGTCCTTGGTAACAACGGGACGCACGGTGAGCATGACCTCGACACCCTTGTTCTCAAGCGAACCGATGTTCGAGAGCACTTGGTTTCGGAAGTTGCTGCCGGCCGAGACGTAAGCGGTATTGATAAGGTCTGTGGTCTTACGATAGTAGCCGTCGATGCTACCGGAGAGGCGGTTCTTGAAGAACGAGAAGTCGATACCGGCATTGTAAGTCGTTGTGGTTTCCCACTTCAAATCCTCGTTGTAAGCATCGGGACGATAGAGCAAACCTGAGTCGTTAACGCCCTTGATAGGATAGCGACCGTCTGTGTTGTTGATGTTCACGTTATAGGAAGCGAAGTAGTTGTAGTTGCCGATGCCGTCCTGCTGACCAGTCTTACCCCAACCGAGGCGGACCTTCAAATCGTCAAGGTTCTTGGCATTGCGCAGGAACGGTTCTTCGCTGACACGCCATGCAAAGGCTGCTGAGGGGAAGAGTGCCCAGTGATCCTTGAAGCGGCTTGAGCCGTCGTAACGTACGGTGCCGGTGAACATATAACGATTCAAGAGGATGTAGTTGGCACGGCCATAGAAGCTGACGAGGTAGCTTTCCTGCTTCCATTCACCAAACGAGGGCTTGTACTTGGTGCCTGCAAGGGCTTCGCCTGTCTCTTCATCGGTAATCTGGCTGGTGAGGGGATAGTAGCCTGTATAATCAGATTCGCCCCAATACTTCTTGTGGCTCCACTCGTAACCGCCCATGACATCGAAGTGGTGCTTCTCGTTGAAGTCTTTGTAGTACTGAGCATAAGCCGAGTAGATGAGGTTGTACTTGTTCTCCTTCGTATAGCCGTCGTTGCCATAATAGAAATTGGAGGGTCCCCAAGGCTGGAAAGCCGTATTCTGCTTGCCATTGCCCCAGTCGCCTGAGAAGTTCATGTGGAGGCGCAGGTCCTCTAAGCCGTGAATCTTATAGTCAACCTCAACGTTACCCATATAGTCGAATGAGTTGGCACGGTCATCCTTCTCGTTCAAACGAGCCACGGGATTGGAGCCTGCATAAGTGTTGATGATTGTGGGATAGGACGGATCCTTGTAGGCTGAGCCGTCAGCCTGCCATGCGAAATAGCCGTGGTAGTTGTCGTCAGGGTCGCCAAAGTAGACGGGCTGAGTGGGATCCATGCGTACGGCATCGTTAATAGCGTCGGTGTTGGCATAGCGGTTGTAGGCATACATGAACTTACCATTAATATTAAAGGTAAGGTGGTCGTCGAGGAACGAGGGGTTCAGGGCGACACTGGCAGTCGTACGCTGGAAGTTTGAGGTCTTGAGGATACCATTCTGGTCGGTGTAGCCGACGGTGACGCGGTAAGGCATGTGCTTGGCCCCACCAGCTACGGTGACGTTGTGGTCTGTGCCGAAAGCGCCAGTGTAGATCTGATCCTGCCAGTCAGTGTTGGCAGTACCCATAAGGCCTGCAGCCTTGGAGTCGGCTCCATAGTAAGAGTTTATGAAGTTGCGATAAGCATCAGCTCCGAGCACGTCGAGTGTCTTCGTCTTCATGGAGTAAGACACATTGCCGTTGTAGCTTACCTGAGGCTTCTGTCCCTTGCTGCCCTTCTTCGTGGTGATGATGATGACGCCGTTAGAACCTCGGCTACCATAGATGGCCGTTGCGGAAGCGTCCTTCAATACCGTGAAGCTCTCAATATCCTGAGGATTGACCATTGAGAGCGGATTGGCAAGACCTTTCACGCCCTGGTTGTCCATAGCCAAACCGTCGATGACGATGAGAGGATCGTTGCTGGCATTAAGAGAGGAACCGCCACGAATGCGGATGCTGGCACCGCCGCCAGGCGTACCGCCGCCGGAGGTTACGTTGACACCTGCAATCTTACCCTGGATCATGTCCTGAGCATTCACTACCAGGCCATGGTTTTTCTCGTCGGGCTTGATAGCCGTGACAGCACCTGTAAGGTCGTTCTTCTTGACGGTACCGTAACCGATGACGATGACGTCGTCAAGAACCTTAGAGTCCTCTTGCAGCGTTACATTCACTACCGGACGGGCTGGAACGGTCTGGGTGGCAAATCCCATGAACGAGATCGTCAACTCACTGCCTTGAGGAGCCGAGATAACAAAATTACCGTCGAAGTCCGACACGGTGCCACCCTCTTGTCCGATAACGCGGATGGTAGCTCCCATGACGGGTTCGCCGGTATCATCCTTGACATTACCTTTGACCTGAATCTGGGCAAAGGCACCAAGAGAGATGAAAAGCCCACAAACGAGGGCAAGGATTCTCAGGGGAATCCTGATGTTTACCTGCTTCATCATGCTTGTTTTAATTTAGTTAGTTAATTATTTCATTATTGTTAATTTGGTTTTTAAAGGTTTCTTACCACGCTATAAAGCGCAATAGCTCAATTTGATGCTGCAAATGTATAAGAGAGTTCGCAAAAGCAAACAAAGCATTGACATAAATCAACAAAAAGAGTTGCGCAAACGTTTGCATATCGGTGCTATATATTTTAATGCTTACAAATAATAACGTCTTTCATGCTTTTCTATATATTTGCGGCAGAAAAGCCCCGATTATGAGCGAAAAAGACAACATAACGATGAAAGACATAGCCCGAGAACTCGGCGTCTCTGTCGCCACCGTCTCTCGTGCTTTACAGGACAGCCCTCGCATCAGCGCCGATCAACGCGAGCGCATACAAGCATACGCGCGCGAACATAAGTTTACACCTAATGCAGTTGCAGGCTCGCTCCGACGCAGTAAGGTGTCGCCATTAAAGATTATTGGCGTCATAATACCGCAAATAGCTCATTACTTCTTTTCCACCATCCTCTCTGGCATCGAAGAAGCGGCGTCAGAGCATGGCTACAGTATCATCGTGGCTCAAAGCGACGAACAGTATGAGCGAGAAGTAAAGATATGCGAGTCGCTCCTCGGGCACCGAGTGTGCGGGGTAATCATATCACAGGCTAAGGACACTATGCACTACGAGCACTTTCAGAAGCTCTTAGATGCCGGGCTGCCGCTTGTGTTCTACGACCGCATCTGCACAGGCCTTAATACGAGCCGCGTCGTCGTCGACGATTATCAGGGAGCATTTACGGCCGTGAACCATCTCATCGAGACTGGTTGCCGAAGGATAGCATTCTATGGCTCCGACATGCATCTGGAAATCTCCAAGAACCGCTATAACGGCTATCGTGATGCCTTGCTGAAAAATGGTATGACACCCGACCCCACACTCCATCTCGAATGCGACAACAGAGCCGATGCCGAGGCCTTGACGCCGGCTTTGCTTAGACGCGCGAATCGGCCTGATGCAGTTTTTGCCGTTAATGATGACACTGCCATAGGCGTCCTCTACACAGCCAAGCGCCTGGGCTTGCATGTCCCCGAGGAGCTGAGCATCTGCGGCTTCACCAACGGCGAACGCGCCATAGCTTGCGATCCCATGCTTACGACTGTAGAGCAGCGAGGCCATCGCATCGGCATAGAAGCGGTCGACATCCTGCTGAACCAAGTAGAAGGCAGAGCCCCCGCAGGCTCCGTTGAGAGAAGAGTCGTGAAGACCCGGTTAATAGTACGCGGTACGACAAGGGGAATATGACAAAAGCATCTGAATGTATTGGATGCTTTAATGACTTTAAAAAACGGAATATACAGAACATCTGGAACAACTAAAAAAAACAATAACTATGCAAAAACCTGATTTATCTTTCTGGAAACTGTGGAACCTTAGTTTCGGGTTCTTTGGCGTACAGATCGCTTACGCCTTGCAGAGCGGCAACATTAGCCGTATTTTCCGCACCTTGGGTGCCGATCCTCATGACCTGAGCTACTTCTGGATTCTGCCGCCGTTGATGGGAATCCTCGTCCAACCCATCGTCGGTACGCTGAGCGACCGCACTTGGACGCGCTTCGGGCGCCGCATACCTTATTTATTCATAGGTGCTGCCGTGGCAGTGGCTGTCATGTGCCTGCTGCCCAACTCGGGCTCGCTGGGTCTGAGCATTTCGTCGGTGATGATTTTCGGCCTCGTGATGCTGATGCTTCTTGACACCAGCATTAACATGGCGATGCAGCCATTCAAGATGCTCGTCGGCGACATGGTCAACGAGAAGCAGAAGGCCAAGGCCTACAGCATTCAATCGTTCCTCTGCAATGCAGGTTCTGTCGTTGGCTTTGTCTTCCCTTTCTTCTTTACTTGGATTGGACTTAAGAACACTGCTCCCGAAGGTGTTGTGCCAGACTCTGTCATCTGGTCATTCTATGTCGGGGCTGCCATCCTAATCCTATGTGTTATATACACAATATTAAAGGTAAAGGAATGGAATCCACAAGAATATGAGATGTACAATGGGGCCCCCTGTAATCCCCCGGTGGGGGATATTAATACTGGCGGCGAACAAGCGCCCCCCGCCGGGGGGCCACGGGGGGCTTCCTGGTTCGTTTTGTTGCGGAACGCTCCCTCCACCTTCTGGAAAGTAGGTCTCGTGCAGTTCTTCTGCTGGGCTGCATTCCTATATATGTGGACCTATGTCGTTGACGCTGTCAGCGAAACCGTCTGGAACACAACCGACCCGACGACCAATGGTTATCAGACAGCCGCCAATTGGACTGGCATCCTCTACGCCATCCAGGCCATGGGCAGCGTATGTTGGGCCATCATCCTGCCACGCTTTAGCAACACTAAAGTGGCTTATGCCGCAAGTCTGTTGCTGGGTGGGATAGGCTTCGCTCTCATACCCTTCTGTCCCGACAAATATATGCAGATAATACCCTTCCTGCTCATCGGCTGTGCTTGGGCTGCCATGCTGGCCATGCCTTTCACTTTCGTGACCAACGCCTTGCAAGGCTACGGACACATGGGCGCCTACCTCGGTCTGTTCAACGGCACCATCTGCGTGCCTCAGATTGTCGCTGCTCTCTGCGGCGGCAGCATCCTCTCACTTATCGGCCACCATCAGTCGTCGATGATGATTGTTGCGGGTGTCCTGCTCGCCCTTGGTGCTGTATGCGTCTCCTTCATTACGGAGAAAAGCGATAAGAACAAAATAACGAAATAACGTCAATAAGCCATGAATATCAGATTAGAAATCGAGTACCGCACAATCTACGGCGAAGACCTTTTCCTCAATATATTAGAACGTGACGGCAGCCAGACGCGCCACGCCCTGTCAACACGCGACGGCATTATCTGGGCATGTGAGCTCAACGTCGACCACTCCATAGAGTATTTCTACACCGTCACCTGGCAGGGCCGCGAGAAACGATCGGAGTGGGTGTTCTGCCCTCACAGCTTCGACCCGAATGAGGTATCCACCCCAGGGCTTCCCATCGTGCAGCGGGACGCTTGGATGGATGCCCCTGAGGACTTCCGCGTAGCCGGCACGCTGGTGCCAGTATTCTCCCTGCGCACCCGTCGCAGCTTCGGCGTTGGCGACTTCGGCGACCTGCGCCAGATGGTCGACTGGGTGGCAACGACGGGGCAGCGTCTCTTGCAGATTCTGCCTATCAACGACACTACGAGCAGCCACACATGGGCAGACTCCTATCCCTACTCCTGCATCAGCGTCTTTGCCCTCCATCCGCAGTACGTGGAACTTGGCGCACTGCCACCGCTGAAGAAGGAGGCCGACCGCAAGCACTTCGAGAAGCTACGCCAGGAGCTGAATGCCCTCCCGCAGATCGACTACGAGCGTGTCAACGCCGCAAAACTTGAGTATCTCCGCAACATCTTTGAGCAAGAGGGCAAGCAGACCTTGGCGTCGGCCGACTTCAAGGTGTTCTTTGCCGAGAATGAGCAATGGCTCGTGCCTTACGCTCAGTACTGCCACCTGCGCGACGTCAACGGCACTGGCGACTTCTCGGCTTGGCCCGACCATCGCCAATGGGACGAGGCCGACCGCAAGGTGCTCTCCACGCCCCGCAACAAAGCTTACAAGGACGTCGCCTTCCACTACTTCGTGCAGTTCATTCTTGCACAACAGTTAAAAGGCGTACACGCATACGCACGCTCGCGTAGCGTGATACTTAAAGGTGATATCCCTATCGGCGTGGCACGCCACGGCTGCGACGTATGGCAGGAGCCGCGCTACTTCAACCTCAACGGCCAGGCCGGCGCACCACCCGACGACTTCGCCGAGGACGGTCAGAACTGGGGATTCCCGACCTACAACTGGGACGAGATGCTTCGTGACGGCTGCCAATGGTGGGAGCGCCGCTTCCGCAATATGGCCCGCTACTTCGACGCCTACCGCATCGACCACGTGCTCGGCTTCTTCCGCATCTGGGAGATTCCAGTGCCAGTCAAGAGCGGCCTGCTCGGACAGTTCTCCCCGGCACTCGCACTCAGCCGTGACGAGATTATCAATGCAGGCATCAGCGAAGACACACTGAAGAGGACGGTGGGGCCAATAATAAAAGCCCCATATAATCCCCCGGTGGGAGCCCCCTATAATCCCCCGGTGGGGGATGTTAATAGTGGCTGCCAACCAGCGCCCCCCGCCGGGGGGCCACGGGGGGCCGACTACCTCTTCCTCCGCGACCACAAGAACCCCGAGGTCTACCATCCGCGAATCTCGGCAAAGAAGACGGCGGCCTATCAGCACCTCTCCAACAACGAGCAACGTGCATACGACGCCCTCTACGATGACTACTTCTACCACCGCAACAATCAGTTCTGGTACGAAGAGGCCATGCAGAAGCTGCCTAAGCTGGTCAAGGCCACACGTATGCTCTGTTGCGCCGAGGACCTCGGCATGGAGCCCGCCTGCGTGAAATGGGTCATGGACGAGCTGGGTATCCTCAGCCTCGAACTGGAATCGATGCCTAAGGAGCCGTGGGTGCGCTTCGGACGTGTAGAGAACAACCCACGCCGCAGCGTTGCAACCATCTCCAGCCACGACACGCCGACGCTGCGCATGTGGTGGGACGAAGACTACGAACGCACTCAGGACTACTTCAACAATATCCTCCACCGCGAAGGGCCCGCACCTCACCCACTGCCCGGATGGCTTGCACAGGACATCATACAGCGACACCTCGACTGCCCCTCCATGCTCTGCGTCATAGCCCTGCAGGACTGGCTCGCCACCGACGAGCACCTCCGCCTGAAGGACGCCAACGCCGAGCGCGTGAACATACCAGCCAACCCACACCACTACTGGCGCTACCGTATGCACCTCAACATCGAGGACCTCAAGCACGACAAGCAGTTCACAGAAGGCATCCGTGAAATGGCGGTCAAGGGAAACAGGATATAAAAATCTAAGATCACATACACAAAGGAACAACATGAAACGTCTCTTCTGGCAAATTATATTTGCCCTCTTCCCCCTTTTCGCTGCCGCCCAGACGATAAAGAGCCCCTCGGGCGACCTCGCCCTTACCTTTTCGCTCGACGGCACACGCCCACAGTATGAGCTCTCGTACAAAGGAAAGCCCGTAATCCTGCCCTCGCACCTCGGCCTGGAACTGGCACGCGACAAGCACGCAAGCCGCGGCACAGACGAGACCGACCTGCTCGACGGCTTTGAGGTGGCCGGCACCAAGACCTCAACTTTCGACGAGACGTGGCAACCCGTATGGGGCGAGACTCGCAACATACGCAACCACTACAACGAACTGGAGGTGACACTACGGCAGGCTCCCCTGGCCCGCCTCTTAATTCTCCGTTTCCGTCTCTTCGACGATGGTCTGGGCTTCCGTTACGAGTTCCCGGCGCAGCCCGACCTCGTCTACTTCCTCATCCAGGACGAGCGCACAGAGTTCCGTATGACAGGCGACCACACAGCGTGGTGGCTACCGGGCGACTACGACACGCAGGAGCAGATGACTCAGGAGTCGCGACTGTCAGAAATAAGATCGCGCTTCCACAACGCCGTCAACTGGGGCAACAGCAGCGTAGCTGTGTTCTCGCCTACAGGCGTGCAGACCTCCCTGCAGATGAAGACCGACGACGGCCTCTACATAAACCTCCACGAGGCGGCCTGCGTAGACTACGCCACGATGCACCTCGAGCTCGTCGACAAGCAGACTAAGGCTCTGACCACCAAGCTTGACGGTAACAGCAATGCCTACACGCCCAACCCTGCTCCGGCACGCGCCCCTCTCCCCCAGCCCTACACCTTCGTGAGCCATCTCACGCCCGACGCCACAGGCCTGAAGGGAGCCATGCAGACGCCCTGCCAGAGCCCCTGGCGCACCGTCATCGTCTCGGACGACGCCCGCGATATGCTCTCATCAAACCTCATTCTCAACCTCAACGAGCCCTGCGCCCTCGACGATGTCTCGTGGATTCATCCCACGAAGTACTGCGGCGTATGGTGGGAGATGATTGTAGGCAAGAGCAACTGGCACTACACCGATGACTACCCCAGCGTCAAGCTCGGCCAAATCGACTGGAACAGCGTCAAGCCTCACGGCCGCCACGCCGCCAACAACGAGAAGGTGCGGCGCTACATCGACTTCGCCGCCGCTAACGGCCTGCAGGAAGTGCTCGTAGAGGGTTGGAACGTAGGCTGGGAGGACTGGGCCAACATGTGGAAGCGCGACGTCTTCGACTTCGTCACACCCTACCCCGACTTCGACATTCAGGCCTTGAACGACTATGCCCACTCCAAAGGCGTCCGCCTGATGATGCACCACGAGACCAGCTCCTCGACGCAGAACTACGAGCGCCACATCGAAGAGGCCTACAGCCTCATGAACCGCTACGGCTACGATGCCGTCAAGAGCGGATACGTAGGCGATATAATCCCGCGCGGCGACCACCACTATTCGCAGTCCATGAACAATCACTACCTCTACTGCATACAGCAGGCAGCACGCCACCACGTCATGGTCAACGCCCACGAGGCCACACGCCCCACCGGCCTCTGCCGCACCTACCCTAACCTCGTCGGCAACGAGAGTGCACGCGGCACCGAGTATGAGGCCTTCGGCGGCAACCGCCCCGACCACACATGCATACTCCCCTTCACGCGCCTGCAGGGAGGCCCCATGGACTACACGCCCGGCATCCTCGAGACGAAGCTCGAGACGTGGTCGCAGAACACCTCGTGGGTGCGCACCACCGTCTGCGGACAGCTCGCACTGTACGTGACCATGTACTCGCCCCTGCAGATGGCTGCCGACCTGCCCGAACACTACGAGCGCGAGGACCTCGCACCCGCCTTCCAGTTCATACGAGACGTAGCCTGCGACTGGGACGACAGCCGCTACCTCGAAGCCGAGCCGGCCGACTACATCACCGTGGCGCGCAAGGCCAAGGGCACGGACGACTGGTTCATCGGCGGCAAGTGCGACGAGAACGGCCACAAGAGCGAGATCCGCCTCGACTTCCTCGACAAAGGCCGACGCTACGAAGCCACCATCTACGCCGACGCCAAGGGTGCTCACTACGACACCAACCCCAAGGCCTACGCCATCACCCGCAAGACCGTCAAGGCCGGCGATATCCTTCGCCTCACTGAGGCGCCGGGCGGCGGTTTCGCCATCAGCCTCAAAGCCAAATAGACGCCACTTACTACAAATGAAAATCGGCCACCAGGACAGCTCCTGATGGCCGATTTTTTTGTCCGCATTTCTTATAGCCCAAAGCAGTGCGCTCAGAACCCTTAAGGGTTATTGCCTGAACCCTTAAGGGTTTTGCCCGAAACCCTTGAGGGTTTTCCGCAAAACCCTTGGCCCTCTTTTTAACAATGCTTAAGCACATACAATCTTCAGGGCGCATCAGCCCCCGTTGCCGGCCTGCACTTCTCAGACTAATGAACGAAGCTTGAAGGGGAAAAGTGCAGCGAAAGGTGAAAAAGTTGTGACTAATTAGCAGTTAGTTCAAAGATTCTTACTACCTTTGCGCCGCTTTATGCACGCCTAAGCGATGTGCGCACGGCGCACGCATACGCAGGCGATAGCTCAGGCACCCCTGTGACACATGAGAGTCTTCAAGCGCATAGATAAGTTTATTCTTAAGCAGTTCTGCCTCCTGTTCGCCGGCACCTTCTTCATCTGCGAATTCATCTTCATGATGCAATTCCTATGGAAATGGGTCGACGACCTCATCGGCAAGGGCCTGGCCCTCAACGTCCTTGGGCGTTTCTTCTTTTATGCCTCGCTGACGCTTGTCCCGGGTTCGCTTCCGCTGGCCGTGCTGCTGGCATCACTTATCTCTTTCGGCAATATGGGCGAGCGTCTGGAGCTGCTGGCGATGAAAGCGGCCGGCATCCCGCTGGTGCGCATCCTGCGTCCCGTGTTCATCTTCGTCTTGTTCGTTGCAGGCGGTTCTTTCTATTTCCAGAACGTGGTGGGTCCGGAATCGAGCAAGCAGCTCTACGCCCTCATGTACTCCATCCGTCAGAAATCGCCCGAGCTGGAAATCCCCGAAGGCGTCTTCTACAACGAGATTCCGGGCTACAACCTCTTCGTCGAGAAGAAGGACATGGACCGCGGTATGCTCTACGGCATCATGATATACAACCAAGGCGTCAACTTCGACGACACGCAAGTGGTGCTGGCCGACTCCGGACGTCTGCAGTCGACTGCCGACCAGCATTATCTGCAGCTCACGCTCTTTGACGGCCAACGCTTCCGCAACATGCAGAACACAGGCTCGGCCATGGACCACGCCACCGTGCCCTACATGCGCGAGACATTCAAGAAAGAAGTGGACCTCATACCATTCGATGCCTCGCTCAACGAGATGGACGCCAACCTCTTCAACAACAATGCTAAAGCCAAGAATCTGAAGCAGCTGACGCTGGGCATCGACTCGCTCATCCACCTGCTCGACTCCACTGGCCGCGAGCAATATGCCCAGTACAGCTACGGATTCCTTTCCCATATTCGCCTCAACGGCCGCCGCGACTCAGCCACTATAGTGGAGACTGCCGCCAAGGACTCGCTGATCCTCGACAGCGTCTACGCCCGCATGACGCCCAATCAGGAATCGCGCGCCACCAAGATTGCGCTCGACCGCGCCGAGAGCGGCGAGTCGCAGACAGAGATGATGCGCGAGATCAGCGCCTTCAACAACCGGAGCCTGCGACTCCACTACCTCGAGCGCCACAAGAAGTTCACGCTCTCGCTCGCCTGCATCATCTTCTTCTTCATCGGTGCCCCACTCGGAGCCATCATACGCAAGGGAGGCCTCGGCGTGCCAGTGGTAGTATCAGTGATAATCTTCATCCTATACTACATCGTAAACATCAGCGGAGAGAACCTGGCACAGAACGGCACATGGGAGATAGCATTCGGAGCATGGCTCAGCACGATGGTGCTCACGCCCATTGCTGTGTGGCTCACATGGAAATCCAACCAAGATTCCGCCGTGTTCAACATCGAAGCCTACCAGAAATTCTTCAATCGAATACTCAAATTCCTGCACTTATGATTCATCTTTCAACCATACCCGAAGCCATCAGCGATTTCCGCGAAGGCCGCTTTGTCATCGTCGTCGACGATGAAGATCGTGAGAACGAGGGCGACTTCATCACCGCCGCAGAGATGATTACGCCCGAGAAAGTCAACTTCATGCTACGCGAAGGCCGCGGAGTGCTATGCACCCCTATCACCATAGACCGTGCAGAAGAGCTCGAGCTGCCCCACCAGGTGCAAGACAACACCTCAGTGCTCGGCACTCCTTTCACCGTGACCGTCGACAAACTCGAGGGGTGCACCACAGGCGTCAGCGCTGCCGACCGAGCCGCAACCATACGCCACCTGGCCGATCCAAAGGCCAAGGCTGCCGACTTCGGCCGCCCCGGCCACATCAACCCCCTCTACGCTCAGGACCGCGGCGTACTGCGCCGTGCCGGCCACACCGAGGCTGCCGTAGATCTCGCCCGCCTGGCAGGCCTGCAACCCGCCGCCGCGCTCATCGAGATACTGAACCCCGACGGCACCATGGCCCGTATGCCCGAGCTGCAGGACGTGGCCAAGAAGCACGGCATAAAGATCATCACCATACGCGACCTCATAGCCTACCGCCTCGAGCGCGAGCAGATGGTGGAGGCTGCGCCTGAAGTAGATCTTCCCACAGCCTACGGCCACTTCCGCGACATCACCTTCCGCCAGCTCTCTAACGGTCTCGAGCACGTGGCACTCATCAAAGGGCACTGGGATGCCGACGAGCCTGTTTTGGTGCGTGTTCACTCCAGTTGTGCCACAGGCGATATCTTCGGAAGCCAGCGATGCGATTGCGGAGAACAGCTGCATCGTGCCATGCAGATGATAGAAAACGAGGGCAAAGGCGTTCTTTTATATATGAACCAGGAAGGACGCGGCATAGGCCTCTTCAACAAAATGCGGGCCTACAAGCTCCAGGAGCAGGGCGAGGACACCGTAGAAGCCAACGTACACCTCGGCTTCCGCCCCGACGAACGCGAATATGGCGTCGGAGCTCAGATACTCCGACAGCTTGGACTTCACAAAATACGCCTGATGACCAACAACCCTGTCAAGCGAGTAGGCCTCGAAGCCTTCGGGCTCGAAATCGTCGAGAACGTGCCTATCGAGGTAAAGCCCAACCGCTACAATGAGCGCTACCTCAAGACTAAGCAGGAACGCATGGGCCACACGCTGCATGTGGAGTGAGGATTTGAGATTAGAGATTAGGGATTTGAAGGAGTAAGCATAAAAGAAAAAAAAGAATAAGAACGAAAAAATCTCTAATCTCTAATTCCTAATCCCTAATCTTTTCTTAACTTTGCCGCCGAATTATTCAAACAAAAAATAATGAACTCTTTATCAGACCGCCTCAACCGCCTCGCGCCTTCGGCGACACTGGCCATGAGCCAGCGCAGCAGCGAACTGAAAGCTGCCGGCGTAGACGTAATCAACATGAGCGTCGGCGAGCCCGACTTCAACACACCCGACCACATCAAGGCCGCAGCCATACAGGCCGTGCAAGACAACTGGTCGCGCTACTCGCCCGTCCCCGGATACCCGTCGCTCAAACAGGCCATCGTAGATAAACTGCGCAAGGAGAACGACCTGGAGTACCAGCCCTCACAAATCCTGTGCTCCAACGGCGCCAAGCAGAGCGTGTGCAACGCCATCATGGCCCTCGTAAACGCCGGCGACGAAGTAATCATCCCCGCACCTTATTGGGTGAGCTATCCCCAAATGGTGTTATTGGCAGAGGGCACACCCGTCTATATCGATGCACCCATCGAACAGGATTTCAAGATAACACCCGCACAACTCGAGGCCGCAATAACACCTCGCACACGAGCCATCATCCTCTGCTCGCCCTCCAACCCCACAGGCTCTGTCTACACAAAGGATGAGCTGCGCGGCCTGGCCGACGTCATAGCCCGCCACGAGCGCGTCATCGTGCTGGCCGACGAGATCTACGAGCACATAAACTACGTAGGCAGCCACGAGAGCATAGCACAATTCGCCGACATCCGCGAGCAAGTCGTCATCATCAACGGCGTCTCGAAGGCTTACGCCATGACCGGCTGGCGCATAGGCTTCATAGCAGCACCCGAGTGGATTGTCAAAGGTTGCAACAAGCTGCAGGGACAGTACACCAGCGGCCCATGCTCAGTAAGCCAGAAAGCAGCCGAGGCAGCATATACAGGTTCGCAGCAGTGCGTAGAGGATATGCGCCAGGCCTTCCAGCGCCGCCGCGACCTCATCGTGAGTCTGGCGAAGGAAATACCCGGCCTTGAAGTCAACGAGCCACAAGGTGCATTCTACCTTTTCCCAAAATGCAGCAGCTATTTCGGCAAGCACGATGGCGACCGCGTCATCCGCACCAGCACCGACCTGGCCATGTACCTCCTCGAAGTGGGCCATGTAGCCACCGTCGGCGGCGATGCCTTCGGCTCGCCCGAATGCTTCCGCATGAGCTATGCCACAAGCGACGAGAACATCCGTGAGGCTATGCGTCGCATCAAAGAGACATTATCAAAACTGAAATAACGACATGAAACAGATTAAGACCGCACTCATCTCAGTATTCCACAAGGACGGCCTCGAGGAGCTGCTTGCCAAGCTCCATACCGAAGGCGTAAAGTTCCTTTCCACAGGAGGCACGCAGGCATTCATCGAGAGCCTTGGCTATCAGAGCCAGAAGGTGGAGGATGTGACAACCTACCCCAGCATCCTCGGTGGCCGTGTGAAGACCCTTCATCCCAAAGTGTTCGGTGGCATCCTCGGGCGCCGCGAACTTGAGGGCGACCGCGAGCAGATGACTAAGTACGAGATTCCAGAGATAGACCTCGTCATCGTCGACCTCTACCCCTTCGAGCAGACTGTCGCCGGCGGCGCCAGCGAAGCCGACATCATTGAGAAGATCGACATCGGAGGCATCTCGCTCATTCGCGCCGGAGCCAAGAACTTCAACGACGTAGTCATCATCCCCTCGAAGGAGCAATACCGCCCCTTGCTCGACATCCTCAATGCCCAAGGCGCACAGACAACACTCGAACAGCGCCGCCAGTTTGCAACAGAAGCCTTCGGCGTCAGCAGCCATTACGACACAGCCATCCACGCATGGTTCCGTTCTTAACGACGCGAGTTTTAATCCTTCACTTTTAACTTTCATTTTCACTGAATATATGGGACTTTTTTCCTTCACTAAAGAAATTGCGATGGACCTTGGCACCGCCAACACCATCATCATCTCCGACGGCAAGATTGTTGTCGACGAGCCGTCCGTCGTTGCCCTCGACCGCCACACCGAGAAGATGATTGCCGTGGGCGAGAAGGCTAAGCTGATGTATGAGAAAGTTCATGCCGGCATAAAGACCATTCGTCCGCTGCGCGATGGTGTCATCGCCGATTTCAACGCCTGCGAGCAGATGATGCGCGGATTAATAAAGATGGTGCCACGCAGCAACCGCATCCTCACTCCCTCGCTGCGCATGGTCATAGGTGTACCTTCGGGCAGCACCGAGGTTGAGCTTCGCGCAGTGCGCGATTCGGCTGAGCATGCAGGAGGCCGTGAGGTCTACCTCATCTACGAACCTATGGCAGCAGCCATAGGTATAGGCTTAGACGTAGTAGCCCCTGAGGGCAACATGATTGTCGACATAGGCGGCGGCTCCACTGAGATTGCTGTAATCTCACTCGGGGGCATCGTGGCCGACAAGAGCCTGCGCACGGCAGGCGACGACCTAACGGCCGACATCCAAGAGTACATGAGCCGCCAGCACAACGTACGTGTGAGCGAACGTATGGCTGAGCGCATTAAGATTAACGTGGGCGCAGCACTCACCGACCTTGGCGAGAACGCGCCTGAGGACTACGTTGTGCACGGACCAAACCGCATCACAGCCCTGCCAATGGCAGTACCCGTGTGCTATCAGGAAATCGCACACTGCCTCGAAAAGACAATCGCTAAGATTGAGACAGCCGTCCTCAACGCCTTAGAAGAGACCCCCCCTGAACTCTATGCCGACATCGTGCGCAATGGAATCTACCTCACAGGCGGCGGCGCACTGCTCCGCGGCCTCGACAAGCGCCTGACCGACAAACTAAACATCCCGTTCCACATTGCCGAAGACCCGCTCCACAGCGTTGCAAAGGGCACTGGTGTGGCACTGAAGAACATTCAGAACTTCTCGTTCCTGATGTAATGTCAACTGTCAACAGTCAATTGTCATCTTAACCCATGCGCGCCCTGCTTGAGTTCATAGCCAAGTACTACCACTGGATGATATTCGTTGCGCTGGAAGGAATAAGCCTATGGCTGCTCTTCCAGTTCAATCGTTATCAGCACAGCCTATGGCTCACGGCTGTCACAGAGACGGTGTCGCGGGCTCATGAAGCTGAGGTTAAAGCCTTGCGCTATCTCACTCTGGGCACGGTGAACGAGCAACTGACAAGGCGCAACAATATCTTAGAGTACAACCTCGCCGAAGCCCTGCGTGAGATAGAAATACTCTCGCACGACTCCACTGGCACCGAGCGCCTTCAAGCCGACCGCATGGATGGCATAGAGCTCATCTCTGCCAAGGTGGTAACGAACAGCGTCATGCGACGCGACAACCTCATCACAATCAACGCAGGCATTGCCGACGGCGTTAGAGAGGAGATGGGAGTCGTCTGCGGTACAGGTCTGGTAGGCATAGTCTTGCTCTCTTCCGAGCATTTCTCCATCGTGCTGCCCCTGCTCAACAGTCGTTCGCACATCAGTTGTCGTCTGCGTGGTTCCGACTTCTTCGGGCACCTAACCTGGGACGGTGTCAACCCACTTTATGCCCAACTCGACGACATACCTCGCCACGCACGCTTCAACATCGGCGACATCGTTGAGACGAGCGGCTTCAGCTCTGTCTTCCCGTCCGGCATCTTCGTAGGTAAGGTAGAGGCCATAGGCAATAGCGACGATGGCTTGAGCTACAAGTTGCGCGTGCACCTGGCCACAGACTTTGCCACGCTTCAAGACGTCTGCGTCATAGCACAGCAATTCCAGCCCGAGGTGCGCGAACTTGAACATCAGGCCGATTCCCTAATGAGGCAGTGAGTAATTGATAATTGAAATATAGAAAAGGTGGTAATATCGTTCCTACAACGTTTGCTATGGCTCGTAGTTCTGGTGGCTGCGCAGATGATGGTGTTCAACTACATCCATCTCTTCGGCTACGCCACCCCCATGCCCTACGTGTATCTGCTCCTGCTCTTTCCTTTGGACTCTTCGCGCTGGAGCATCCTCTTGTGGGGCTTCGTATGCGGCATCCTTTGCGACTTCGTCTCTATGACTCCCGGCATAGGTGCTGCCTCGATGACGCTCGTGGCTTTCGTGCAGCCACTGTTGCTGCGCGCCATGGCTCCCAAGGATGCACTTGAGGATATGCAGGCGTCTTACCACACGCTCGGTTTCTGGGGCTATGTGCGCTATGCCGGCCTGCTAACCCTCTTATTTGCCATCACATACTTTCTGCTCTCGAGTTTCTCGTTCTTCCACGCCACCGACCTCGCCATTGCATTCGCTTCGAGCTGGGCGCTGACGCTGGTGCTATGTCTTTCAATAGAAAGCGTCCGCGGCAGTCGACACGGCGAGCGCGAGAATTAAATTGTTATTGCCTTAGCGTTAACCCCTATGGCCGACTCAAGTCTTTCATATAGGAAATACGTGCTGGGCTTTGCCGCCCTCGTGATTGTAGTGGTCTATGTGCTGAGGCTCTTCTCGCTGCAGCTACTTTCGGACGACTACCGCGCTCGTGCCGACTCCAATGCCTTGATGCGCCGCATACAGTTCCCTGCCCGCGGTGCCATCACAGATCGCACAGGCAAGTTACTCGTCTACAACCAGCCAGCCTACGACATAATGGTTGTCATGCACGAGCAAGACGGCGTCGACACACTCGGCCTCTGTCGCAGCCTCGGCATTACGCGCGAATGGTACATCAAGCGCATGGACGAAATCAGGCGCACCAAGGGCTACTCACCATACACCCAGCAGGTGTTCATGAACCAGCTGTCTATGGAGGAGTTCAGCAACTTCCAAGAGAAGTTGTTCCACTTCCGGGGCTTCTACATCCAGAAACGTAGCATACGACAATATTCATATCCCTACGCAGCTCACATCCTCGGCGACGTGGGCGAAGTGAGCCCCAACGACATCGAGGCCGACGACTACTACCGCTCGGGCGACTACATAGGCACGCAAGGCGTAGAGCGTAGTTATGAGCGCCAGCTCAGAGGCATCAAAGGCTCTGAGATCCTCATCCGCGACGTACACGGACGTATCAAAGGACGCTATCAGGATGGCCGTTTCGATCAGAAGCCCATACCAGGCAAGAACCTAACCCTCAGCATAGATCTTGAACTGCAGAAACTCGGCGAGCGCCTCATGCAGGGTAAGCTTGGTAGCATCGTAGCCATAGAGCCTTCGACGGGAGAGATCCTCTGCATGGTTACCTCACCTACCTACGACCCGCGTACCATGGTAGGCCGACAACGAGGCAAGCGCCATAAAGAGCTCGCCCGCGACCCCATGAAGCCACTGCTCAACCGCGCTATCATGGGTACCTATCCCCCGGGCTCCACCTTCAAGACCTCGCAGGCCCTCACCTTTCTCGAGGAGGGTATCATCACTCCACAGACAGCCTTCTCCTGCTCCCGTGGATTCCACTACGGTCGGCTTACGGTGCGCTGCCACCCACACGGGGCGCCCCTGCCCCTCACGCCAGCCATAGCCACCTCATGCAACAGCTACTTCTGCTGGGGGCTTTACCACATGCTCAATAATCGATCCCATTACCACTCTACCCAGGAAGCCATGACCACGTGGAAAAACTATATGGTGTCAATGGGCTTTGGCTACCGTCTCGGCGTCGACCTCCCCAGCGAGGCTCGCGGCATGATACCCAATGCCGAATATTACGACAAGCATTATAAAGGTTCGTGGAATGCACTCACCGTAATCCACATTTCAATCGGGCAGGCCGAAATTACCCTGACTCCGTTGCAGATAGCAAACCTCGGCGCCACCATCGCCAACCGCGGATGGTTCATCACTCCCCACATCGTTAAGGAGGTGCAGGACGATACTCTGGCCTCTGTCTATCATAAGAAGCGTTACACAAAAGTGTCGCGCACCCACTACGAGACCGTAATTGAAGGTATGGCACGCGCCGTCACTGGCGGCACCTGTCGTGCTGCCGCCACTTCACAGTACATCGTCTGCGGCAAGACTGGCACCGCCCAAAACCGAGGTTTCGACCACTCTGCATTCATGGGCTTCGCACCGCGCGACAACCCCAAGATAGCCATCGCCGTCTACGTTGAGAACGGCGGCTACGGAGCTCACTTCGGCGTACCCATCGGAGCTCTGATGATGGAGCAGTACATCAATGGTCACCTCTCTGAAGCCAGCCAGCACAAGGCCGACGCCTTCGCAGCCCGAAGCATCAACTATGGAGACTATGTGAGGTGAAGAAAGGTTGAAACGTTAAAAGAATGAAGAATGGTTAATCTGTTAATCCGTTAATCTGTAATCTGTGGAACAGCAGAAAAGTGTCTTTCAGAGCATAGACTGGTTCACCATCCTCATCTATGCAGCCCTTCTGGCCTTCGGCTGGATGAGTATCTGCGGCGCATGCTACGAGTATGGCCAGCCACGCGACCTCCTCTCGCTCGCCTCTTTCGACACCCGCACAGGCATGCAGCTTGTGTGGATAGGTTCTTCTATAGTTCTGGGTGCTATTATCTTGCTGCTCGACGACCGCATCTTCGACACCTTCGCCTACTTCATCTATGGTGCTCTCATCATCCTGCTCTTCATCACCCCCTTTCTGGCACACGACATCAAGGGTTCACTCTCGTGGATTAAGATAGGCCCTTTCAGCTTTCAGAGCGCCGAGTTTGCCAAATTTGCCACAGCGTTGGCTCTGGCCAAGTTCATGAGTCCCTACGGCTTCCGCCTACAAGGGTCGGTGAAGAATATGGCCATAGCCATAGGCTTGATGATGCTGCCCATGGCGCTCATCGTCATGCAGAAGGAGACTGGCTCGGCACTTGTCTATTTCAGCCTCTTTCTTATGCTCTACCGCGAGGGTATGCCTGGCTTTATTCTTTTTGCAGGTATCTCCGCCGCAGCCTACGTTGTCATTGGTCTACGTTTCTCTGAGCAGCTTATCTTGAGCGCCTCCACCAGCCTCGGCGAGGTGTTGGTAATGCTGATGATCGTAGTCTTCGTCATTGCCCTCATCATGATTTACTGCCGCCCTGCAGCCCTCACTGGTGCAGGAGGCATAGACCCTCGCAACACACGCCGCCCATACAGCAGCGCACTCATTACCTCTCTCGGCATCTTTCTACCGTTGATGCTCGGCATCCTCGCTGCAGGCTATTTCCTTTTCCCACTGCTCTCTGAGCATCCACTGACGCTCTTCGGCTTCACCCTGCGCCCCTTCAGCCTCTCACCCCTGCTCATAGCCCTCACCGTTATCCTCGCCCTTCGCCTATTGTGGATTGGCTTTGCCAGTCAGGTCTACCGCTACGCCTATATCGCTCTTTTCGCGCTCGCATCGATGACAGTGTTCTTCTCGGCCAACATCCTCGTAGACCACCTCGCGCCACACCAGCAGAAGCGCATTCAAGTGCTCCTCGGCCTTCAAGACGATCCCAACGGCGTAGGCTACAACGTCATCCAAGCCAAGATAGCCATCGGCTCAGGAGGCCTTGAAGGCAAAGGCTTCCTCAATGGGACTCAAACTAAACTTAAATACGTGCCCGAGCAGGAGACCGACTTCATCTTCTGCACAGTGGGCGAGGAACAGGGCTTCATAGGCTCCACCGCCGTCCTCGTCCTGTTTCTCCTCTTGATGTGGCGACTCATAAGGGTAGCGGAGCGCCAGCCCTACACATTCGGGCGCGTCTATGGCTACTGTGTCTTCTCCATTATCTTCTTCCACGTGCTCATCAACATCGGCATGGTCCTCGGCCTCATGCCCGTCATCGGCATCCCTCTACCCTTCTTCAGCTACGGTGGCAGTTCTCTCTGGGGCTTCACCCTCCTTCTCTTTATATTCCTCAGAATCGATGCAGGGCGCTCACGCTATGTGAGGAAATAGAGTCTTATCTCAGCAGCGCAAAATAGGTATCGAGCAGTTGTTTTGCAGCTACGAAGGATGTCTTCTGACCTGCGAGTACGCTCTCTTCGGCTTGTGGGAGAAGGGAAGCTATGGTGTTGTTTTGGAAGAAACCGTTGCGCAGCTGCTCGTTGATACTCTCGTACATCCAGTACTTAGCCTGCTCGGCACGACGATGCTCGAAATAGCCGTTAGCCTTGACAAAGTCTACGTAATCGTAGATCATATCCCATATTTCCTTGATGCCATAGCCATAGAAGCCTGAATAACATAGCACCTTCGGCGACCAGCCGCTCTCTGGCATAGGGAAGAGATGAAGGGCGTTCTGGAACTGACGGGCTGCGAGGTGGCAAGCATCTACGTTGTCGCCGTCACATTTATTTATGGCGATGCCGTCGGCCATCTCCATGATACCGCGTTTAATGCCCTGAAGTTCGTCGCCAGTGCCTGCAAGCTGAATAACAAGGAAGAAGTCGACCATAGAGTGGCAAGCCGTCTCGCTCTGCCCTACGCCTACGGTCTCGACGAAAATCTTGTCAAAGCCTGCAGCCTCACAGAGAATGATGGTCTCGCGCGTCTTACGGGCCACGCCGCCGAGAGAGCCTGCTGAGGGGCTGGGGCGGATGAAGGAATCAGGGTGAACGCTGAGCTTCTCCATGCGTGTCTTGTCGCCGAGGATAGAGCCCTTGGTCTTTTCTGACGAAGGATCGATGGCGAGCACGGCAAGTCGGCCTCCAGTACGTTCGAGCACATGGATGCCAAACTCATCGATGCTGGTGCTTTTCCCGGCTCCAGGCACGCCACTGATGCCAATGCGCACGCTGTGGCCGCTGTATGGGAGGCATCGCTCGATTACTTGCTGGGCAATGGCCTGATGCTCGGGGTTGGTGCTCTCCACAAGGGTTACGGCCTGACCGAGGATGGTAACGTTGCCATCGAGGATGCCGCGGACATAGTCGTCGACGCTGAGACGGCGACGGGCAAAACGCCCACGCTGCAGGTATGGGTTGACAATTGACGGCTGTTCTACGCCATCGTTCACTACGAGACCTTTATATTCTTCGCTGTTCTCTGGATGGTTCATTATTATTCTCTTTTCCCTAATCTCTAATCCAAAATTCCTAATTCTCAACGACCTTGCATACCAGGGTAGTTTTCGGATGCCGTGGGTCGTCAGTGATGATGAGCACGCGGGGTTCGGTTTTCTGTTTCTGAAGACGTGCCTTGTCGATGGTCAGTGTGAGGCGTGCCTTGCCGTCGGGGGCAATCTTGCGATTGGATAGCTTCACGGTGGCCGAATGACCGTAAACCTGCACGCTGTAGATGTTGAGCACCTGTGCGCCGGCATTGCCAACGGTTATGGTTCTCTTGAGTTTCTTTCCTTTCTTCTGCATCTGGTTGCTGAAGTCGATGGTGTCGTACTCACAAACGAGGATGGGGGCTTGTGCCATCTCCTCTGCTGTACGCTTGGGCAGCTTAGGCAATAGCACGGCAGTGACATCAATTTGGTTGTCTTCGCTGACTTTGTCGCCGAGCGAGCGCGCCATATTGATGGTTGTCTGAGTCAGGCCGTAGGCCATGAGGCGCTCTGTGTTTAGGCGCAATGCTATGCGCCCTACGCGTCCTGCCGCGAGTTGCTCAGGGTGGTAGGAGGCGCTAAGGTAGGTGGGCAAGTGCATAAGCTGCGGGCGTAGCGTCTGCCGCGAATTGTTGAGCACCATGATGTTAGCCTCTGGGTGGTCGCCCATATTTACGTCGGCGAACTCAATATCTGCTGTTGAGAGCTTCACGCTGCCCATGTCGACAGGGAAGCCGCCGCCGTAGTCGGAGGCATCGGCAACGACGCGCCCTTGGAATGTAAGGTAGAGCGGCTCTGCTGCTGCAGAGTTGTAGACTTCTATTTCCTTCTGAAATGTCCCAAGCGTACGTGCATCGTAGGTGGCGATGAGCTCAGCACTCTCGCCAGCCGAAATTGGTGACGTCTGGTACTTAACTTGCGTGCAGCCGCAGGAAGGAATGACGGTTGTTATTGTCACAGGCTCCGTGCCTCGGTTGACGAGTTTATATGTCAACGTGCGGGGCGACTGATAGAGTATCTCGCCCACGTTCAGCACATCTGTCTCAGCTTCCAAGCGACCTTGCGCTTGGCTGCCAAGCGACAGCGTAAGAGCTGCCAGTAATAAGAATGTCTGTAAGTACTTCAATGTTTCAGTAGTCGCTTCAGATATCGATCTTCAATTAATAATCTTTAGTCTCCTATATTCAATGCTTCACCTTCTTCACCTTGACCGGTGCCACGCCTTCGTTGGTGGGCACAACAGGCTTGATTGTGCCATCGGAGTTGAACTCAAGGCGGTCAATGCACGTCTGGCGGTGGAAGCCAGGCCCCATTGCCTTGTCGAGGTAGTCAGGGTTTATGCGGTGGTAGACGATGTACCATTCATCCTTACCTGGCAACTGCAGCACGCTGTTGTGGGCCGTACCATAGATTCCAGCCTCGGGACGTTGGATGAGGATGACGGGGTGCTTTGCCACCTCAATGGGGCCGAGCGGCGAGCGCGATGTGCCGTAAGCGACGTGGTAGTTTGGTGATCCCGTGTCGTCGACGCTCCAAAGGAAATAATAAAGTCCCTTTCGGTAGAACACGTAGGGAGCCTCGCGGTAGGCGTAATCCTGCAGAGTGCCGCCCTCAGGCGTCAGTATGGTAGTTGTGCCCTCAACGAGGCTCGTCATGCTGGCAGAGAGCTCGGCACCTGCCATATAGCCATTGCCCCAGTAGAGGTAGTCCTTGCCAGATACAGGGTCGTGGAACACGTCGACGTCAATCTGCTGTCCACCGCGCACGCCCTCAGGACGTTTGTTCACCAGCGGGCGGCCAAGGTCGCGGAAGGGTCCAGTGGGTTTGTCAGCAACGGCAACTCCGATGGCTTTGCGGTTGGCTTCAAGGTTATGGCCTGAGTAATAAAAAAAGTACTTCCAGCCAGCGCCGACCCGCTTCTCGATGATACAGGGTGCCCAAGCATTTCCAGATGCCCACGGCACCTGCTTGGTGGCAAGGTCGAGGATGATGCCTTCGTGGCGCCAGTCGACAAGGTCGGCCGATGAGAAGGCCGTGAAGTAATAGCCCCCCCAACCTGGGGCACCGTCGGTAGTGGAATAGATGTAGAAGCGCCCCGTCTGCTCGCTAAACAGCACTTCCGGGTCGGCATGAAACTCCGGCAGGATGGGGTTTCCGCTCATCCGCTTCACTTTCTTTGCGCTCAAGGGAGCGACAGCAAGAAGGATAAATAATAATGTTACTAACTTACGCATATGTATATTGCAATGTTACAATTATCAATCAGTTTTCCCGATAGTAGTCAAGCGCCTCGAAGATGTCATCGCGGCTGACGACCTGATTTATGCGCACATCACCCGGGGCTGCCAACAGCGTCATATTGATGCGTCCTACTTCGTTTTTCTTGTCGTGCGTCATCAGTTCGAAGAGACGGTCGTAGTGCTTGCAGTCGAGCGGATAACGGCCATAGACGTCGTTCACGAAGCGTTCCACCTCATGCAGCAACGCGGCAGGGAAGCCACAGCGCGTGGCACTGAGGTAGAGCTCACAGACAAGGCCCCACGCAACGGCAAAGCCGTGGAGCACAGGCCGATGACTCTCAAGGGCGAAGCTTTCGAAGGCGTGCCCTACAGTGTGCCCGAGGTTAAGCGCTTTGCGCAGTCCATGCTCATGCGGATCCTCGGCCACGATATGCTCTTTAACTTTTATGCTGCGGTCTACGAGCTCGGCAAGGGCGGGGTAGTCGACGTTGAAGATGTCAAAGGCCAGCAACTCCGCAGTCTCCGCCAGAGAGCTTATCAGCCCGTGCTTAAGCATCTCAGCATAACCGCTGCGGAGGTTCTGAGCGTCAAGCGTACGAAGGAAGTCTGTGGCTATAATCACTGCTTCAGCCTCGCAGAAAGAGCCGATTTCATTTTTCAGTCCGCGAAAGTTTATGCCCGTCTTTCCGCCAACACTTGCATCGACCATAGCGAGAAGCGTAGTTGGGATGTTGGCGAAGACTATTCCGCGCTTAAAAGTGGCCGCGGCAAAACCTCCGAGGTCGGTGACCATACCACCGCCGAGATTCAGGAGCATGCTATGGCGCGTAGCCCCCTGTTCGCCCAGCTGCTGCCAAACAGAGGCGAGAGTCTCGAGAGTCTTGGCCTCGTCTGTAGGGGGTATAGTAATAATATGTGCACCACCTCGCTCAAGAGGGTCGCCCTCAGGCATGCGTCCATCGATGAAATGGGCGTTTTTTAGGAGCGGCAGGCATTTCTCGCGCGTCGTTTCATCGACAAGGACAAAGAGACGGTCGGGCGCCTGACGCTCGACGACGCTTTCCACATCTGCGAGCAGATTGCGACTGATGATAACCTCCTGCATAACCCTTAACTCACCTTCCAAACGATGAGAGCCCAGATGATATACCAAAGGATGATGGCCGCGATAACGCTGACGCCGAGAACATGGTGGCCCAGGAAGAGGATTACGAGCGCCACGGCGAGGAAAGCATACTTTACGCGGTTCTCTTCCCACGCCAAAGTCTTGAACTTAAGAGCAAACAGGGGTACTTCTGCGACGAGGAAGAAGCAGAACATTAGCATGAACAGGAAGAGCCATAGCGCATTGAAACGGGGCGATGCGAGAAATCCAGCCTGCCCCACGATGAGCGAAGCCCAGAACAGAGCGTTTGCAGGTGTGGGCAATCCGATGAAACTCTCGGTCTGCCTCTCGTCTGTGTTGAACTTAGCCAGTCGCAGAGCCGAGAAAGCAGCCACGAGGAATGCGCTGTAGGGCAGGTAGGGCTGTAGCGGCTGCAGCCATTCAGGGTAGACGACGAGTCCGAAGAGCTGAAAAATCATTGCTGAGGGCGCCACGCCGAAGGTGACGACATCGGCCAGAGAGTCGAGTTCCTTTCCAACAAGGTTGCTGATGCCCATGGCCCGTGCGACCAAGCCATCAATGAAATCGAAAACGGCTCCGCATACAATCATGGCAAGAGCCCAGGCAAAATGGCCGTGGAAAGCTGCGCCTGTAGCCATGCAACCACAGATGAGATTACAGAGTGTGACGAGGTTTGGTAGATTGAAAAGCATATTATATTAGTCTTGAAAAATGAACGGAAACCGATGAAATGGGCGTTTTTTGAAGAATAAAGTTAGATTTTGATGAAATTATGATGAGATTTCGGGTTCTCAAGATGTATGTAAGATGTATCTTTTGAATCGATGAAATGGGCGTTTTTCTTAATTTGTATATTATAATAGTATAATCCTTTTCCGCAGGGGGATTTAGCTTGTATGAAAAAACCCTCAAGGGTTTTGGTCATAACCCTTAAGGGTTTCGGCAATAACCCTTAAGGGTTTTTGCGTTAACCCTTGGGCTGTTTTCTTTATCGCCCCTGGCAAGCCTATTCGAGTTCAAAGCCGGGTTCGGCCAAGACACAGCGCAGAATCACTTTGCAAGGCGAGCCACAATAGTCTCGTTGCCCGTCGCACGCTGCCCGACCGCCACACAGACTTCGGCATCAAGCGGCAAGTAGAGGTCGACTCGCGAGCCGAATTTGATGAAACCGAGATGCTCGTCGATGAAACATTCGTCGCCAGGACTGACATATGTAACGATGCGCCTGGCCACAGCGCCTGCCACCTGACGCACGAGTAGGCGGGCACCCGACTCTGATTCTATTACCACGCCCGAGCGCTCGTTGTCGGTGCTGGCCTTAGGCAGCCATGCAGCCTGGTAGCGACCGTTCTGATGGTCGACGCTGACGATGCGGCCATCCGTTGGCACCCAGTTGGCATGTACGTTGAAGAGGCTCATGAAGATGCTGACCATTATGCGGCGTTCGTGGAAATATTCGTTCTCGTCAACTTCCTCGACGACGACTACCTTTCCATCGCACGGAGCAACGACCACGCCCTCAGTCTCGCCCTCGAAGAGGCGAATAGGGCAGCGGAAGAAATTGACCACTATGGCATAGACGACAGCACAGACTATGACGAGCCCTATGAACCACGGGCTTGAGAAACCGAAAAGCAATCCTATGAGCAGGCACCAGACAGCCAGAGCTACAGCACCGGCGACGAGGGTATGGGTACCCTCACGGTGGAGCCTAATATTCTTTCTTATCTTTCTAAGAGGCTTAACCATATAAGCTAAGTACTACAATTTTACTATTTTCTCCACAAAAGTAGACATTATTTGTAAAGCGGCAAAAAAAACCACGCCTTTTTTGGTGGTTTGCTAAAAGAAACGTACTTTTATGCCCGAAAATTGATGCTTATGCAAGAATTCGTACACCTACACGTCCACACGCAGTACTCTCTGCTTGATGGCCAGGCAAGCATACCAAAGCTCGTTGAAAAAGCCATCGCCGACGGCATGCCGGGCATGGCCATCACCGACCATGGCAACATGATGGGCGTGAAAGAGTATTTCAACTACCTCAACAAGCGCAACAAGAAGCTCAAGGAGGAAGGCAAGCCACCCTTCAAGCCTATCTTCGGCTGCGAGATGTACGTTGCCGCACGCACGCTCTACGACAAGGACAAGGATCGAGGAGACAACACTCGCTACCACCTTATCGTGCTCGCCAAGAACCAGACGGGCTACCACAACCTCATAAAGCTCGTGTCGAAATCGTGGGTCGACGGATTCTACACACGCCCGCGCACCGACCACGACGAGCTGGCAAAGCACTCAGAAGGCCTAATAGTATGCTCGGCATGCCTGGCCGGCGAGGTCCCTCGCTTCATTCTGAACGGCGACATCGCGGAGGCTGAACGCCGCATTGAATGGTACAAGAGCGTCTTCGGCGACGACTACTACCTCGAAATCATGCGCCACGAGGTGCGCGATCCCAACCAACGTGCCAACCGTGAGACCTTTCCCCTGCAGCAACAGGCCAATGCGGTCATCCTTGAGCTGGCACGAAAGCATGGTGTGAAAGTGGTGTGCACCAACGATGTACACTTCGTCGACGAGGAGAATGCCGAGGCCCACGACCGCCTCATCTGCCTCGGCACAAACCGCGACCTCGACGACCCCAAGCGAATGCTCTACTCAAAGCAGGAGTGGTTCAAGACTACGGCCGAGATGAATGCCATCTTCGCCGACGTGCCAGAGGCATTGGCCAATACACTCGAGGTGCTCGGCAAGGTCGAGACCTACAGCATCGACCACTCTCCCATCATGCCGAACTTCCCTATCCCCAAGACGTTCGCCACCGAAGAGGACTACCGCCAGCGCTTTACCGAGAAACAGCTTTTCGATGAATTCACGCACGACGAGAACGGCAACGTGGTATGCACGGACGAGGAGGCCGAGAAGAAGGTCAACGCACTCGGAGGGGTCGACAAACTCTACCGCCTGAAACTCGAAGCCGACTACCTCGAGCAGCTCACAATGGCCGGCGCACGGCGCATCTACGGCGAGCAACTCAGCACGGAAGTCACTGACCGCATACGCTTCGAGCTCCACGTGATGAAGACAATGGGCTTCCCTGGCTACTTCCTTATCGTGCAGGACTACATCAATGCAGCACGCTACGAGCTCGGCGTCAGCGTAGGGCCCGGCCGTGGCTCCGCAGCAGGCAGCGTCGTGGCCTACTGCCTCGGCATCACGAAAGTCGATCCCATAAAGTACGACCTCCTGTTCGAGCGCTTCCTCAACCCCGACCGCATCTCGCTGCCCGATATAGATGTTGACTTCGACGACGACGGACGTGGCAAAGTGCTCTCATGGGTTACGCAGAAATACGGCGAGAACAACGTCGCACACATCATCACCTACGGCACCATGGCCACGAAGCTCGCCATAAAGGACGTGGCACGCGTGCAGAAGGTGCCCCTCGACATCAGCAATGCTCTCTGCAAGGCCATTCCCGACCGCCTGCCTGATGACGAGAAAGGCAATCCACGCAAGATGAACCTGACGAACGCCATCGCTTGCGTGCCCGAGTTGCAGCAGGCGGCCGTGTCGCCCAACGAGACGCTGCGCAACACAATAACCTTCGCACGTATGCTCGAGGGCAACGTGCGCAATACAGGCGTACACGCCTGCGGCGTCATCATCTGCCGCGACGATGTCAGCGACTGGGTGCCCGTCAGCACCGCAGAGGACAAGGAAACAGGCGAGAAAATCATCTGCACGCAGTATGAGGGCTCTGTCATTGAGGACACAGGGCTCATCAAGATGGACTTCCTCGGGCTGAAGACACTCAGCATCATTAAGGAAGCTATAAGCAACATACACGACAGCCTCGGCATCGACATCGACATAGACAACATAGATATCGAAGACCCCGCAACCTACCAGCTCTACTGCAATGGACTTACGACAGGCACCTTCCAATTTGAATCTGCTGGCATGCAGAAGTACCTGCGAGAGCTGCAACCCTCGACCTTCGAAGACCTCATAGCCATGAATGCCCTCTACCGCCCAGGGCCGATGAAATATATACCCGATTTCATCAACCGCAAGCAGGGCCGCATGCCAGTGGAGTACGACATCCCTTGCATGGAGAACTACCTCAAGGACACCTACGGCATCACCGTCTACCAGGAGCAAGTCATGCTGCTTTCCCGCCAGCTTGCAAGCTTCACCAGAGGCGAGAGCGACACGCTGCGCAAGGCCATGGGTAAGAAGCTCAAGGACAAGCTCGACCACATGAAGCCTAAGTTCATCACTCAAGGGCAGGCTAACGGCCACGAGGCCAAGGTGCTGGAGAAAATATGGGGCGACTGGGAGGACTTCGCATCCTATGCCTTCAACAAGAGCCACGCCACGTGCTATTCATGGGTCGCTTACCAGACGGCCTGGCTCAAGGCTAATTTCCCGGCCGAATACATGGCTGCCGACCTGAGCCGCAACCTCGACAACATCACCGAAATCACCAAGCTCATGGGCGAATGCAAGGCCTTAGGCTTGCAGGTGCTGGGGCCTGACATCAACAAGAGCCGCCAAAAGTTCAGCGTCGACGCCGACGGCAACATACGCTTCGGCCTCGGCGCCATCAAAGGCTTGGGCGAAAGTGCCGTGGATGCCATCATCAACGAGCGCGACACCAACGGTGACTTCACCGACATCTTCGACTTCATTCAGCGCGTAAGCATTCCTGCCGTGAAACGCAGCGGAGTGGAGAGCCTCGTAATCAGTGGAGCTCTCGACAGCTTACCTCAGCTCTGCCGCGAACAATACTTCGCCCGCAACATAAAAGGCGAGACCTTCCTCGACACCCTCGTGCGTTTCGGGCAACTTTACCAAGAGGCCAAACAGTCAGCCGAAGCCTCGCTCTTCGACGACTTCGACGATGTGGAAGTAAGTACGCCGCCCATCCCCAACGACTACGAACAGTGGAGCCAGCTCGAACGCCTTAACCGCGAGCGCGACCTCGTAGGCATATACCTATCGGCACACCCGCTCGATGAGTTCGCCGTAGTGCTTAAAGACGTCTGCACTACCCGTGTCACAGAGCTGGCAGACAAAGAGAGATGGATCAACCAGAACATAAGCTTCGGAGGAATCGTCACAGCCCTGCGACAGGGAGTAGGCAAGAGTGGACAGCCCTACGGCATCGTCACACTCGAGGACTTCTCTGGCTCTGGAGAACTTCCGCTGTGGGGGCAGGACTGGACCACTTGGGCCAACTACATGAGCATCGGAAGCTCCATCTTCGTGAAGGCTAAAGTGCAACCCAGCAAGTACAACCCAAATCGCATAGAGATACTTATAGGGAGCATTCAATTCCTGGCCGACGTGAAGGACGACGCAGTCAAGAACATCACCATCACGATATCTCTTGACGACCTCAATGAAGACTTCGTTCAGACTATTCACGACCTCGTCGACAACAGCCCCGGCAATTCAGACCTCTACTTCCAAATACTCGACCCTGAGGGCCACATGCCCATTAGGCTGCGAAGCCGCGAGCGGAAGATAGCAGTGCAAAGGCAACTAATAGAATACCTCACAAGCAACGACGCCGTCAGCTATAAAGTTAACGCAGAATAATAAACGCCCTACTTTGGCACGGCTTTTGCCCAATTGAATACATACCCGCTCAGCCGGTCTACACACATCTTTATTTTCGCACACACGCGAAGGATCAACAATACTCAATTATCAACCATTAAATAACATCTGACATTATGGCACTTCAAATCACTGACAGCAACTTCAGCGAACTGCTTGAACAAGGCAAACCCATGATTGTGGACTTCTGGGCTACATGGTGTGGCCCTTGCAAGAAAGTAGGTCCCTACATCGAACAACTGGCCGAAGAATATGCCGAACAGGCTATCATCGGGAAAGTGGACGTCGACGAGAACCAAGACCTGCCTATGCAGTTTGGCGTTCGCAATATCCCCACCATCCTCTTCATCAAAGATGGGCAAGTGGTGGACAAGCAAATAGGAGCCGTACCCAAGAACGTGCTCGAAGACAAGCTCAAGGCTATACTCTAAAAACAGGAATCCCCGCCATAACCTTCAACCCAAGAAGGCTATGACGGGGAAATTTTTTTCGCAACCAAACCCGAATCCATAATCTCTAAACCCGAATCCAAACATCATGGAAGAAGATTTCCTCGCACAAGCTGAAGACGACCTCCAGACCGTGGAGTTCATTCGTGCATACCTCCCCCAGGAAGTTAAGGAGAAGTTCACCGACGACGACCTCTTCTATTTCATAGACCTGTTGGCTGAGTACTACGTCGAAAGCGGCCTGCTCGAGCAAGAGCCCGACGAGGACGGCTATGTCGACATAGACACTGAAGCCATCGCAAAAGCTATCGCCGAGCGTGCCAAAAAGGACAAGTATGGGACATTCGAGCCTGACGACCTCCTATGGGTGGTTCAGGGCGAGCTGGAATACGGCGAACAAGGCGAATAGACGTCAGAAGTGTTCACGATACTTCCCCTCGTCCTTATCCTCAAGCATTGAGAGATATGACTGATAACGGCTCTCGGCGATCTCATGATTGCCGAGAGCTTCTTTTACTGCGCACCCTGGCTCGTGAGTGTGCGTACAGTTGCCGAAGCGGCAATGGCGGCCCGTCTGGAAGATTTCGCGGAAGTAGTGCGACACCTCCTCGCGCTCGAAATCAAAAGTACCAAAGCCTCGAATTCCCGGCGTGTCAATGATTGAACCGCCGACAGCGAGATCGTACATCTCAGAAAAAGTGGTAGTGTGCTGCCCCTGGTCGTGCGCTGTACTCAGCTCTGCCGTCTTTGCCCGGGCCTCGGGCACGAGACGGTTGAGCAGAGTGCTCTTGCCAACGCCGCTGTTGCCGCTGAAGAGCGTCGTCTTTCCGCGAAGCTCCCCGATAAGAGCCTCCAGCCCATCGCCTGTAGCGGCCGATACGGCAAGACACTCGTAGCCAAGTTGGCGATAAAGAAACATTATGGCATCGAGATAACGGCGGTCGGCCTCATCGTAAAGGTCTACCTTATTAAATATAAGAAGCACCGGTACACGATAGGCCTCGGCCGTAGCCAGGAAGCAGTCGATGAACGTAGTTGAGGTTTCAGGATGAGCTATCGTGACGATGAGTCCCGCAAGGTCAACGTTTGCTGCAATGATATGGCTTTGCTTTGAGAGGTTCGAGGCTTTGCGAATAATGTAATTCCGGCGGTCGTGAATGTCCGTGATGAGGGCGTAAGAGCCAGAAGGGGAATCCTCGGGCACGTCAGGAGTGCTGTTCCGCCCGGGGGTATCGTATTGAGGTTTTATTTCCACGATGTCGCCAACGGCCACGGGGTTTGTTGAGCGTATGCCCCGGAGGCGGAAGTTGCCTTTCACCTTGCAAGCAAAAAGCTGGCCGTCGTCCGTACGGACGTCGTACCAGCTTCCTGTATTCCTAACGATGAGACCTCGCACGCCTTACACTGTCATAATCTCCTTCTCCTTGGCAGCGAGAAGTTCATCGATCTTCTTAATATACTTGTCGTGCATCTTCTGTAGCTCGCCTTCGCCGTCCTTCTGAAAGTCCTCACTAAGGCCGTCCTTAACGGCTTTCTTGAGCTGCTCGTTGCCGTCGCGGCGTGAGTTGCGCACACTCACCTTGGCCTGCTCCCCTTCCTTGCCACATTGCTTGTTGAGTTGCTTGCGGCGCTCCTCGGTAAGGGGCGGTATGCCAATGCGGATAATCTCGCCGTTGTTCTCAGGCATGATACCGAGGTCGCTGTTGATGATAGCCTTCTCGATGACCTTGAACATCGACTTGTCCCATGGCTTTATGGCTATGGTGCGGGCGTCGGGCGTAGTCACGGCAGCACAATTATTGATAGGCACCATTGCTCCGTAGTTGTCAACGCGTATGCCGTCGAGCAGTTTCACGTTAGCCTTGCCGGCACGGATGCGTGCGAGCGAGTCCTCGAGGTACATGACGGCTTCTTCCATGCGCTCCTCGGCGCTGTCAAGTATTTCTCTGTATTCAGCCATAGTTATTTAGGTTTTTAGGTTTATTTGGCTACAAAGATAAGTGTTTTCATTGACTTGCAATGCCTTTGGCGAGAAAAAATACGCTAAAATCTAAAAAAATGCTCTTTCCTTATCAGTTCAAGTCAAAGTAATTTCTATATTTGCAAGCGACAATAATATGTTTATGCCTGAAGCAGACCTCAGAATCAGCCACTGGCTGGAGCAGTTGGCACCCATTTCGCTCGACGAGATGAGCGGCATAAAGCTCATGAACCGCACCGACACCAAGTTCGTCACCAGCAAGCAAAAGCTGGCAGAGCTCCTGGAGCTGGCGCAAGGCAAGTACTACGCCCAGCAAATCAATGGCCAGCGCATTGCGAACTACCGCACGACGTATTGGGATACGCCGGCACACCTGTTCTACCTTGAGCATCACAACGGGCGTCAGCCCCGGCAGAAGATTCGCATCCGCACATACATGGACTCCGACGATTCCTTCCTCGAAGTGAAGACGAAGAACAACCATGGCCGAACGAAGAAAAAGCGCATCAGCGTGCCTTCGCAAGAGCGGCAGGACGCTATCGACGCGGGCGGCACGCGGTTCATACAAGGCCTTACGGGACAGACATTCGACACCATCATCCCCACCGTGCAAAACCAGTTCCAGCGCATCACACTCGTGAACTTCGGCAAGACGGAGCGCCTGACCATTGACTTCAACGTGCGTTTCCACAACTATGAGACCGAGATGGACGCTGTGACAGGCGACCTCGTCATCATCGAGCTGAAGCGCGACGGCAATGTCTACTCCCCGATTCTCGAACTGCTTCGCAAGGTGCGCATCAAGCCCCATGGCTTCTCGAAGTATTGCATAGGCTCAGCCATGACCAACTGGCAGCTGAAGAACAACAACTTCAAGTTCAAGATGATCACCCTCAGCAAACTTACCGGCCACCGCTTCCGCGTGCCACAAGAACAGATTATATCGTAGTAAGTCGTAAATAATAAAATAAAAACATGGATTTCACCCACATCAACTACGTCATCGGCAACCTCTTAGGAGTAACCCTCCTCGACCCCCAGCAATTCATCTCGCTGATCATCCGCTTCATCATCAACCTTGTCGTGGTGCTCATCATTGCGCGCAAGTTCTATTACCCACGCAGTATGCGCCGCGACTACATGTTCATCTTCATCCTCATGTCCATGAGCATCTTCCTGCTCGTGAGCCTGATGGACGGCGGCGGCATGCAACTCGGCGCAGCTATGGGTCTGTTTGCCATCTTTGGCATCATGCGTTTCCGCACCGAAGCCGTGCCCATCCGCGAGATGACCTATCTGTTCATGCTCATAGCGCTGAGCGTCATTAATGCCTTGGCTCATGGCGACTACCACCCCAAGGCCGACTATTGGGACGGTGTGGGCATCGTCACGATCATCTTCGTCAATGCAGCCTTTATATGTATGGCTGCTCTGTTTGAGAGTTCAAAGGTAATAAGTCAGGAATGCTCCAAGATAATACGCTACGACAATGTGACACTCATCACCCCCGAGCGCCGAAACGAGCTAAAAGCCGACCTCGAGAAGCGCACCGGATTGAATATCACACGCATCGAAGTGGGTATGCTCGATTTCCTCAAGGACTCAGCCCTCATACGCATTTTCTACGACGATCCCGAGGATGTGGGCAACAGCATTGCCCGCTTCGGCCGCATGCCCAAGGAGATGTGATTCCAGGTTAACGGCGATAAGAGAAAAGAGAAAGAACAAGAATAAGTTTTTTTTACACAGACAAAATGAAACGCATCATTCCCCTCATACTGCTATCCCTGCCACTCTTAGTGCAGGCTCAGGACACCGAGAACTACGGCGCCGTGTGGACAGAGGTGGGCGTGACGAAGGTCCTGCCATACAATTTCAGCATCGACGCTGGCGTTGGCTTCCGTACACTCGACTGGTTCGAGGATGCCAACCGCTTCGATGCCAGCCTCGGACTCGGCTATAAGCTCGGCAAACACCTTAAGTTCGGGCTCAGCTACACCTTTATAGAAAAGCACTACCGCGAGGAATGGAAGGAGAACTACGGTAACAAATCGGGCTTGTTCAACGGCTACAATGTTGATGCTGCACATTGGGCTCCGCGCCACCGCGTAGCCTTCGACGTCACAGCCGACAAACGCTTTTGGAAAACGCTCCGCATCTCGCTGCGCGAACGTTATCAGTACACACATCAGGCCGCGCGCGACGTCGACCGCACCCGCTACCGCGACCCGTCGTACGACGCCGCAGGTCGGCTCGTGCGCGACGAAAGCGGCAACATCATATTCGATGACACCGAGGAGGTCGTCCGCCACAAAGCCGCATGGAATCGCCACCTCCTGCGCTCGCGACTGAAGTTCGCCATCGACAAGAAAGGCTGGCAGTGGGAGCCCTACATCAGTGCCGAGACGCACAACAATATGGGCGAACGCTGGCACCTCGACAAAATTCGCTGTGCAGCCGGCACAGAGTATGCCGTCTCGAAGCAGCACAAAATCTCAGCCGCCTATGTCTTCACTCATGAGAACGACGACGACGGCAACGAGAACATCCATGCCATCAGTATCGGCTATCGCTTTAAGTTCTGACGCCCGGCTCCTCTCTGTTACAGATTCTTTCTCAGATAATTCATAATATCTTTCATCAGAATTATTATAAAAGCCCTCAATATGAAAAAGTTAATGCTTGGTTTAGCTTTCGCATTCGGCATCTCTGCCGTAGCTTTGGCTGATGCCTATAACTACCTGAACCTAATCTCCACGTCCACGGTTCAGAGTGCAGCGCGCACCTCGGTGAAGAAAATTACCTTTGAGGGCACGCAAGCCGTAGTCACGTTGACCGACGGCTCCAAACTCTCAGCACCACTCGCAACGCTCTCGGCACTGACGTTCACCGACACTGCCCTTGGAGTGAGCGACCTGCGCGAAGACGGCACCATCACCTATGAGCGGGGCTGCGTCGTGACATCAGGCAGCGGCTGGCTACAGATTTACAACGCCTCCGGCCAGCTCATCCGCCAACAGCGTATGGCAGGAGGGCGTGGCGAGCTGAGCCTCGACGGCCTTACCCACGGCATCTTCATCGCTAAGTTCGGACATAAAACCATTAAATTCCTGCATTAGGCCATGAAAAAGACAATACTCACCATTGTAGTTTGTGCTGTGTCCGTAGTGGCACAGGCACAATGGCTTCGTGTCTGGCAAAACGGCGAAAGCACACGCTACGCCATTAGCGAAGCCCCCTCTATCCCTTACGCCTCGGCAGGCTCCACACTCACTGTGGGCTCTGACACCTACACGACCTCAGCCATTGACAGTATAACCATAGTCAATCCTGTCATCATAACGTGGTCTGGCACATCTGCCACCGTGGACATCCCTGACAGCGCTGAAGGCATAACAGCCACGGTCACTGGCGGCGACGTAGTTATCAACAACGCCAATGTCGTCTCAGAGCAAGAGTTCATCCTCAAGGGCACAGGAACAGGCTCACTGACTTACAATGGAACGTTCAAGTGCAAGTTCCATCTCGCTGGCGTAAGCCTCACCAGCACCAACGGTGCAGCCTTCAACATCCAGTGCGGCAAGCGCATCGACCTTATCCTTGAGGCAGGCTCTGACAACAGCTTCACCGATGCCGCCGGCGGCACGCAAAAGGCAGCTCTCAACTGCCAGGGACATCTCGAGATTGCAGGTGGCGGCAGCCTCACCGTAACAGGAAAGACCAATCACGCCCTCCGCTCCAAGGAATATCTCCTCCTCAAAAAGACAACCGGCGCCATCACCATCAACGGGGCCGTGGCCGACGGCATACACTGTGGCGAATATTTCCAGATGAATGGCGGCGCAATCACCATTAGCGGCACCGGATCCGACGGCCTGCAAGTAGAGACCGACGCCAGCTCAACCGAAGAGCTCAACGGACAGTTCCTCATGACGGGCGGCAGCATCGACGTCACTATGTCGGCTCAGGACAGCAAAGGCATCCGTCTGGATTCAGATCCTCTCGACGCAACAATAACACCTAATATGCAGTTGCTCGACGGCACGGTCAATGTCAACCTTACATCCACAGCGCTCGGCAGCAAAGCCATCGCCAGCGACGGCAACTTTACAATCGGCAGCGCAGCCACAGAACCAACGGTAACAGTAGCCGTAGCCGCAGGCGTGTATACCGATCCGGCTACAGAAGAGGAGAACCGCGCCACAGGCCTCAAAGCAGGCCTGACACTCACGATAGCAGGCGGAACCACCACAGTCAGCGCCACAGGCGCCAAGTCTCGCGGCGTACGCGCGGCCACACTCACCGCCACAGGCGGCTCGCTCACCGTGACCAACACAGGCGCAAAGAGCCAGGGCATCAAGCTCGACAACGCTTTCGTCGGCGGCCAGGGCGGTACCGTCAGCGGCACTTTCAAATACTAAGCTCCAGAAAAAAGCCCTGCTTTCATAGGCAGATACAACAAAGCGCCTAAGAGATTCGCAAGATTCTCTTAGGCGCTTTTATTTTTCCTTGACCTTGGAAGGGTCGTTCGGTGACCATGGAACGGTTGTTCAGTGGTCTTGGAACGATTGCTCCATGGTGATGGAGCAATCGAAGGAGAGAAGCGGGATGAGTATTACTTCACTTCTAAGTAGTCGGAAGTCTCTGTTGAGAAGTCTGCAGCGGGTGCAGGTTCTTCGGGCTTCAGCATGAAGAAGCTGACGACGAGCATGAACTCTACGACCACCTCAGCGAAGAATACACCTACGAAGCAGGCGCAGATGCCAAGGATGACGATGCCTACCATGGTAAGACCCAAGAGGAAGAGCTTCCAGAAGTGGCCCTTGGTCATCTCCCAAGAGCGGCTGAAGGCTTCGCCGAAGGAGGCTCCCTGGGTGGCAGCAAGCAGGGGAGCGTACCACAGGCGCACTGCGAAGAAGATACCCGGCAGGATGCAGAGCACAACACCCAGGCCTACGATGAGGCCATAGACGAGACTGACGCAGAAATAGATGGCGAGCTGGTTGAGATCCACCTTGAAGACTCCTGACAAAGAGGCATAGGGACGACCCGTATTATGCGTATTCACGTACAAATTAATTACTACGAAGCCCAGATAGATGGAAAGCAGCGCGCCGAAAATGGCCAGGGGGTAGTTGACCTGCAGCGCTTCGCTGAGCAGCTCGGCCTGAGCGGTGGAGTCGGATGTAGAGAAGATCTGTGCGTAAGTGGCAGGATCAAGGTTCACACCGAGGCCGCCGATGAGCGACGTCACGAACGAGAAGAGTACGAAGATGGGCCAGTGTTTAACGGCGAGATCCCATGCGCGGGAGACAATTTCGCCAATCGATAATTTTTTCATCATTGTAATTGGTTTTGGTTGAAATTATGGTTTTTAATATAAGACGTAGACTGTATAACAAAAGTTGCAGCAGAGATGAATTAAATCTGCAGGGCTGGCACCATGTTGCGGACAATGCCCCACGCCACAGAGACACATAGCGCCACGAGTGCCACACGTGAGCTTATCTCTCTTTTCCTCAACCACCAGAGCCCGAGCAGCGGAAGCCCCACGAACAGCAGAGGGTTCAGCCAGAAGGCTTCGGCCACGCTGCCATGACAGAGTGCCACAATCATTCGTTGGGCACCGCAGAGGGGGCAGTTGAGACCAGTGAGCCAATGGAAGGGGCATATTAGCATCTTGAGCTGTCTTTGTTATAATTCTATTGCTATGCAAAGCTACACTTTATGCACGTAATTGCCAAGCAGTGACCCACAAAAGCGGATAAAAATCCGTAGGGACAAAGAGTCTCAGCCACTATTAAGCCTGCAAAGGAGATAAGGATGTTAATGGCTGAGCCATAGACTTAATCTTCAAACTTCAGCACCGAGAACTCGGTGGGCAGCGACGAGAGGAAGCGGCGCGTGACGTCGAAGCTGTGCTCGGCCATCTCATCCCAGAAATTGAAGTATTGTTCCAGATGTTTGTCGGCTCCCGGCGTGTCGCTTAGGATGCGGAAGCTGAGGAAGGGTGTCTGCATGAGGAAACAGGTTTGAGCTATTGCGGCGCTCTCCATATCCACAGCCAAGACATCGGGGAAAGCGCTCCTGATAGCGTCGAGCTGTGCGGCACCAGAGATGAACTGGTCGCCGCTGGCTATGAGGCCGGCGTGAAGGGCTGTACCCTCTGAGTGCACGGCCATGGCAGCCTCCACAAGTTGCTCCTCGGCACGGAAGCGCTGGGGCAGGCCCTGCACCTGGCCAGCATCGCATCCCGGGATGCTTACGTCGTGGTAGCAAGCGGCCGTGCTCACGACCACGTCCATAACATTCATGCCCTCGGCAGCTCCGCCCGCGCAGCCTGTGGATATTACGCAATCGGGGGCATAGCGGCGTATGAGGGCTGTAGCACCCACGGCAGCATTCACTTTTCCGATGCCGCATTGCATCAGCACGAGCATGTTCCCGCCCAGATGGCCACAGTAGAAAGCAAAAGCGCCATCGGTCTCGTGGCGGGCGTCTGAGAGCAGAGCCGTCAGTTGCTCATGCTCCTTAGTCATTGCAGAAATAACTCCTATTGTCATTGTTTAAAACTTTGGTTTCAACTGTCAGCCGTCGGCTGCCGGCCTATCAACTCTTGCTCGTCATTATGTCGAGCACGAAGCGGTCTGTTTCGTCCATGCCCCGTGAGCCTATCGACGTGAGGTTGTGGATGCTGCGGTCGACATCGTCGTCGATGATGCCTTCAGCCGATGTGACGTATTTATGCTGTATGGCCAGCATGGCGCTCATGACGGCTGTACCTACGCCCGTTGTCAGCTTGAGTGCGCACGAAGGCTTGGCTCCGTCACAAATCATGCCCGTGAGGTTGGCAATCATATTCTTCACGGAATGAGACACTTGCTCGTAGGTTCCGCCCATCAGGTAGGTTATGCCAACGCTGCTGCCAGTGCTGGCTACGACGCAACCGCAAAGCGCCGAGAGGCAGCCGAGCGACTGTTTTATGTAGATCGCCGTGAGGTGCGAGAGCGTCAGGGCGCGGATGAGTTCCTCGTCGGTGTTGTGGTTCTCGCGTGCAAACACTACCACGGGCATCGTGGCGCAGATGCCTTGGTTACCGCTTCCCGAGTTGCTCATCACAGGAATCATGGCTCCGGCCATGCGGGCGTCGCAGGCACATGATGTCACCGACAGGACTTTCGAGAAGATACTGTCGCCCATGATGCCACGGCCGAGCGGCGAGCACATTGTCTTTCCCAGCTGATGGCCATAGTTCTCGCGCAGGCCCTCTTCGGCTGCCGCCTCGTTCAAGCGTTTGGCTTCGAGGATGAAATCGATGTCGGAGACAGGCATCGTGGTGGCGAAATCATAGACTTTGCGCAGCGTTAGGCACTTCAGCTCATTACATTCGCTACACTCCTGCCCCATAGTCGCCGTAGCTTGGGAGGCATCCATGAAGTTCGTATGTGCGCCCTTGATGAGAGCCTCAGCCTCATGACCTTGCGCACTGACTTTGGCGCGAATAAACAGTTTATCCGGGTCGGATGTCTCAAGACGGATGTCAATATGGTCCTCCTTGACATACCGTCGGGCAGCAGCCAGGACATCGGCAGTGCAGTCGCGCAGGACCTCCAGCCCCAAGCACGACTTGCCGCCTATTGCTCCCATGGCAACGGCTATTGGCAGGCCTATCATACCGCCAGTGCCTGGAATGCCAACGCCCATAGCGTTCTTAAGAATGTTCGCGCTAAGGCTGAGCTCGATAGTCTCAGGCACTACGCGAGGCCCGGTGGCATCCGCTTCTGCGCTCAGCAGTTCTGTGGCACGAGCCACACACAAAGCCACCGCCATCGGTTCCGTACATCCGATTGCGGGCACCACTTGCTCGTGCAGCAGTTCGAGCATCGCTTCTTTCTCATTGGATGAAAGCATAACAGGTCCGTTTAATTACCGCAAAGATATGAAAAGATCGGGGATTAGGAATTAGTGATTAAAGAAAAAATAGCAGTAAGAAGAAAAAAATCTCCAAAAACAGAAAAAAACTTTATTCACTAATCCATAATCTCTAATCTTTTCTTATCTTTGTGCATTCCTTAACTAAATAAATAATACGAACGCAAGCGTATGCTACAAATCCGCTGCAAGAACAATGGCGTCACAAAAAGCTTCATCGAAGGCTCGTCGCTGCTTGATGTCTACCACGAATTTGCCTCTGAACTCAATATCCCCTTTCCTGTTGTCTCGGCAAAGGTGAACAATGCCTCGCAGGGCCTGAAGTTCCGGCTCTACCAGAACCGCGACGTTGAGTTTTTCGATGCTAGCGCCGGTTCTGGCCACCGAGTCTACGTCCGCTCCTTGTGCTTCGTGCTCTACAAGGCTGCCACGGATATCTTCCCCGGCAGCAAGCTCTTCATCGAGCATCCTATCTCACGCGGCTACTACTGCAACTTCAAGAAACGCGGTGCAGAGCCTTTCATAGAGGACGACGTGGTAAAGATCCGCGAGCGCATGGCCGAGATTATCCGGCTCGACATGCCCTTCCGCCGCTTCGAAGCCACGAACGAAGAAGCGCTTCGCATCTTCTCGGAGCGAGGTTTTGCCGATAAGGTGAAGCTGCTTGAGACGAGCGGACAGATCTACACCGACTACTATATGCTCGGCGACACTGTGGACTACTACTATGGCCCGCTCGTACCATCAGCAGGATACCTTAAGGTGTGGGGGCTCGAGAGCTACCATGGAGGCCTGCTTCTGCGGGTTCCCGACACTAACGACCCCACGAAGCTGGCCCCAATGATGGAGCAACCAAAGACGTTCGACATGTTTGCCGAAAAGGTGCGTTGGGACATCATCATGCGCCTCTCCAATGTCGGCGACGTCAACAAGGCGGTTCTCCGCGGTAATGCTTCAGAGCTCATCCAGGTGAGCGAAGCGTTGCAGGAGAAAAAGATAGTACAGATAGCCGAGGAAATCGACAAGCGCTTCCGCCAGAAGGAGCAGCCAATACGCATCGTACTCATAACAGGCCCGTCGAGCTCGGGAAAGACAACCTTCTGCAAGCGCCTATCCATTCAGCTGCTTGCCTGCGGACTCCGCCCCCTCTCCTTCTCAACAGACGACTATTTCGTCAACCGTGTCGACACCCCCCTGCTGCCCGACGGCAGCTACGACTTCGACAACGTAAAGGCCGTCGACTGCGAACTTCTCGAAGAGCACCTGTCGCGTCTGTTGGCAGGTGAGCGCGTCGAGATTCCCGAGTACAACTTCGTCACAGGCAAGCGGGAGTTCAATGGCAAACGCCTCAAGCTGCAGAACGACAGCGTCCTCATCATCGAAGGCATACACGCCTTGAATCCTCTGCTGACAGAGCGCATCGAGGAATCAATGAAGTTTAAGATATTCGTCTCGGCCCTCACCAGCATCTCGCTCGACGACCACAATTGGATTCCTACGCAGGACAACCGTCTGCTGCGCCGCATCATTCGTGATTACAACAAAGGAGCATTCACCGCGCAGCAGACCATCGCCCAGTGGAAGAATGTCTGCGACGCTGAAGAGCGTTGGATACTGCCGTTCCAGGAAACGGCCGATGTCATGTTTAACTCTGCGCTTAACATAGAGTTTGCGGTCCTCCGCACACACGCCGAGATCATCCTGGCCTCCGTGCCCAAGAACTGCAAGGAATACAGCGAAGCCCATCGCCTCCTGAAATTCATACACTACTTCATCCCCGTAAGCGACAAAGAGATTCCACCGACCTCAATAATGCGTGAGTTCGTCGGCGGGTCAAGCTTCAAGTACTAAGAACTTTAGACAATAAGGACTTTAGATAACAAGAAAAGGACTATGAAACCAACTAACTTCTTCAGGCTAACCAGCCTCACACGCCACACCGCATTAGCTCTGGCGTCAACAGCTTTGATGCTCCTCTCTTCGACGGGCGCAAATGCCGAGCCCATCACCCAGGACCAAGCTCGCCAGCGCGCTGCCGAATTCCTTTCAACGCGAAAGGGCAGCCGCCAGCTTAAAGCCGTAGAATCCGACTTCCGTCTGTCGCCGCGTCGCCATGTACGCCAGATTCGAGGTCTCAAAACTGACGCTCTCGACCTCTACTACGTTTTCGACCGTGGTCAGGAGGAAGGCTTCGTCATCGTCTCCGGCGACGACCAGACGTTCCCCGTTCTTGGCTATACTAACCAAGGACACTTCGACTACACCCAACTGCCAGAGAATATGAAGTTCTGGCTCGAAAGCTACGAGGATGAACTCGACGCCATCCGGCGCTCGGGAGCTCCTATACGCAAGGCAAACATCCCAAAGCATGACCCCGTTGAACAGCTCTGCACATCCAAATGGAACCAAGGCAGCCCTTACAACGAGTCATGCCCGATGTACTTCACCCTCGGTCGTTCCGTCACCGGATGCGTGGCAACAGCCATGGCACAGATACTATATTACCACCGCGCGAAGATGGTCACCGAGACGCAGGCAGAGATTCCCGCCTTCCAAGGCCGCAAGGATTACAACGGACAAAAGCTGCAGGTGCCGGCCGTACCTAACAACTCTCCCATCGACTGGGACAATATGACCGACACTTACAGCAGTTCCTCAACAGCTAAACAGCGCAAGGCTGTTGCCGACCTGATGCTGTATTGCGGTGCTTCTGTCCAGATGGACTACTCCAATTCCTCTTCAGGCGCTTACTCAAGCGCTGTTGACGATGCCTTCAGAAACTACTTCGGCTTCGGCGAATCGGTCAAATATAGTTCATTCAACGGCATGACTGAAGAGCAGTGGGATGCCATGATCTACAACGAAGTGGCCAATGCCCGTCCCGTGTACCTCTCGGGCGCCAACGGCAGTGGCGGCCACGCTTTTGTCTGCGACGGCTACGATGGTAACCTCTGCTACCATATCAACTGGGGTTGGGGCGGCTCGTCCGACGGCTACTACCTCCTCTCCAGCCTTCACCCAGGCTCTCAGGGCATCGGCGGTTCCGACGGTGGCTACAGCCAGTCGCGCGAGTGTGTGATAGGTGTCGAGCCTATCAACTTCGAGACTCGCTCCCTGCCCATTGCCAACGCCACTCTCAAGCGGCTGATTATTGCAGCCTTCGACAAGGATGGCGATGGCAAGCTCACCTACGGCGAAGCTGCCGAGGTAACCGACCTTGGCGACACATTCAAGGGTAAATCCTTCACCGAGTTTACCGAGCTATACAATTTCACAGGTCTCACCGAGATCCCAGACGAAGCCTTCAGCGGTTGCTCACGTCTGACGACTATCAAACTTCCGAAAAGCGTCAAGAGGATAGGCGCACGCGCCTTCGAAGGATGCCGCACACTCAAGGAGATAAACCTGCGCGACGACATCACCGAGATAGGCGAGGGTGCTTTCAATGGCTGCCGCGTTCTACCCAATGTAACCTTGCCAGCCAACCTCACAGCCATCGAGGCTGGCACGTTCGAGGGCTGTGCCACAATTAATGCCGTAACCCTGCCTCTCGGTATTAAGAGCATTGGCAACCGCGCCTTTGCCAACTGCACGAAGCTGAAATCGTTCACCGTCAACAGCATCAATCCCGAGCAAATAACCCTTGGCGAAGATGTGTGGGATGGCATCGACCTCTCTAACGCCACACTCAATTCGCTGCAAGGCACGCAAGAGTATTTCGCCAATACTCCTCAGTGGCGCGACTTCGGTTCCAACTATCGCCAGCGCATCTTGAGCGGAGGCGACTACATTGGCATTACGACGAACACCAACCTTTATTTATATAATGTGGGTACTGGCCGTTACCTGACTCGCGGCGAGGCTTGGAACACTCAGGCTATAGTGGATGACACGGACGAGCCTATGCGCTTTCAGCTCCGCCACTCAGCCTCAATGCCAGAGGGCGTCTACTATCTCTATTCCAATGATACAGGCAACGACAAGCACATCCTCTTCCGTTCGTCCACCGACACGAAGGTCGGGCGCGGCATTAAGGCTTGCTTCGTCGACGGCCAGACATCAGTCGTCACCGACAAGACCGCATACTGGGAGATAAAGCTCGTTGAGGGCACTGATAACACCTACACGTTGCAGATTCCATCGGACGTCACTGGTTATGTCGAAGGAGAATATCTCGGAGTGCAGCCGTCACATGCCAGCAATGCCTTCGTTCCGACCTATGGCATCTACAGCGACATCAGCTATGCCGACTACAAGAGCAACTGCCATTGGATGTTCACGCCCTACGATGCCGACAAGCTTGCCACCTATCAGAAAGCCAAACAGCTTGAGAACCTCCTCAATGTAGCCAAGAAGAAGAAACTCGACTGCACCAACGAGGAAGCCGTCTATGCCGACCTCGAAAGCTCCGATGAACTCATAGAACAGGCCAGCGGCCGCCTGCGCAAGAAGCTCGACCTCATCAACTTCGTCGACAAAGCCTTCCGCAACGTCTGCGTGAACTCTATCGACGGCGACAGCGACGGAGAGATAAGCTACACTGAAGCAGCCACCTTAGGCACTCTCGAGGGCATCTTCACAGCCAACACCGCTATTGTTGATGCCTCTGACCTGAAGTATTTCGCCAAATTGCAGTACCTTGCCGGCAATGAATTCCTGAATTGCACCAAGTTGGAGAAGGTGGTTCTCCCCGAGAACCTCACTGGTATTTACTACAATGCCTTCCGTGGTTGCAGCAAGCTCGAGAGCATTGAGTTGCCGCTGAAGCTCAAGGAGATCGGCGACAATGCCTTCTACGGCTGTGCCAAGCTCAAAGAAGTTCGAGTATCCGTAGCTGATCCGGCCCTCATCTCACTTGGCCAGAACGTTTTCAAGAACGTTCCCGTCAGCAGTGCTGTGCTCTACGTTCCCTACGGCAGCAAGGATCTTTACGCCCAGGCAGACGTGTGGAAGGAGTTCGGCGAGATTCGTGAGATGCGCGCTATGCGATGGCCGGACTTCGCAGAGTTCGAGGTCAACAAGTCATACTACGTCTTCAACCTTGGCATGCGCGCCTACATCAATAAGGGTGAGGCCTATGGCACTCAGGCAGTAGTATCAAACGAAGGTCTTATCTATCATTTCAAGCACGTAGGCGCAAGCACATCCAACACCTACTACATGGAAGCGGAGAACCTCACTGGCAACAAACTGCTCTTCCGCACCTCTACTGACTCTAAGGTGGGCTCAGGCACCAAGGCCTGCTTCGTCGACGGTCCTTCAGATAGGCTTACCGACAAGACCGCCTATTGGAGCATCGAAGAGGTGGGCGAGCATATCTACACCTTGCAGGTGCCTTCAACCTTGAGCACTTACGTCGAGGGTGAATACCTCGGCACCGACATCAAACATGCTACAGATTTCACCACAAGCACCTACGGCCTCTACTGGGACATCGCCCGCAACGAGGAGGCTCCCGAGGCTACTCAGTGGGGATTCATCAGCATTGACGAAGTAGAGGCTAACCGCGAGTTCTTCAATCTGACAGAGGATCTCAAGCAGTTGATCCAGCAAGCCAAGGCTCAGGATATAGACGTGGCAGCAGAGCAAGCCGTCTATGACAACTTCGAGGCTTCAGAAGCCCAGATTCAGGATGCCATAGCATCTGTCCGCACGAAGCTCCACTTCGTTCCGTTCATCGATGCAAAGGCAAAGTCCCTCGCGCTCAACCGCTGGGATCTTAACGACGATGATGAGCTGAGCGCTGAGGAGCTGGCATCTGTCACCGACCTTTCGACAGTGTTCAAGGGTGCTTCAGCTATCAAGACGCTCGAAGACTTACAGTACTTCACCTCTATCACCGAGATTCCTGCCGAGGCTTTCCGCAGCAACACTGCCATGCAGGCTATCATCATCCCTGCAAACGTTCGTACCATCGGCGAGAACGCATTTGCCACCACCTCCAAGCTTAAGTACATTGCCATCCTCAATCCCTCATCTATCGTCGACGGCAACGCCTCTGGCATCAACAACACTGCAAAGACAATCTTCGTGCCCGCAGCATTGGTCGACGCCTACAAGGCAGACGAGTTCTGGGGTAAGTTCGACGTTGAAGAGTACACTGGCGTGCCCACTGTGACGGCTCAGCCCTCATCGCGCCAGTATGGCCGTGCCAACGGAACCTTCACCTACGCCGTCACCGGCGCTCCCGTAACCGGCGACCCCGTCCTGACCTGCGATGCCGAACTGACATCGCCTGTGGGCGACTATCCCATTCAAGTGGCAGCGGGCTCCATCGTAAGCCTTGGCGTACAATACGTCGAAGGCACTCTCACCGTAGAGCGCGCACCTGTAACCGTGACGGCACTCTCCTACACACGCGAATATGGCGAGGAGAATCCTGTCTTTGAGGCCAAGTACTCTTCCCTTCGCAACCGCGAGAAGATCGACGATGTGCTCAAGCATGAGCCCATATTCGAGTGCGATGCTACGCCAGAAAGCTATGCTGGTGTCTACGAAATCCGTGTCTCTGGCTGCGAGGCCGACAACTACGAGTTCACCTACGTAGCAGGCAAGCTCACCATCCAGGGCGGCCCCGACGCCATAAATGGCATAGCCTCCGACAAGGCCAATGCAGGAGCTGTCTATGACCTCTCAGGCCGTAAGGTCAACCGCACGCAAAACGGAATCTACATCCGCAACAAGAAGAAAGTTGCAGTGAGCAAGGTCCGTTAAGCCGCCGTTCAGTTTTCTCATGACAAAACAAAAGAGCGCCCACATGGGCGCTCTTTTGTATTATGGACTCAACACCTAAGGTGAGTCTGTAACAAGGTTAAGCCATCATAGCGCACCCCCTTCGCGCCGGAGCTGTTCAACGTATGCATCTATACGCTGAAGCTCGCGAGGGATCTCAATCTGCTGGGGGCAGTGGGGTGCGCATTGGTTGCAGCCTATGCAGTGGCTGGCCTGGCGCAGACGTGGAACGGATCTGTCGTAACCCACGAGGAAGGCGCGGCGTTGCTTTCTGAAGGTTGGCGATCCGCTGCTTTGTGGAGTGTTTCCCTCGCGGATACATTTATTATAATGTGCAAAGATGGCGGGTATGTCGAGCCCGTAGGGGCATGGCATGCAGTACTGACAGGCTGTGCAGGGAACCTCCTGCTGCCCGAATATCAGCTCAGCGATATGCATCAGGAAGTCGTGTTCCTCGGCGCTGACAGGTCGCAGTGGCGAGTAAGTAGCGACGTTCTCCTGCAGATGCTCCATGAATGTCATGCCGCTGAGCACGGTGAGCACGCCCTCGGGAGAGCCCGCGAAGCGGAAAGCCCACGACGCTATTGTGGCTTCAGGGTCGCGCTGCTTGAGCTCGGCTGCCACTTCCTCATTGACGTTGGCCAGACGCCCTCCGAGCAGCGGCTCCATGATAACTGCCGGAATGTTGCGTTTCTCCAACTCACCATAGAGTTTCACAGCATCAACATTGCGGCTGTTGATCTCGTTGGCGTAGAACCAGTCGAGGTAGTTGAGCTCTATCTGGCAGAAGTCCCAGTGGTAGCGCCCTTCGTCGTGCAGCTGAAGCAAGAGCTCGAAGGCACGATAGTCTCCGTGCCATGAGAATCCGAGGTTGCGAATGCGTCCGGCAGTCTTCTGCTCTACGAGCCAGTCCGTCAGGCCATTGTCGATGAAACGCCGTTTGCACACCTCGAGCCCACTTAGTTCTTCGCCCGTCTCAGGGTCTCGCCCTCCGCCCCCAGTGCTGTGGAGCAGGAGGTAGTCGATATAGTCAGTCTGGAGTTCCTTTAGCGAGTTCTCAAACATCTTTTTAGACTCATCGAGAGGCCAAGTGCTGTTGTCGAAGTTCGAGAGCTTGGTAGCGATGAAATATTTGTCGCGCGGATGGCGCTTCAGCGCTATTCCCGTGCAGCGCTCCGAGAGGCCACGGCAGTAGACCGGGCTTGTGTCGAAATAGTTGACACCATGCTCAAGGGCATAGTCAACCTGGCGATTAATCATCTCCTGATCGAAGAGCCCTGTCTGCGGGTCCTCCTTAGAGCCCTCGGGGAGCATCGGCAAGCGCATCATTCCATAGCCAAGGAGCGAGACGCGGTCGCCCGTGTTATGGTTGGTACGCATGGTCATAGTCCCATTTTGCCCTTCCGCAGATGAGGCTGGCTTGCATGAGGCTACGAGGAGCGAGGCGGCAGGAGCGGCACTGACAGCACCTCCGGCCATATATTTCAGGAAGTTTCTTCTGTTTATAGCTTTACTCATAGGTTTCTGGAGCTTATATGATTCGGGCTGTAGGAATGTTTACACAATGTATAGAGGCCGTCAGCAGGCCATTATACCATCTTGTGCACTTCGTGCCCCTCAACGTAAATGGCAGAGAAAGGCCGTGCAGGGCAAAGGTTCTCGCAGGCTCCGCAGCCTATGCACAGAGCTTCGTTGATGGCTGGGACGTATGCTCCGAGCTCATCGTCGGGGTTTAGCGGCACCATCTGTATAGCCCCCGTCGGGCAATGGCGTTCGCAGTTGCCGCAATCCACGCCGTCGGTCACGGTGACGCAGTTCTTCTTTATCCACACGGCATGTCCAATCTGCGTGCTTGTCTTCTCTTCAAGAGCGATGGGACGGATTGCACCTGCGGGGCATACCTCTGAGCAGCGGTTGCATTCGGGGCGGCAGTATCCTCGCTCGTATGACATAGTGGGTTGCATGAGCGTCTTAAGGCCAGCAGACGGACGCAGGACGCTGTTGGGGCATTGAGCTACGCAAAGCTGGCAGCCAGTGCAGTGCTGAGCAAGGTTCTTGGCGGAGAGCGATCCCGGAGGTGTCAGTGGCGTCTTACGCTCGGGCGCCACCTTATCCTCAATCTCGGCAAGGCCCCCATCCATTTTTATCTTGGTTTCCTGTGCGAGGGCGGCAGTGGTGACAAGTGCAGAGCCCATGAGGAAAGAGCGTCTCCCCCCATCCATCGCCGGGCGATGAATGTTGGGAGCGTCATACTTCAGCGCTCCAAACTCACAGCTGTCGATGCAGTTGCCGCAGACTACACAGCGTGAATAGTCGACGGTATGCGTCTTGAAATCAATGCACGATGCCTTGCAGGCCTTGGTGCACTTACTGCACTTGCGGCATTTGTCCTCGTCGAAGTTGACCTTCAGCAGCGAGAAGCGCGAGAAGAAGCTAAGCGCTGTGCCTACGGGGCAGATGGTGTTGCAATATGTCCGGCCGCCAATCCAGGCCAGAACGGCCAGCACTATGAGCGTAGCGGCAGCGATAATGAAGGTCGGCAGACTGCGTATCCAAACGTCGGTGGCATAGAAGGCGTAGCTCCCATAGTGCTCGGCAATGGCTGCAAGGCCGTTATTGGTCAGTTCGTAGAGCGGGCGCAGGAGGTTGGTGACGATACGGCCGAAGCTGCTGTAGGGCGCCAACAAAGCAATTAGTGAGCCTACGCCAGCGAGCAAAGCGATGACAAAGATGACGAAGACGGGATAGCGTAGCCACTTTACCTCTGGCGAAAACGTGTAGCGCCCTACCTTTTTATTCTTGCGCGGGCGCAGGCGTGCGAGGCCGTCCTGCAGTATGCCCAAGGGGCAGACGACGGAGCAATAGATGCGACCGCAGATGAGGGTGAGCACGAGCAACGCCACGACGACGCCGACGTTCATTGCCAGCACGGCGGGCAGGAACTGCACCTTGGCCAGCCAGCCGAGATAGGTGTGGAGGATGCCGCTGACGTCGAGGAATAGAAGGGTTATTCCTGCAAAGGCGACGACGGCGAGGATGGTTCTGATTCTTCTGAGCATTGGGTTGTTTGGGAATTAGAGTCCTCGGGAGAGCCCTCGGGAATGGCGGACGAAGCGGTAGTGCCTTCGGAGGCAGCCCCATCCTCGGGGACAGGTGTGTTTGTGAATTTCACTATCCAGATGCTAACCTCGTAGAGCAGCCAGATAGGCAGCGATACTACGATGAGCGTCATGATGTCGGCAGTAGGCGTGATGACAGCAGCCACGATGAGAATGGCTACTATGGCGTGGCGGCGGTACTCGGCCATCCACGTGTGCTTGAGCATCCCGAAACGTGCCAGCAGCCATGCTATGACAGGAATCTCGAAGACGATGCCGAACACGAGGCTCATCAGCAGGAGCGTGTCGACATAGCTTGACAGGGTGAGCATCGTCACGACATCCTCGCTCACGCTATAAGTGCCCAGGAAGCGCACTGTAAGCGGGAAGATTAGGAAGTAGTTGACAACAATGCCGACGATGAACATCCCATAGGCTGCGCCTACGAGCCTGTAGCTGGCGCGCCGTTCGCTCTCGTAGAGCGCAGGGGAGATGAAGCGAAAGAGGACATAGATGATATATGGCGACGCCACGAGCAAGCCAACGATGAGCGCCACCTTCATGTGAATCATGAACTGCTCGGTCAGCTCGGTGTTGATGAGGTTCAGTTCGAACGGCTCGGCGCCGAGCAGACGATAGGTGGGGAAATCACTCTGGCGGGGCCACAGCACCACGTCGAAGAGCCAGTCCTTCAGGAAGAAAACTCCTATGCCCATGACGACGCCCGCCACGAGCACCCTGATGATGCTGCCGCGCAGTACGTCCAGATGATCCCAAAAGGTCATCTGCTCTTCCATCACTTCTTCACGTCGTCGATGGAAGTGGCTTCCTTGATCTCGTCATCGAGGCCTTTCACGCCATCCTTAAAGCTTTTGACGCCTTTGCCGAGGCCCTTCATGAGTTCGGGTATCTTCTTGCCTCCGAAGAGCAGCAGCACAACAAGGGCGATAAGGAGGATTTCGGGTGTTCCTAAGTTCATACGATCCTTACTTTAGTATGGTTAGACACAACTTTGCTGCAAAAATATAAAGAAAAGTCGGCAAAACTATCTTTTTTCGCCAAAAAAATCAATCAGAGCGAATTATTTTATACTTTTGTGCTCGTAATGCTAACATTATCTCAACTTAATTCAACTCAACGATGAAGAAACTCATGCTTACTTTCTGCCTTGTCCTGGTGGGCACAGGCGCTTTTGCACAGAAATTTGACGAGCCCGAGAGCGGCGACTGGGCGTTCGGCCTTAACCTGCCGCAGACCTGGGGCGACGACTACCACCTCGGCATCCAGCCCAAGGTGCAGTTCTATGCCACCTCACGCTTCCGCATGGAAGCCTCTTTCGGCTACTATTTCAAGCAGAAGGAGCGCATCGACTGGGACGTGAACTTCAACTTCCACTACACTTTCCCCATCAAGGACACGGGGCTGTGGATTTATCCTCTCATAGGCGTACAGGCTCTGCACCGCCACTACACCTATGACAAGACATACAAAAAAGCAAACAAAGGCTATGACGACAAGATGCGCGTAGGCCTGAACGTCGGCGCCGGCGTGCAATACGACATCGACGAGCGCCTCTACGTCAATGCCGAGATGAAGTACACCTATCTCAACGACTTCGACCGCGGCAACCTTTGCGTGGGCATCGCCTATCGTTTCTGATAGCTAAACACTAAACGCCGAAGGGGCTGCGACAGCACGTTGCAGCCCCTTCGGCGTTTCTGTTTCCGGAGACAGCCCAAGGCTTATTGAAAAAACCCTTAAGGGTTCTGGCCATAACCCTTAAGGGTTTTGGGCGAAAGGCTTAAGGGTTTTGCCGGACGAGCTAAAGCCCGGGTCTGCACATCACTTGCCGACCTTTACCTTACATGGCTCTACAATCTGCCGCTGCCATTGCCTGAGCCAGGCGAACCAGCTTTCGGAATCCCTGAAGCCGTCGCGCTCCATGAGCGCACAGATGGCAAGGCGGTAGCGGATATGCCCGTCGCGAGGGCGTAGGATGGTGAGGTAGTTGTAAGCATCCTCGCGTGTCTGCACGAGGTAGTCTGGCCCGACGAATACGCCGAGCCCTACACCTTCTATGAGATCCTCGGCAGCCTTGTCAGGTACATTCTTGCCCCAGGAGCCTACAAGGCCGTCGTCTGAGGTCATGTAGCCCTCGTTGTCAATCTCAAGTTTCTGAACGCCTGTGCAGAAGAGCTCGTCAGCCGAGCCCTCACCTGCAAGCTTTACGTCGACCTCGACATCGCGATGGCCGGCGTAGATTGTATAGCGCTGGTGCATCTGAAGGGTCTTGCCGTTGTAGAACCAATTCTTGTCCCACACTTCTACTATGGCGCGCACGGGCCCGCTGGCAACCACGCGCTGGCCACGGGCCTCGACGCTATCCACATAGGTAGGTTCGCCATTGACGTAGCCGCGAAAAGAGCCTGCGCCCACGCTTGGGCCTGCGAAAAGAATGTCACAGCCGAGGCCTGCAGCCATATCCTCGCGTGTGCTGTAGAAGTTGGTCTTGTCCAGGACCAGCTGCGGCGTGGGCTTGCCATAGATATCGATGCTCTGGCGGTGGTCCATGTACACGCGGAAGCCTACGAGCTCGCTCTCCCACTGTGCGCCGTGTCCGTAGATAGCATCGTAGGTGGCCAGAGGTTCGTTGCGGCCCTGGTACTCTATACTATTAATGTAAGGATAGCGGTACTTGCGGTCCCAGACCTTCATAAAGGCTGCCGTGCGTGGGGCGAAGGAACTCGCCGACGAACTCGCCGAGCACACGACCTTAAACGTTATTGTGGCCTTGGCGGGGAGGTCGCACACGAAGGCAAGCTCGTCGGGGACAAGGTCACCGTCGAGGTCGTCGAGCTGAGAAGGTAGCAGCGGTCCGTTGCCTCTCTGCTTCTCTGCCGTATGCGTGGCATAGACATTGGCGGAAAGTACCGCAGCTACTTTCTTGCCGAGAGCCTTGTGGAGGTCAACCACAACAGGCACATCGCGACGGGCGGCAGACGAAGGATTGGTAACAGAGACGGTAAGCGTCTGGGCGGCAGCAGCTAATGGCAGCGCCGCAAGGAGGGAAGCTATGGTTTTCATTCTTGTGGTATTACTTCTTGTAGATATATTGCATCGAGGCTCCAGAGAGCTGCATCGTTGGTGGAGATCTGCACACTCTCAAGTTTCTTCTGCGGCACCTCGGGCGGCAGCACCTCGTGAGCATCGAAGAGGTAGTGCTGTTCGGCCGGGTCGTAGTTCCACATGCCAGCCCATGTCTCGTCAGCCAGCTTACGATCGTGGAGGTGATAGGCAGCGTAGCCCTTGATGCGGCTGATGCGGAAGCGGTTTTTGGTCATGCTGTAGTAGCGGGCATTATGGTCGAGGTAGCAGGCCTCGAACTTCTTATTGGGCACCATCTCCATCATCTCGTGCAGCAATTCAAAGCCGCCCATGATGAGTTTCAGGTGGTTGGTAGAGGTAATTGCCGGGTCGCCCTCGTAGGAGAGTATGCCCGTGGCGGGGTCGTAGCCGAGCACACCTGGCCCCGTGAACATTCCGTTAGGCAGGGCGGCTATGCTCTTCATGCCCGCTTCTATCTTCTTGCGGTAGAGAGGGTTGAGCGTGCGCTCGTACTCGGTCATCCAGTTGCCGGCGTAAGCCACCCAGTCGGGGCCTATACGCAGACGGGCAGGAGCTGTGCAGGGGTACTTCTCGCGCGGCAGTGCCAGGCGCATCGGGTCGATGGTATAGAGCATCTGGTCAGCGTCGCGGACGGCTGTCATCAGGTCGCCCGTGCGCTCGTCGGTGGTCAGGTAGTAGTAGAAACGGTTCCACGCGGCCTGCGAGATGCGAGCCTCCTTGGCGCCGCAGCCCCAGTGCGAGACGTTATGCCGGCTACCCAGGCCTGCAAAGGGCCCGAGGTGGTAGACATCGACCTCCGAAGTGTGGCGCGTCATAGCCTCTGCCATGCGCCAGACTAAGGGGTCGCCCGTGCGCAAGAACGAATACCACAGCCACGAGATGGAGCCCAGCTCGGTGTTGTCCCACGCAAAGCCACCCACGTCGTATTTCCATTCGTGGCGTGCGGGGTCGTAAGCGTGCATGACGTCGCCATAGTTCCAGAAACCATACCAATGGTTGTCCTCAATCGCGCGCGTATAGAAATTAATGTAAGCGCGTAGCTGCTCTTCCACTCGGGCGCGGCGGGCATTGCTCGAGTCAGGCAGGCTCCAGATGCCGAAGGCACGGCGCGAATGCAGATACTCAGGAGTGCAGACGAGTGGCGCGTCCTCGGCCTGCTGCACGGCACGCTGCGCAATGGCGGCTTTGCCGGGATAGCGGCGCTCGGGTATGAGGGTGAGGACAGAAGTGCGTGCAATGCCCTCAGGCGTGGACATACCCTCCTGCACATCTTCGTATGAGGCGTTGAGGTCGTGGGCCACGTTGTCGTAGTGGCGCAGATCCATAGCACCGCCCTCGGGTGCCCAGAGATATGCCGTAAGGTAAGCCGTCTCGTGCGCGGCACTGTCTACTTGCAGCGAGGCGGGGTAACTCTGCCAAAAGTCCTTGACAGAGACGCCAAGACCTCCGCTGACGTCGCCCGCGAAGGCATAGCCATCAGCGCGCTGGCCTGTGTGAGTGCCTATCCACTGGTTGTTCAAGTGGGCCCGCTTCTGAATGGCATAGCCCTGGTCATTGACTTGTGAGAGACGGTAGGTGTTCCAGCTGGCCCAATGGCGGAGGAGCTCCTGCCCACGCTCGTCGAAGGCGTCGGGCTCGGGAATGCGCTGCCCGGACACTTGGGCGTGCTCGAGCGAAGGGAAGCCTGCGCTCACGGCGCCTTCTAACAGTTTGCCTCCGGCTTTGCCGTCGGCAAGGACACGGCGGCCGCTCAGCGGCTGCACGCTCTCGGCCCACACGCCACCGCTGTGTGTGCCAAAGGCGACATGCCGATTGTAGGCCTGCTCGCGCATAGGCACTTCGAAGCGCACGCCAAGCGAGCGAATGAAATCCCGATTCTGGTCACCTTCGTATATAAAAGTATGCACAAGGCGCACTTGCTCTGAACCTGCGTAGAAATAGAGACGAACCACATAGGACACAAGCCCCTGGCAAGCCCCTTCAATCTTAACCACGGCACGAACATCGCCCGCGCGCTCCACTTCCACTTTGCCGATATGGCCGACATGGTCTGCGAAATGGATGTCAGTAACACCGCCGACATAAGGTTGATCCTGAATGGTGCAAACGAGCTGGCCACGACCCGAGACACGCACGCCTCCGAGCACCAGACTGTCCAGAATGGCATCGCCGCTCTTAGGGATGAAAGCAGAGAAGTCATTTGATGTGATCTGTATCTGCGATGCCGTCTCCACTACCTGAAGGCGACCAGCCTCATAATTCTCTTTTGCTTCATCTTTCCCCTTCCCCCCCTTCTCTTTTAATCTGAACGTCACGCTTTCTGTGCCGCCCGGCACTACAGCGGCAAAACCGCCCCATTTCACCGAGCCGTCGGGCCAGTAGGCAGTAGGCCAGAAATCGGCCGCGATGGTCTTGCCTTTATCAGTTGTAAGAGAGAAGGAATCCTTGGCCTTCATCTCACCTCTATTGAAGGGAATGCCGAAACTGACGGGCTTGTCGGCAGCTGGCACGCTGCCTATCCAGTGCAGGCGGGCCGGCTCTTGAGCTTGCGCAGCAGCCCCAAGAATAAAAAACAAAAGGAGAGCTATTTTTTTCATATGCAACATATTATAATTTACGTGGCAAAGGTAAAATATTTTTTGCAAAAGAACTATGGAGAATGCATTTTTTTTGTAAATTTGCAGCCACGAACATTAAAACCAACAGTAATATCAACATGAGAAGTCTAAAATCATTCCTGCATGCATCGCTTGGCATCGCAGCTACAGTGTGCATAGCTGCCTGCACATCACCCGTCAACCAACAGGCCGACGAGATCAACGACTCCACTACCCCGCTCCACCTCCTCAAGCCCGACTACAAAGTGCCCTACGGTGAACTCACGGCCGACGAGGTGAAGGCAGACCTGGAACGTGTATTCAACTACTGCGATGCCAACACCCCGCACCGCATCATCGACAAGGATGGCAACGAGGTCACCGACCTGCAGAGCCTGCCCGAGGGAGCCACGGTGGAAAAGGGCGCCTTCCGCATCGGCAGCTACGAATGGGGCATCACCTACCAGGCTTTCCTGGATGCCGCCGAGGCCACTGGCGAGCAGAAGTACAAGGAGTATGTCCTGAAACAGTTCCGTCTGCTGGCACAGGCTGTGCCTGCGTTCCAAAAGCGCGACGGACAAAAGGAAGACATTGAAGACGCACAGATGGAACAGATTATCCACCCGCGCGCATTGGACGACTGTGGCACGATGTGCACGGCCATGATGAAGGCATCCAAGCGCGCAGGTGAAGAGCTTGCCATTGCACCCATCATCGACAATTACTTCAACTTCGTGGAGAACGGACAGTACCGCCTGCCCGACCGCACCTTCGCACGCCACCGCCCGCAGCACAACACCGTGTGGCTCGACGATATGTACATGGGCATCCCCACTATCGCCTATGCCGGTATCTATTTTGACGACCCGAAGTACTTCGACGAAGCAGCCACAATGTACAAGAATTTTGTGAAGCGTATGTGGGTGCCGGAGAAGAAGATTTACCGCCACGGCTACGTGGAAGGATTGGCACAGCAGCCGACCTACCACTGGGCACGTGCCAACGGCTGGGCACTGCTGACTACGGTGGAGCTGCTTGATATGCTGCCAGAGAACCACCCCGACCGCGAGTTCATCCTCAATCAGCTGCGTGAGCATGTGGCAGGACTCTGCGCCCTGCAGTCGAGCGAAGGCTTCTGGCATCAGCTGCTCGACCGTAATGACAGCTACCTTGAAACCTCTGCCACCGCCATCTACTGCTACGCCATCGCCCATGCCATCCGCAAGGGCTGGCTCGAGGGCATCACTTATGGCGGCGTCGCCCAACTGGCATGGCACGCTATCAGCACTAAGATTACCGAGGACGGCAAGGTGGTCGGCACCTGCGTAGGCACGGGCATGGCATTCGACCCCGCTTTCTACTACTATCGTCCCGTCAGCGCTGCTGCAGCCCACGGCTATGGTCCCGTCATCTGGGCTGCCGCCGAGATGATCAATCTCCTGGGCGAATGGCACCCACGCACCAACGACAGCGGCCTGCACTACTACGAGCAGGAACAAACAAACCCCGCTCCCCTCTTCTACCTCACCGAGGACGGACAGGGCGAAGCCGTGAAGTAAACGGCCCTGCATCATAGATGCTAAATAAAAAAAGAATCACCGCACCGAGATGAACGCTTCGGTGCGGTGATTCTTTTTATTTGCCCTGTAAGATAATCCCCCTAAGGATTATTGCTGAACTTAGGTTTTAGTTCGTCGGGGGAGTCGTTGGTGAACATATTAACGGCCGGGGCCTCGCGCTCGAAGAGGTGGCGGAGTGTCTCGGGTTCCAGGGTGAGTGCGGGCTGGAAGTCGGGGCTCTGCATATATTGCATGATGCTGCTGCGGAGCTGACGGGCCACGATGCGGCGGTTGAGGTCAGTGGTGAGGTCGAAGGTGGTGAGGATGAGGCGTCCCTTGCCTACGCGCGCCTCGAGGAGCATACCGAGCTTGCGGGAGAGGTGCCACGTGTCGATGGGCTGCACGATGGGTTGGAAGTCGGCGGGGAACTCAGCGAGGTTGATGCACTGGGCACGGTTGGTAAGCTCCCACCACTGCAGGTCTTGCCAGTCGTCGGTGGGGAAGTTGCGGAATATGGGGTGGTCGGCCTGGATGTAAGCGCCCGTGGTGTGCGGCGGCTTCATCTTAAACCACGACGTATTCCAGAAGACGGGCAGGAAGCGATGCACGACATCGTTGCCGTATTTGATCTGACCGCCGGCGAGGAGGAGGACGTCTCGGCCGGAAGCAAGGGCAGCCAGGGCGGAGTCAAGGACAGTGGTCGTCAAGCAAGGTTGCTGCGCGGTCTCGCATGATGCGTCCGGATACACCCAGAAGTCCCAATGGTTACGATGGGTAGCATCGGCGGTGATGGTCAGCGTGAGCTTGGCGGCGCGATCAACGCTGGAGGGGAAGAATGTGATGGTATCGCCGGGGAGGAGGCTGCCTTGCTGTAGGACGGCCGAGGAGAGGGCTGGAGAAGTGATGGTATATGAGAGGATGGGAGTCTCGGCGCGAACACCCGCCACGCCCGACCGTGTTGAGGAAGATGAGGTGGCGTTGTAGAGTGAGACGGGGATGCGGATGGTTTCGGTGCTCTCGAAGGTGAAGCGGGGGAAACGGGCCAAGGGCACGAGGTCGGAGCAGAACTCGCGCCAGTCGGCAGCAGTGCAGTAGCCTTTCTCGCGCCAATGGACGTTGAGGGGCCCCACGAGGGCGGTGCCCTGGCCGCTGTAGTCGTTGATGCCGAGGAGCTGAAAGCCGGCGTAGCCCGGCGTGCGCAGGTGGCGTTCAATCTCATATTTATAGGCCAGCACCTGCAGGCGTCCACTGGCCATGAGGAACTTCTCAGCCTGCGAGGCCATGCCGCCCGCGGCAAGCAGGTCTCGGAAGATCTCGAAGTTGGCGGCCTTGTAGGCTCCTGTGTATTGGTCGGTCTCCTTCAGGTCGGGGAAGGCACACCACTGACCTTGCTCGTGGGAGATGATAGCACCCCGTGGGCCACTGGCGGAGGACATTTCCTTGCCGCCGCTATTTGCATCCCCAAACGGGGGATTATAGGGGGCTCTTTCTTTAAAGTTTCTTGGATGTGCTATCTGCTCACAGAAATCGTCATCGCTGCTGGGCTGACGGCGGTTCCATTCGAGGCCGCGGGCACCGCCCTTGACGTGGTACTCCGAGCCGTAGTCCCACTCCCATCCGCCGCCGACGCTGGCGACAGTATAGATACGTGAGGGGTCGTAGGCTTTCATATCTTTCACAAACTGGTCGCCCCACTCCACCCAATGGCCTGCGGGCTCATTGCCAGCTGCAAGCATGATGAAGGAGGGATGATGGCCGTAGCGGTCGAGGATGGCACGGCACTCGTCGGCGAGATACTTGTCGATAGGCATACCGACACCGAGCTTCACGCCGTGGTTGGGCCACGAGGGGCCTTCGGGCTGCAGGTAGAAGCCAAGGCGGTCGGCAGCCACGAAGGCAGCTTCGGGCGGGCAATAGCTATGGAAGCGCATGTGGTTGAGGCCGAAGTCCTTGCATTGGCGGAAGATGCGTTCCCACGACGCTGTGTCGGTGGGCGGGAAGCCTGTCTCGGGGAAGCAGCAGTTCTCCACCGTTCCGCGCAGGTGGATGGGCTCGCCATTAAGTAGGATGTCGCGGCCACTCACGGCAACTTCGCGGAAACCGAAGGTGATGGTGATGGGCTCTCCCTCGTAGGAAACGGTGGCGGTGTAGAGCTTCGGGTTGGTTTCGCTCCACGGCTGGGCGTTAGGCACTTCAATATCGAAAGTCTGCTCGTTGAGGGTGATGTGGGCAGTGCGGGTGGCGAGGTCTGTCGCGACGTGCTGCTTATAGATATAAGGTGTCGTGCGGAGCTCGATACACCCGGCGATGCCGTTCCAGTTGCCTTGCGTCTGGTCGGTGACGCTGTGGGAATCCTGCCCTACGCAGACGTTTTCGATGCCGTTGTAGACGCGGATGGCGAGCTCATTACCCTCGCCAAAGCGCAGGTAGGGGGTGAGGTCGTACTGGTGGGGCACACTGAGGCTCATCTGATGACCTGCTTCGTGGCCGTTCACAAAGACGGTTGTCTCGATGTGTGGGCGCTCCATGAAAAGGGTGACGCGGCGCCCCTTCCACGTCTTGGGGATGCTGACGGTGCGGCTGTAGGTGGCTTCGCCCACGAAATGCTTCCGCGGGGTGAGGAAGAATGGGAACTTCATCTGCCCAGCACGACGGTAGGGCTCCATGAAGGGATTGAAGTAGAAACTGCTGTCGTAGAGCGAGCCTGTCCAGCGGGTTTCCGTGGAAACGTCATCGCCGAGGCCGTTGGTGAGGAGCGAGCCGGGGAGGGTGACGCTCTTCGCCTCGAGGCGTGATGTGAGACGCCAAGTGCCGGACAGGTCGATAGAAGCCGGGGCGGCCTCAACCCTCACCGTCCCCGATGAGGGCGTGGGTAGTAACAGAGTGACCACCAAGGCCATAAGAGCACGAATCTTCATAGAGGCAAATATAGTTGTCTTTAAATAATCATTAATCGGCCAACACGATTTCCACCTTATCCACACCCTCGCCTGCGGTTCTGCCGGCTTCGCGGGGGAGATATATGGGTGCGTCGGGTTGGAGGGGAAGGATGCGGAGCTCCAGCTCGGTGCTGCCTTCGGGCAGACGCCAGAGGCCGAAGAGGAAGGGACGGCCATAGTAGAAATTATCGGCGATGAGGTGACCGTCAGCATAGAGGCGGGCGCAGTCACCGTGGTAGGCGATGGAGAGGAGGCAATGCCACTTGGTGGCGGCACTCTCTGGGAAGGTTATCTTGTAGCAAGCCGCCTGCTGCCAGTCCGCATCTGTAGGTGCCTCTGCCACCTTGGCCTTGCCCAGGGCAATGGTGCGCAGCGGGCCAGCGTCCCTGGTCTTTGTGCAATTTGCGTTAATGCCGAGATCCTCATGCGTGCGTACTGCAAGGAAGAGGTGCTCGGCCTCGTGCTGACTCAAGAGATAGATGTTGCCATGGACGGGGCGCTCAGTGCCACGCGGCTTGACGTTCTTCAACGTCTTGCCGCTCAGCAGGGCGATGGTGGTAGGGATGCCAGGAACCTGCATGAGGTAGAGCTTGCCGTCGCGCTTCGCCACGAGCTGAGCTGTGGCGTAGCGTATGCCCTCGACATTCACGGGGAAAATAGCAGAGCAACCGGCTGGGATAGTGATGGGCTTTGCAGGAAACTGCACGCCGCAAACATCGAACTGCACGCCGCTCTTGGCTGTGAGGTTGGCAAAACGCTCGTAGTTGTTGAGGAAGACGAAGGCGGATTTAGGTCTTGAGGTTGCAAGGTTTTGAGGTTGCGATGTTACGCGGTAAGACCACCGCAGCTGGGTGTCGTCACCTTGCTTGAGGTCCTGCGCTGTAGGGAACTGGGCTTCCATGGGGGCGAGCAGCTCGCCGAAGTCGTGCATGAAGAGGTGGAGAGGCCGCAGACGGTAGTACTGTGGATAGGTCTGCCCGAACTCGCCGAGGGGTGCCTGGAAGTCGTAGGTACAGGTGGGCAGGTCGTTATTGGCGGTGAAGGGCGAGGTCTGACACTCGTTGAGCGGGTTGAGCTTGCCCTCTGGGTTCGTGCCGCCGTGGTACATATAATAACCCAACAGGTTGGAGCCGCTACCGAGCTTCACGAGCGCCATGGCGTATGCATCTTCTGGGTAGAGGTAAGGGCGGCGGTGGTAGGACGTGGCCATGCCGCCACCAAGTTCGCAGGTGAAGTAGGGGTAAGCCCCAGAAGTCCCCACGGCATCCGAGGGGGCTGAAGGGGCGGCTTTAGTGGCTTGCTCTTCTGGGGCTCCCATGTTGCTCGCTGGTTGCACCTGTCCCTTGAAGTTGAAAGCCTTGTAGTGGTTGCCGATGCCCTCGAGCGTGCTCTTGTTCCAGAAACCGTCGGCATAGTCGCCAAAGAGTGGCAGCATCTCACCAAAGGGCATGGGGGTGGTCAGTTCGGGCCAGCCTGTGCGGGTGTAGAAGGGAAGGTCGAAGCCGATGCCAAGTGCGATGTGCTTCAGTGCCATCAGGTAGGAGGCGGGACCGCGGAACTCATTGTCGAACTGCGCCGCAATGACAGGTCCGCCATCTTTCCATTGAAGCCCCTGCACCTGCGTGAAGATCTGACGGTAGATGCGGGTGACATAAAAAAGGAATTGAGGGTCTTCGGAACGTACACGCAGCCCTCTCCCCTCCCCCTGCGTGGAGGTCGGGAGGGGGCCAAACAGCCAGTCGGGCAGACCTCCGTTGCGCACTTCGCCATGACACCAGGGGCCAATGCGCAGGACGACGGGCATTCCCTCCTCTTTGCACACCTCGAGGAAGCGGCGAAGGTCGCGCTGTCCGCTCCAGTCGAACTGGTTCTCAAACTCTTCGATGTGGTTCCAGAAGACGTAGGTGGCGATTATGGTCACGCCGCCCTCGCGCATCTTGCGCACTTCGTCTTTCCACTCGTTGGCAGGCACACGGCTATAGTGAATCTCGCCCATGACGGGACACACACGCCGACCATCTATGATGAGGCTGTGCTGATCCCATGTGACGGGCGATGCAAAAGAGATTGTTGACGGCATCTGCGCAACGACTGTGGCCAGCCAGCAACACGTGAGGAGGAGGGTAAGCAGACGTTTCATATTAGCTATCGTAAAAAGTTTCCGGTGACAAAGATACAGTAAAAAAGACAAGTCAATATAATAATCAAAGGAAAAGTTTTCACTTTTTCAAAAACAACCGATTCGGCCAACGTGTTTCGAACAACAGCACAAAAAAAGCCCGTCGTGCTACATTGCACGACGGGCTCCCTAACTACAAAACAACTAACTACTAACTCAATTATTCTGTCAGTCAGTTTGCTCAATCCTAATCTTCCCATTGGACATTGTTGCCCTTGACTCCGAAGTCGGAGCCAGAAGAGATGGTGGAACTCTCGTCGTTGGAGATGCCGAGGTTGTTAATGTCGCCCTGAGTGCCCGAACCAACGCAAATGGACTCGGGAGCGATAACGAGAGCCTTTACGACAGGAACTTGATATATCTTTCTCATGTTTATTGCGTTTTGAGGTTATTTGATGATGACCTTTTTGCCCCCTTTGACATAGATGCCAGGTGCGGGATTGCCACTGACGAGCATACCGCTGAGGGTGTAGAATGGTTGCTTACCCTGGGGCATTGCCTGTTCGGTCGTATGGATGGCTGTTGCGCCGCTTAAGCCAAATATGAACTCGTGCAGTTCCTTCACTTCAGCAGTTGCTACAGAGAAATAGGCCATGCCTGCGGGCATATCCACATTAGCGCTCACCAGACCGAACGTATTGGTGTTCTTCTTGAGTCCATAGTAAGAGGTCGTAGCGTCGGAGGCGGGGATAGAAGTCGTCTTGTAGGTGCCGACGAGGATATTCTGCTGGGTAGAAGCTGTGTTATACCAAGCTGGAGTAGGCCCTGTGGCGACAATACCGTCAATGGCAGAACTGCTGGATGATGGGCAATAGAAGTCATACTGTGTGCCGCCCTCACCGACCAGGAGTACACCAGTAAATGCGGGTATCTTGCCTGTGATTTCATTCCAGGTGGCGGTCGTGCCACTGCATGAATTCAGGATGTATGCCTTTACGCCAGTAGGGATGTTGACCGTAGCCGTGGGGCAGAACGTGGAGAAACCTGCTGTGCCCATGGTGACAGAAGCCAAGGCTGTGGCGGAATTAGCGTTGGGTACCCATGCAATCTTCTTGATATATCCCATGTTGCCGTCGGTATGGATCAGCACATCTTTGTCTGCATCGCAGGTGACAAACGTAGAGGTATATACTTTGTAGATGGTGCCTACGCAGACCTTGCTGGTGTTGTCTACGCTGGCCTTGCTGCCCAAACCATATTGTATACCTGTGCTACTGTTTGTTCCTTTAGCCACGATGACCACATAACCCTTCTGGCCCTTTTTCACCTTGAATCGAATCTGATTACTCTTTCCAGCAGCTATGTTGTAGCGTGTCTGAGCGGCATCATAAGTAATAGATCCGCTCAGCCAGAGCTGATCTTGTATAACACCCAGCGGAGAGGTCGTGGAAACACTTTTCCATCCGCTTTCCTCGAAGTTCCATACCTTCAGGCCCTCAACAGGTTCAAGGGTCTCAAACTGGATGCTCTTCAGCGTATAGCGATAGCCGTTGACATTACCGGCTCCTTCACACAACTGGAAGAAATAGTAAGTACCCGCCTCAAGGGAATAGGTGGTTGTAACCGCCGTATTGGTAGCTGCATCTTGTCTGAGGACAGCAGTCACCTTGTTATCATTGTCGGCCTGCAGCAACACAATTTTTCCTTTTGTCGTGCCACCCTTGCCGTTGATGGTAAGCGTGCCAGACTTGGATAGTTCAAACTTATAGACAGCACCATTGGTGGGAAGTGCATCACCTACAGCTATAGAAATGACGCCACTGCTTGTACTGCCATTGTTTGGCATAAAGCCAGGAACCACACCGCCATTATTGCTATTCCATGTCCAGAAGTCTTCGCTGAAGGTACTACCATTGGTGCTCTGCGGCGTCGCGTATGTACTGCCACCAAAGGTCATGACAAGACCATTCAACGTGACCGTGCTGCCAAACTTGATGTTTGTGGTAGATGAAGAGGTGGTCCAGTTGGTGGCTGACTCACGGCCAAACTCTTGAACGGTGTTTTCAGCCCAGACAGAACTTGCTCCTCCTGCGAGCATCAGCCCAAGCAGGAGTGTTTTGATTATTGTATGTCTCATTATGTCTATTTGTTGATTCTTGATTAGCTTAAGTCTTTCATTGCCTCTTAATCCCAGATGTCTCCCCAGTCGCCGTCGCCTTTGACGGCCACATCGTCGGGGTCGGTGATGACGATATCGTTAGAGATATTGATTGAAGTGGCGATGATGGTGGCAGGAGTGATGCGACAGGTGCGCATGTCTGGCCGGACATATATCTTTTTCATATATATATTAATGTGGAGGAACTACTATTGTTTAATTGCCACTTTCTTACCGTTCACCACGTAGACACCACTGCCCTGTGGTGAGCTAAGCTGTGTGCCGCCAAGGTTGTAGATGGTTGTTGACTTGGATGAGTCGGTGGCGGGACGGCTGATTCCAGTTTCCTTGTCGAAGACGAAATGGAGCTGGCTCTTGACCTCGCCTGTAGGCAGCTCGAGATAGACCTTACCCTCAGGCAGGATGCCGGCGTAGTGGGCGAAGAGCCACTGCTCGGTCTGATAGGTGAGGACATAGCGCGGGTCGGTAGCAGCGATCTCGGTGTCGTGGGCGGCACGTAGGAGGTTCGTCTCTACAGCAGCAGGTGCGGAGGTTGCCTCAGCGATGGTGACGGTCTGCCCCTTCGTGCCTTTCAGAATGACAGGCGTACCTGCTGGCACGGCGCTGACCTCGCAGAGGGTGACAACGCCGTCGTGCTCAGCCGTAGCCACGTAGGCTGTCACACCTTCGGTGGCGGCGAAGTCGGCATTGAAGAGGGGCACGAAGCCGGCATAGCTCTCCTCGTCCGTTCCGAGGCGGAAAGTGACGGTGTAGGTGGGCACTGCGTCGCCAAGGCGGAAGAGCTGGAAGTAATCGACGCGGAAGGTGCCTGTCTCGCCCGAAGTGTCGGTGGTGCCGTCGGCCTTGACGTTGCTGGTGCGGATGCCGACGTTGATGTCACGCTTCTCTGTGATCTGGAAATCGACGAACATACTCTGCAGCGTGTTGTAGTCCGACGTCCCCGAGTGACCGGCGAAAGTGTTGCGCTCACCCTTGACGAAGATACTGCTATTGTAGTCGCTCTCCTTGCCGAAGTACTGCACATCGGCCCCTGCGAAGAGGCGCATGGTGCCCATGTAGCCGGAGCGTGCGCCTAAGCGGCAGGAGATGCGGTAGCGGCCGGGCTCCAGATCCTTGATGGTCTGATAGAACTCGAAGTCTGCGGGCATAGGCTTATTCCAGAACCAGCAGCTGTTGGCCCCATGCATGTTCGTGCCGGTGCCATTGATGCCCTTGGAGTTACCCGTAAACTCTATGTTGGTACTCCATCCGTAAGGCACGCCGCGCACTGTGGCACCGCCAGAGTTGGTGACACCTTCGGCCGAGAGCTCGAAGTCGGGGTTGACGATATAGGAGTCTGTCAGAGACTCGTTCTCAGCCTCTTGGTCGATAGTAATCTCGCTGAGTGCGATGCCCGGATCCATCAGATAGACGCGGATGGCGAGTGTGCCGTCCTCGTCGGCCTCGTACTCATGGCTCTTGCCGGTGGACCATCCGCGCAGGACGTTCTGGTTCCAGGTGCTGGAGGTTGCGGTGGTGGCGATGCTGAAGGTCGTAGCCTTGCCGCCTGCGGTCAAGAACTGGATGCCATAGCGCAGGGTGCCTCCGGCGTGCAGCGGGAAGGTGGGCAGGAAGCGCAGGGTGATGATATTCGTGCCGGCCTTGACGGGCAGGCTGTAGTCCACATAGGGCGCATCGGTAGCCTGGCTGTAGCTGGTGAGATCCATGGGCCACACGCATACGGCTTGCTCCTGCATTCCGAGACCGTCGAGCTTCTTGACAGAAGAGCTGGCAGATGTGTAGTCGGCAGCAGCGACAGTGAGGTGCGTGCCCTCAGAGAAGTTGCTCTCCACGGGGACAACGTCGGCCTCGGTGGCCACGCTGGGCTTGTTGAAGGCTGCCTGCGAACGCGGTGCGGCGCTCATGATGCCATCCCACTTGCCACCGGCAATCTGCTTGTTGTATTTCGTTGTGAGGGTCTGTATCTCGTCGTAGGCGGCTGTGGCAGCGCTGGCATATTGCAAGGCCGTCGTGCCTCGACCGGCGTTGGCCTCGGTGAAGCTCTGTGTGGCGCGCAGATGCTTGACGTTCATCAGGTATGCTCCTCGCACGGGATATTCGATGAGCTCGAAGAAAGCGTCCTGCAACTCGCTGCGGATGCTGCCCTTCACGGCATCGACGCGTGCGGCCAGTGCCTCGTAGTCAGCAATGCGCTGGTTCATCTCCTCGGTGCTGTAGTCGACGAAAGCCACGTGCTCGGGCTTGCCGCCGGCAGCTAAGCGGTAGTACTCCTGCTTGATGGCACCGAGCTCGTCGGCCACGTCCTCGCCAAAGGTGCGGGCAGCCCAGGTGCGGCTCCACTTAGCAGCCTTGGTGGGTCCCCAAGCGTTGACGTCCCAGGCGAGGTCCATGCAGAATTCCAGTTCGGCCTCGGCGGGCTTGATGTCGCCCACGTTGATGATCCACAGGCGCTGGATGCCCTGCTGGTAGCCGCGGGTGAGCTCGTAGCTGATCTGCGATGGACCGATGGTGGAGAGCCATAGGTAGTCCTGCGGCGAGCCGTAGTAGGAGAGGTTGTAGTAGATGCCGTTGCTGCCGGAGCGTGCCTGCTCGGACTCGGTAGGCATCTGGCGGATGTAGCCGTGGTTGTCATCGACCCATGTGAGGGTGACGTCGTCGGGCACTTGCAGACCGGCGTTGTAGGCATCGAGCACCTCCTTGTAGGGGATGAAGGTCTGCGGCACCTGCGTCACGTCGGGGTTCACGATTTCCTCGATGAGGCCGCGCTGGAAGGCAATGATGTCCTTGAGGCCTGCGGCGATATTGGCTGCGCCGCTGTAGCCCTGGATGCTGCCGTCGTGCACGCCGCGCATACCGAGAGTGTACATGACGTCCATATCCTTGGACTCCTCCACGCGCTGGCGCCAGTAGGCCTGCACGCCACTGGCGTTGGTGGCATAGTTGTAGTTGCTGTCGCCGCCGGTCCATTCGCCGACGTTGTTGCGCAGCATGGGTTCGCAGTGGCTGCTGCCAAGCACGATGTCATACTTAGCTGCCAGCTGCGGGTTCTCGGCGATGTTCCAGAATGCGGTGGAGCACTTGTGCATGGCGGGCCAGAGGATGTTGGCACGCAGACGCAGCAGCAGTTCCATGACGCGCTCGTAGGTGCGGGGACCGATGTTCTTGATGTCGGTGTCCATCTTCTTGGCAGCCCAGGGCTGCAGGCCCCAGTCCTCATCGTTGATGAAAATGCCGCGGAACTTCACCGAGGGTTCATCGACTGTGAGGCTGCCGGCAGTGGCATAGAGGGCTGTGCGAGGCTCGGGGGGCACGTCGGCCCACCAAATCCATGGCGATACGCCCATCAGACGGGAAAGCTCGAATGCACCATAGGCCGTGCCGCGCGGCGTGCTGCCCGCGATAACGAGTGCCTGGCTGACGCCCGACATGGGGTTGGAAACCACTTGAAGGGTATAGGCTTCCCACTTGCCATTGATAGCGGAAACGTCAATCTTTTCGTCCGTGACAAGTTGGTCAATGAGGCCGCTCTGGCCGATGGTGCCGAGGATGATAGCAGAAGAGGGAACCTCAGCGGGTAAACCGCTGAGCACAGTGGGCTCTTGGCCGGTGATGGCCTTGATGTCGGAGGCGATGGCGTTGGCGGCTACGCCTACTACGCTGTGATCGCCCTCATTATATATAATAGGTGTAACACCTGTGGTGTTGGCAATGACGAAGGCACCTTCCGTTGCCTCGGCAGAGACTTCAAGGGCTTCTGTGCCGGAGCCTTCGGGAACGCTCACGAGCGTCAGGTGTACGTCGGCAATGCGGTGGTAGGCACCACCCTCGGAGCGTAGCCCCAGACGAAGCTCGCCGTCGGTGACTTCGCACTGCACGCTGACGGGCGTCCAGGCGTCTAAGGCCGTGACGGTTGTCTTCTGAGTGGCATCGCCAGAGGTGGCGTAGAGGTAGGTCGTGCTGCCTTCGGCGCCTGCACTGGCGTTGACCTGTGCTGTCACCTGATAAGTGCCGTCAGGCAGGTCGGCTACCGTCTGGCTCATGTCGATATAGTTCATCGTGGGAGCCCAGACGATGAAGTAGTTGAAGCCATCGGTTTCGTCGGTCTTCACCTGGATATTCTCGGTGCCACTGGTGCTCTTGCTGAGATTCCAGCCCATGGGGTAGGAGGCCTGTGGGCCGTTGTACCAGCAAGTACCCTCCACGAAGTCGGGGTTGACGAGAGCGAAGGTGGCGTCGGCGGGCTTGTCGGCGGTGACAAGAGCCTGACGAGCCTCGCGGCGCAGGGCACGGACGCTGGCGTCGAGGGCGGCAAGCGTGGTGGGCACTGCACGGCCGGGGTAGGCGGTCTGATAGTAGTGCTGGGCGAAGGCCAGCGTGGAGCTATAGGCACCGTTCTGGGCTGCGGGGTTGGCATTCAGGGGGATGTCAATGTCATCGTTGAGCGCAATCTGCTCGGCCACACAACGGGCAGTGATGTAGGCACCAAGCTGGCACATGTGCGTGTTGTCGATCTCCTTACCGGGGAAGTACTCGTGAATGTCGCGTGAGCCCACGATGCCGGCAACGTTCTCGTAATAGCCGCTGAGGATGTTCATGTCGATGAGAGGCACGTTGAGGGCGGCTGCCAGCTCGCGCACAGCTGTGCAATACTCTCCGTGCTCGTCGTAGATGTTGCCGTCCGGACCGAAGATGCGGCGCACGATGGGCGTGAGCAGCACGGGTGTGGCACCAGCGGCGCGTGTTTCGTTGATGAACTTGGTGAGGTTCTCCTTGTAGGTTGTCTGCGGGTCGGTGTGCAGCGAAGACGTGGTCTTCTCATCGTTGTGGCCGAACTCCATCAGCACGTAGTCGCCTTCAGCCAGCTGGCTGCGAACGGTCTCCCAGCGCCCTTCATCGATGAAGCTCTTAGTGCTGCGGCCGTCGGTGGCATGGTTGCTGACGGTGACTTGGGTAGCATCCACGAAGGTCGGGAAGAGCATACCCCAACCGCGCTCGGTGGCACTGGTCTTGTTGGCCATGGTGCTGTCGCCGATGGTCCAGACGGTGGTGGTCTCGGTCTCCGTCACATTGTCATCGAAAGCGAGGCCACGCAGGGTGAAACGATAGCCTGTAAGCTGGTTCGGGTAGGCCATCTGGAAGAAGTAATAGAGATGGTCGGCATCGACCGCATAGCTCCACTCTGTTGTAGCAGCATTGTAATCGGTAATCTGTGCGGCAAGGATGGTGGACGGGTTACTTTTGTCGAGAGTCACAAAGACAAGCTTCTGAGCGGCATTGGCCGACGGCTTGCCCTTGATAGTGATGGTGCCTTTCTTGGTTGGCTGAATCTGCAGGAAGCATCCCTTTGTGGGCAGCGTGCCGAAGGGTGACGTTGCCGAGAAGGATGTGATGAGGGTTCCCGTGGTTCCGTCTGTGGTGGGCATCTGGCTGGGTAGGAGTCCGCCGTTCTTAGCGTTCCAGTCCCATGTAACTGAACTGTTGTCGGCCGAGCCGAGGGTCACGACGGCACCGTCGAGGGTGATGGTGGTTCCGCTGTTGCAGCCATCAGCCGACGTCGCCGTCCACTCTTTTGTCTCGGTGCCGCCAAACTGTGTGACGGCAGCCCATGCGCCTGCTGTGCCTGCGAGTGCAGCAAGGACAATGAGGATTTGTTTGATTCGTTTCATGTGAGTTAGTAGTTTTGAAGACTGAATGTAGTTAGTTGCTATTTCTCGGGCACAAAGTTCGCGTGTATGCGTAAAAATACTATGGCCATTGTGTACGAACAATGGCCATAGTGTACAAATTGAAGATATTTAGGGGGCTAAACCTGACGGAATTGCGTTGGCGTCACGCCATAGAAGGCCTTGAAGGCGCGGATAAAGTGGCTCGCGTCGGTGAAGCCCGTTCGTTGTGCCACCTCTGCCACATTGAGCTTGTCCTCGGTGAGGAGGCGTGCAGCCAGACGCATACGTTCTGTGCGGATATACTCGCTCGGCGAGTGACCAAGGAGTTGCTTGAAGCGGCGGAAGAAGAGAGTGCGCCCGATGCCCATCTGCTGAGCCAGCACGTCGGCATTGAAGCCCGTATTCGCAAGGTTCTGCGTCACGAGTTGTGCGGCCTGCTCGCGAAAACGCTGATCGGCGAGGCTCGTGATGATGGTGTCCTCGGCAGTGGGTGTCTCCACAAATTGTTGGACAAGCTGCTGGAGGTCTTCTCTCAAGCCGGAGGCTTCCCCTCCCTCACGGGAGAGGCTACGGGTAGGCGCGTCAGCGGGTATGGATTCGGAGCTGTGGCTTTTCTTCTTCATAAACTGCGCCATGAGATTTACGAGCACCTCGGGGTTGCATGGTTTGGTGAGGAAAGCGTCGGCACCGCTCTTGATGCCCCGGACGTGGTGGGCATCGTCCTGAAGGGAGGTGAGAAGGATGACGGGTAGATGGCTTGTGGCCTCGTTTTCTTTGAGACGGTGGACGATGCTGTAGCCGTCCAACGAAGGCAGCATGATGTCGCAGAGCACCAGGTCGGGCGGCGAGGCCAAGATGCTTTTCAGTGCCTCGGCACCGTCGGCGTAGGTCTCAACATTGAAGAACACGCCTACTTGCTGTCGTAACTGCTCGGCCATATCGCTGTCGTCTTCCACAATGGCCACGCTCTGGCTGTTGACGGAGCGCGGCAACAGTTGTGTGGGTGTGGGAGAGTCTGGGAATGACGAATGACGAGTGTCGAATGACGAATAAGAGTAACGTTCATCGGCATCTGCTACATTATATTTTTCACTTTTCACTCTCCCCTTTTCACTTTCTTCTGCGGGAAGCATCAGCGTGAAGAGCACACCGCCATCAGCTTCGGTGTAGGTGAGGTCGCCGTGGCTGAGTTTGGCAAGTTGGTGGGCGACATAAAGCCCTATACCCATGCCACCCTGTGATGCAAAACCGTGCATGTAGGGTTTGAAGAGCTGGACACGTTGCTCGGCGGTAAGAGGTTGGGCGCTGTTGAAGACGCTGATGCATAGCTGCCCAGCTTCCGGCTTAGGAATGCGTACACGGATGCTGCCGCCGGAGGGGGTGTATTTGACGGCGTTCGAGACGAGGTTATAGGTGATGGTCTCTATGAAGCTGGCATCAAAGGTCATCATGAGATGATGGTCGAAGGGCGTGAACTGTATGGTCATGCCTCGGCTTTCGGCCAGAGGGAAGAAGTCTGTGCAGACATCGCGCACGAGCTGAACGATATCGGCTTCCTTGGGATGCAGCCGTATGCTGTCCTCACTGATGCGGCGGAAGAGGAGCAGCTGATCCACGAGCTTGGTCAGACGGCGCGAGCCGCGCCCTACAACTTGCAGTTGAGCCGTGTCGGTGCACTGTCCCTTGCCAGCTTCGAGCCGCTCTACTCCGCTTCGGATAAGTGCCAAGGGAGCACGCAGCTCGTGGCTGATTTGCGTGAAGAAATCGAGACGGAATTGTGAGAGACGGCGTTCAAGCTGGAGGCGTGAGCGCAAGCGGTTGCGAGTGCGGAGTTGGTGAATGATGGCTGCTGCAAGACTACTGGCGACGACGAGATAGAGGAGCCATGCCCACCACGTGCACCACCAGGGCGGCCGGATGCGAATGGACAAGACGGCCTCGTCGTTTGCGCCGGCATTGGAGCCCACGGTCTTGACATGGAAAAGGTAGTGGCCCGGCGGAAGATGCTCATAGGTGGCAGTGCCGCTTGCTCCCTTGTGAAGCCATTGCTCTTCATAGCCTTCGAGCCAATATGTGTAGAGTGTGGATGTCTCAGCGGTAAAATGCAAGGTCGCAAAGTGAAGGCTGATGTTGTTCTGGGCGTGGGAGAGCGTGACAGCCGTCGTCCCCTCAGAATATTGCCCCGCCTCCACCAGTGAGCTGTCACCGACCAGGATATCCGTCACTTGTGGGCGGAGCGTGAGTGAATCACTTTCTGTCTGAGGATCACGGATGCGAAGCAGACCATAATAGGAGCCGAAAAGATAATCCCCCTCAGTGGTACGTGTGGCTGCTCCCATGACACAGATATTGCTCAGGTCTTCGTCGGCCATCAAGTAGCTGCTTACGCATTGCGTATGCGCATCCCACCGCAGATAGCCGCTGTCTGTGCCCATCCATGATCCGCCGTCGTGAGTGGGAACAATTGCCATGACACTCGTTGCCTGAACGACGGGCTCCACGTTCCTACTACCCTTGGAACTGCGATGAATCCGAACAGCACCGTCATGCAGTGTCCCGACCCAGACGTGACTGGCGCTGGCAGCAAGACAGATTATATGATGTGTGTTGTTTCCTCCCCAGTTAACCTTCTCGAAATCGCCGCGCCCGACCTGTGCCTTGCGGGCATCGGCCACGTAGAGACCGTCGGCCGTGCCAGCCCAGAGGAAGCCGTCGCGATCTATGCAGACAGCATTGATACGCACGGGGGCGTCGGTAAGGTGAAGTGAGGTGAACCGCAACTCCCCGTTTCCTCGGGTCTCTGCGCAGATGAGGCCGTCGGCGAGCGTCGCCATCCAGATACGCCCTCTGCCATCTTCTGCGATGCCATAGACATACGGCATAGGACGGTTGGGCTCCGTCTCTGGCGTATAAACACGGCCATCTACGATGAGGCCGCTGCCGCGCGTACCTTGCCATTGGCGGCCGCGGCTGTCACGGAAATAGGCGTAGAGGGCACCGGCGACGTGTCCTTCGGGGCGCAGCTGTTGCGCGCGCGTATAATATATATAGGTATTACCGTCGCGTGTGCCGACCACGGCTGTTGTGTCAGAGAGTGGTTTGCAGAGGATGATGTGGTTGCTGCGGTCGCGGCGGGCAGCGTTGTTTGGCAGCAGTGTCGCCACCTCCTGCTTTTGCGGAGTGAGGCGAGTCAGTCCGACCAGCTCGTTAGACAGCCACAGGGTGTTGCTGCAGTCCTTGAAGATATGGAGCAGATAGTCGGAATGCAGCAGGGGGTGGGCATCGTTGGCCGAATAGTGTTCAAGGGCTTCAGAGCGGGCGTCGTACCGGAAGAGCCCATTGCCGTTCGTAGCAATATAGAAGATGTCGGGTGATGTCTGAACGATGCGGTAGCGCGCATTGAACCCCATGTCCAGCACAGACTGCGGCAGCAGGGAGAGAGTCTTCACCTGACCGTCCGGGCGGAAAAGCACAAGGTCGCGTCTCCCCGAAAGCACCCATATATCATCGCCCGTGCGGCCCACGATTCGGCCATCGAAGACGTCCCAACCATTCGGAGCCGTGAACTGCCAGGTGGCAGGGTCGAAGAGGATAGCGTGCTCGCGTCCCATGATAACCCATAGCCCTCGCCAGCGGAAGTGATGCCATACGCGCTCGGTGCTGCCAAGCTGGCGGGGAATGGCTGTGCGATGCAGGAGACGGCCGTCGAGGTCGTAGGTGTAGAGCGTGTTGGCATCATCCAACACATAGACCTTGCCACCGTCGGCCATGGCTGCACGGAATACACCCGTTTCCTTCAGGTAGCGCAGCCGGCCTGCGGGCGTGAGCGTAGCCAGGCCCTTCAAGGTCGGGATCCATATCGTGCCGCGGCGGTCCTCCGCGACGGGAAAGATGCGGTTGCTGTGCAGGAGGCCGTTGGCCTCGGTGAAGTCGCGGGCGTGGGGGCGTCCGTCCTCAAACCATATTTGGCGGAGGCCGAAGTGCTCACCAGAGAATACGGTGTTGCGTTTAGACAGATGCACTTCAGGCAGATGGGCGTCGGCTGGCAGGCTGTCGAGGACGTTGATGAAGGTGTTCCGCTGCAGATCGAAGCAAGCCATCTGGCTGGAGGGAGATGCCGTCCAGAGGAGATGGTGAATGGTGTCTTCGTAGAGTTCGCTGACGCTGCTTGTGATGAATCCGGGAGTCTTCGAGCCGTCGGCTACGAAGTTGATGAAGTGGTGCCCGTCGTAGCGGCTCAGCCCATCGGCCGTGGCCACCCACAGGTATCCCGACTGATCCTGCAGCGTGGCACGCACGCTGTTGCTGCCCAACCCGTCGCTCGTGGAAAGGCGCTGGCTGTGAAGTGGACTGTCATTAGCTGCAACGTGGGCGCAAATTAGCAGACAGCATAGCAGGGGTTTCAGGAAGATGTGGAGGTCAGACCTCATAGACTTGTAAGCTGCTGCCACCATGCCTGTTCAATGCCAGTGGACGTCGGTGCATACTACGCGGAGATTGGCAAACACGCTGTCAGCAGGGGAATAAAAATGTTGCGATATTTCTGACGAGTTTGGGTGAGCGGGTGTTGTTTCTGCGGCAAAGTTACACAATTTTTTCCAACGGAAAAAAAAGAGACGGCAGATTCGTCGCAAGTGGAAAAATAATGCTAAATAATTTGGCAGTTTGGCTGATTCATACTACTTTTGCCATCTGATGATAGACCGATTGACAGTGGATCGCATTCTGGACGCGGCGAACATCGTGGATGTCGTCTCGGACTTCGTGACCTTGAAGCGCGCAGGAGCGAACTTGAAGGGGCTGTGTCCGTTCCATGATGACAGGACGCCTTCGTTCATGGTGTCGCCCTCAAAGAACATCTGCAAGTGCTTCGCTTGTGGCAAGGGTGGAACGCCCGTACACTTCATCATGGAGCACGAGCAGCTCACCTACCCCGACGCCCTTCGATATCTGGCCAAGAAGTACAATATCGAAGTTAAGGAGCGCGAGCAGACTGATGAGGAGAAGGCCGAGCAGAGCGAGCGCGAGAGTCTCTTCGTGGTCAACGAATGGGCCAATGAGTGGTTTCAGAGACAGATGAACGACACTGTCGACGGGCGTGCCATTGGTTTAGGCTATTTCCGCCAACGTGGTTTCCGCGACGACATAATAAAGAAGTTCCAGCTCGGTTTCTGCCCAGACAAGTACGATGCACAATGGCAGGCCGCTCGCGCTGAGGGTTTCAACGAGGACTATATTCTTAAGACCGGGCTCTGCATACGCAATGATGCAGGCAAGACATATGACCGCTTCCGGGCTCGTGTCATTTTCCCCATATTCTCAATCTCAGGGAAGGTCGTAGGCTTCGGCGGTCGCGTGCTGGACTCGCGCACGAAAGGTGTCAGCGTGAAGTACCAGAACTCGCCTGAGAGTGCTATCTATTCAAAGAAGCGCGAGCTCTACGGTCTGTTCCAAGCGAAGCAGGCCATCGTCAAACAAGAGCTTTGCTACCTCGTTGAAGGCTACACCGACGTGATGGCCATGCACCAGATGGGCGTCGAAAACGTGGTAGCGTCCAGCGGCACGGCCCTCACGAACGAACAAATCCGCGCCATACACCGCTTCACAGAGAATATAGTTGTCATCTACGACGGCGATGCGGCCGGCATCAAGGCCTCACAACGGGGTATTGACATGCTGTTGGCCGAGGGCATGAGCGTGAAACTACTCCTGCTTCCCGACGGCGACGACCCCGACAGCTTCGCACGCAAACATTCTGCCACTGAATATCAGCAGTACCTTGAGGAGCATCAGGTCGATTTCATACGCTTCAAGACCGACTTGCTGCTGACCGAGGCGCAGGGCGATCCAATAAAGCTGTCCCGACTGGTGAACAACATCGTTGACAGCGTAGCGGTAATACCTGACGAGATAACACGCACGTTCTATATCAAAGAGACCTCCCAGATGCTGTCTGTTGAAGAGCGCATCATAACGAGTGCCGTGGCGAGAGTGCGCCAGCGGATGCGCGAGGAAAAGCAGAAAGAACGTGAACGCGAGCTTCGGACCCAGGGGCAGACTGCTGTGATGACACAACAGCCTGCGACCATACAGCCAGAGAATGATCGCGAGGCGGCGCTAACGCCCGAGGAGGAAGCCATAATAGCTGGCATAGTGCCTTCTGACAGTGGCTCCGAGGAAAGGCAACAAAGTCCCACAACTGCGATAAACATAAGCAAGGCCAGACGCGACGGCGAACAGGCTATACTGCAGACCGAAGCTCTTGTGGTACAAATGATAGTACGCTACGGCGAAAGAGTCATGGGCGACTTCGAGAACGACGAGGGAGAATCGCATCCGCTAACGGTTGTAGAATTCATTAATTACGCTCTCGAACAGGATAATCTCAGACTGCACGATGAGCGTCACCGACAGATACTGGCCGAAGCGCTGGAGCACTTTGACGAAGAAGGCTTCCGCTGCAATCGTTATTTCGAGAACCACCCTGACCCGCTGATTGCCGAACTCGCCAGTGAGCTCGCCCACGACCCAGAAACACTCAGTAAGATCCACGAAAAGGGCATTCCTGTGAAACCCGAGGAGGAACGCCTCATGGAACTTGTGCCACACGTGATAACCGACTACAAGCTGGCCATCGTCGACGATGAACTCCGCTCGCTGATGAAACAACTCAGCAGCCGCGATGTCTTAGCATCGAGAGAACTGTCGGCCGAGTTGATGCTACGCTTTCAGGAACTTAAGCAGGTGCAGGGCGAGCTGGGCCGTCTACGTGGCGACCGCGTAATGATGTAAGGTCTTGCGACTTTTTTTAACGGCGATATGAAACGCAGAAGGGCGTACCCGCGGGTACGCCCTTCTGCGTTAATAATATACCTATCTGGCTGATTTCTGAGAATCCTCAAGCATCTGCCTCTCGTAGGCCTCGCGAAGAAGTTCATTGAAAGTCTTCACGCGGCCGTAGTCATCGAGCGCCCGCATCGCACGTTTGTGTCTTCGCTCACGCTTGCGCTGCTTGATTGCAAAGGGATGAGTGGCTTTATCGTTGAACCCTGGGACGATTTTCTCCACTATGTCGCCGAAGGAAGGTGGAGGCAGTTGCTGTTTCAGAGCACCATAGCCACCACTGAGCGGGAAGGAATCAACTTTCAGCACACGGCCAGCACGCACCGTCACCTCGCGCATGGTATCGGTAGGCAGTGAGTCGCGAGCCGCGGTCAGCGAGTCGCTGGCCGACGGCTGCAAAGCTGTAAGGGCTGAAAGAGCCAACGCAAGCAGAGACATCAGACTATGGAATCTAATTCTCTCTTAATGTCCACGAGCTGTTGGCGCACGCCCTGAAGGCGGTTGAGCAGGTCGTTGGTGTTGCGGGCACCTTCATGATTGCGCTGAATGAGCTCGCGAGCAGCAGCCAGCTTCATGTTGCGCCCCTTCACGAGGTCGTTCACCAGACGAATCTCCTCAATATCGTCCTTGGTGTACATCCGCACGCCATTGCCGCCTTTCTTAGGGCTGATGGTGGGGAACTCCTTCTCCCAAAAGCGCAGGAGCGAGGCTGGCAAGCCGAACATCTCGCTTACTTCGGCAATGGAATAGAAAGTCTTGAGGTCCTTGTTGGGGTTGTAAGCCATAGTTAAGAGTGATATGACGTCGGGCGACGCCAGATGAAATATCCTGTGTGAATAGTGCCGTTGTTAGCTGTGGGCCGTCAACTCAGAGCAAGCTCCACGAATTTATCAATGGCAGCACTGAGGCCGTCGGGGTTCTTGCCTCCTGCAGTGGCAAAATGAGGCTGGCCACCTCCGCCACCCTGAATGAGTTTGGCGGCCTCGCGGATGCACTGCCCAACATTCACGCCATGTTCCTTGACAAGGCTGTCGCTGGCTGCGCAGGTGAGCATGGGCTTGCCTTCATGGATGCTTCCAATGCATACGAGGGCGTTCTCCACTTCAGCGCGCAGCTGGAAGGCGATGTCCTTGACGGCGTCGGGCGTGAGGATAGTACGCCCGCAGAGGATGCAAACGCCGTCGCGCTCCTTGGCATTCTTAACGAGTTCCTGCTTCCAGGCTTGGGCTTTCTCGTGGATAAACTCCTCAGCCTGCTTCTTCATGCCAGCGTTCTCGTTGACGAGACGCTCGATGGCTCCATGCAGATCGGGAGCTCCATTGAACATCCCGCGCAAGGCATCAAAGGTATCTTGCAACTGATAGAGAGCCTCCTCAACCTTTGCGCCCGTCAAAGCCTCGATGCGACGAATGCCGGCAGCGACGCTGCTCTCTGCAACAATCTTGAAAATGCCAATCTGCCCCGTGGCTTTGACGTGACAACCGCCGCAGAATTCGACGCTCTGCCCGAACTGGACAACGCGGACGCGGTCGCCGTACTTCTCGCCGAAAAGTGCGATGGCTCCGAGTTCCTTGGCCTGATCAATGGGCACGTCGCGGTGGTCTTGGAGAGGTATGTTCTCGCGGATGCGTGCATTGACGATGCGTTCCACCTGGCGGAGTTCCTCAGCACTTACCTTCTGGAAGTGGCTGAAGTCGAAGCGGAGGCCCTCGGGCGAGACGAGCGAGCCTTTCTGCTCGACGTGCGCACCGAGCACTTCGCGCAGGGCTTGGTCAAGGAGGTGCGTAGCGCTGTGGTTGGCTTCGCTGGCACGACGCTTGTCGGTGTCGACGCAAGCCATAAACTCAGCCTCTGGATGCTCTGGCAGGCGCTTGGCGATGTGAACGGTGAGGCCATTCTCGCTCTTGGTATCTATTATTTCGATAGTCTCGTACTCACTTACGAGCACGCCCTGGTCGCCCACCTGTCCGCCCATTTCAGCGTAGAAAGGTGTCTTGTCGAGGACTATCTGATAGTAGGTTTGCTTTTTCTGTGTCACCTTACGATAGCGGAGGATATGGCAGGTGTACTCGGTGAAGTCCCAGCCTACGAACTCGCTTTCAACGTTTTTGCCATCTACTGCGATTCCGACCTCCTGCCAGTCATCTGTCTCAACCTTTGCAGCTCCGCGAGCGCGTTCCTTCTGCTTCTGCATCTCGGTGTTGAAGCCAGCTTCGTCTACGGTCAAGCCATTCTCGCGGCAAATGAGTTCCGTGAGGTCGAGAGGGAAGCCGTAAGTATCGAAAAGAGTGAAGGCCTCTGGGCCGCTGATCTCGGCCTTGCCTGCAGCTTTAGTGTCAGCCATGACTTTATCCAAGAGGCGGATACCCGTCTCCAACGTGCGCAGGAAGCTCTCTTCCTCCTCCTTCATCACCTTCGTTATGAGCTCTTGCTGAGCTACGAGTTCAGGATATGCTGCGCCCATCTCCTGAACGAGCGTGGGCATGAGCAGGTTCATAAACGAACGTTTCTGGCCGAGGAAGGTGTAGGCGTAGCGCACGGCGCGTCGTAAGATGCGCCGTATGACATAGCCTGCCTTGGCATTCGAGGGCAGCTGGCCGTCGGCAATGGAGAAAGCCACGGCACGGATATGGTCAGCGATGACGCGCATGGCCACGTCGACTTCCTCGCTCTCGCCATACTTCTTTCCCGAAAGTTGCTCAATGGCCTTTATGACGGGCTGGAAGACATCGGTGTCGTAGTTGCTATGCTTGCCTTGAAGAGCGCGCACGAGGCGCTCGAAGCCCATACCGGTGTCGATGACATTCATGCCAAGCGGCACGAGTGAGCCGTCGGCCTTGCGCTCGAACTGCATGAAGACGATGTTCCAGATTTCGATAACCTGGGGGTCGTCCTTGTTTACGAGGTCACGACCGGGAACGGCGGCTTTCTCCTCAGGCGTACGGCTGTCGAGATGAATCTCGGAGCATGGGCCGCAGGGGCCTGTATCGCCCATTTCCCAGAAGTTGTCGTGCTTGTTGCCGTTGATGATATGGTCGGCAGGCACGTGCTTAGCCCAGAACTGAGCGGCCTCATCGTCGCGGGCGATGCCTTCCTCTGGCGAGCCCTCGAAGACGGTTACGTAGAGGTCCTTGGGATCGAGGCCAATGACGTCGACAAGATATTCCCAAGCCATATCGATGGCTCCCTCCTTGAAGTAGTCGCCAAAGGACCAGTTGCCGAGCATCTCGAACATAGTGTGATGGTAGGTGTCGTGGCCTACTTCCTCGAGATCATTGTGCTTACCGCTGACGCGCAGGCATTTCTGCGAGTCGGCACGTCGGCGCGGCTCAGGGTCCTTGGTACCGAGTATGATGTCTTTCCACTGATTCATGCCGGCATTGGTGAACATGAGTGTGGGGTCGTCCTTGACGACCATGGGAGCAGAGGGCACTATGGTGTGCCCCTTCCCTGCGAAGAACTGTTTGAAGCTCTCACGGATTTCGTTAGCTGTGCGCATTATGTTATTTATTATTTTACAATTATCGTCTGAGTGTATTCAGTCTGCACTGCGAGATATGCCTCTTAAGGCAGCAGGCCTGTCATCTCTCTAAATCGCGCGCAAAGGTACAAAAAAAAAGCTCATGCCTGCCTGATTATACAATAATTAATACTGTTTTTTCAGTTGCGGGCTTGAGTTTTTTTACCTGAAGAAACTGAAGTTAACACTTCCGTAGGCACGATGGCCGATGAAATGAGGATGAGATGAGAAATCCTGCGAGCGCCCATGTTCGAGCACGAAGAGTCCGCCGGGGACCAGAAGTGATGAAGTGTGGCGGACGCCTGAAGCCTGTTCGCTGCTCTCGCTTAGCGTTTCGTCCCTGAAGATGAGATCCGGCAGGCTTTCTAACTCTGGCAGGGCGTAGGGCGGATCGGCAAAGATGAAATCGAAACTCTCGCCGGACTTGCGGAGAAATCTCAGCACGTCAGCGCGAAGAAGAGTCACCTGGGATTCGGCATCGAGGGCTTTTAAGAAGCTGCGGATGAAGGAGCAGTGTTGCGGGTCGAATTCCAAGGAAGTGACGTGTGAGCAGCCTCGCGACAACAGCTCAAGGGTTATGCTACCCGTTCCGGCAAAGAGGTCGAGGGCACGAGGCTCCTCAGCCTCAAAGTCGATGTAGGAACGGAGGACGTTAAAGAGGTTCTCCTTAGCGAAATCGGTCGTAGGGCGCGCCTTGAAGGTGCGTGGCACATCGAAATGGCGACCTCGGTATTTGCCTGCTACTACTCTCACGTGTGCTGATATAGATTAACTACAAGATACATTTAAAGCCTGTTGAGCAGCAATGCCTTGAGGTCCAAAGGCATATTCCGCTCGCGAGCCAGGGCAACATTAGGGAAGAGGGAAGCCGGAGCCACCACTTCGACATTACGAAGATAAAGCCCGAAACCATGGCGGATGTCCTTAAGCCCGGGGTATGACTCTTCGGCAACGACGACCAGAGTGTCGGCCTCGGCACTCATAGCGAGCATCTGCCAAACGTTGAGAACGTAGTATTGTATGTTGGAGGGCTGATGCTCGCCGAAGCTGTTGGCATACCGCAACCGCCCGTCAGCAAATTGCATGACATCAACACCCCCATCGCTCAGACAGCAGAAGAGCTGGCGGCCATCGGCATAGCTATCATCGGCATATCGCCGCAGACGCTCAGAAAGCATTGCACGAGAAGCAAAGAAGCGGGCTGTAGGATAGTATTGCAGGACAGCCTCCTCAACATCGCGGTCGATGGCAAAGAGTTCCACCGACTCAAGCTCTGGCAGGATAGTGTAGGCGACACGGTGGGAAGTGGTAAGCGCCTTTGGGAAGGTGAAGTCATAAAGCTGTGTTGCCTCGTCGCGCTGGAAGGCCTCGAGGGGCACATGCGTTGAGGGTGTGCAAACGAGCACGTAGGCCTGGTCAATCTGGCGGTTGAAATACTCGGGCCGCGCGAGCTGGCACAGAAGCTGTTCGGCAAGGGGTTGCTCCTCATAGAGTGAGAAGTGTTCGCCCTCGATGAGGGTGCCCGTCTGCACATCGCAGACGAAAAAAGAAAATCCATCCGCACGCAGGCGGATGGATAGACTTAGCGGCGTGAATGGTTTACTCCCAGTTGCCGGCATTGTTGTTCCAATTGTAAAGGTCACCGATCTTCAGGCCAGGATAAGCACCCATATCATCAGCCAGCTGACGACGGTTGACGATGAGGCGCTCGCCGTTGCGGCCCATGTTCTTGAGGAAACTCTCGTCGGGGGCAGCGCACTCCATGACATACTGCTGAGTGCCAGAGCGTGTGACGGTGAGGAAGGTCTTAAGCTGGAAGGTGTCGCCCTCAGCAAATGGGATGTAGCGCAGCGAATCGGCATTGAAGCCTTCGCCGAAGAGCGAGTCAGCGAGGTTGACCCACGTCGTATCACGACGGAAACCCTGCAGACCGTTAGCAGCTATCTCAGCAGCGTTGCCACGTGCTACGATGGCAGCAGCCTTAGCCTCGGTGAGGCCTTTCTCCATCTGTTCGTCGGAGAGCACGCCTTCCTTTACAATCTTAGGAATGCGACCTGTGCGAACAAACTCTACGAGCTTCCAGAGGCTGTCACAATAAGCGGCGTCAGGGCTCTGAAGTTTGAACTGCTCCTGCGCGTCCTTAATCTGGAGGAGGCGAGCCTTTACAGCATTTTCACGGACTGTAACTTCCTTCTGGAAGTCGATGTCGTCTTGGATACTACGCCAGCAGATAAAGAGCAGGCCGACGACGCAAAGTGCTAAAAGCACGTTAAAAACTTTTTTCATAAGGTGTATATACAGCTTTTTGTTTACATTTGCATCGCAAAAGTAAAACTAATTTTTTGAATAGACCTCATCTTCGATGATTTTTTTCACTTCCGATGGCAATAAATGATGAAATGAGGGGGTTAATTCTCGATAATTTCGGGTTTATGCCTACCAAAGAGCAGGAAAAGGCGGCCAAAATGATGGCCGACTTCATCCTATCGCGCGAGGACGGAGGAGCGTTCCTTCTGAAAGGTTATGCCGGAACGGGCAAGACATCGCTCGTCGGTGCGCTCGTAAGAGCTCTTGATGAGTTGAAGCAACGCACGGTGCTCATGGCCTCGACAGGCAGGGCTGCAAAAGTGTTCTCACTGCATACGGGCCACACGGCCTACACCATACACAAGCGCATCTACCGCCAGAAAGCTTTCACGGGCAACATGGACGGTTTCCTGCAAGGGGTTAATCTAATGAAACACACGCTGTTCATTGTCGACGAGGCTTCCATGATTGCCAACGACGGCAGCATCGGCGCCAACTTCGGCACGGGACGTCTGCTCGACGATCTCATACAGTTTGTCTACTCAGGCGAAGGCTGCCGACTGATGCTCATCGGCGACACGGCTCAGCTGCCACCTGTAGGAGAGGCTGAGAGCCCCGCCTTGTCAGCAGAGATGATTGGCGGCTATGGTCTGAACGTCAGCGAGATAACCCTGACCCAGGTGGTGCGTCAGCTCTCTGAATCGGGCATACTATTGAACGCCACCATGCTGCGGCGAACATTAGCCACGGCGGACACTTACGCATTCCCGCGCCTGCGGCTTACGGCCGACGTCGTCTACATGCCTGGCAACGAACTCATTGAAGCTCTCGAGCAGGCTTACTACGAATGCGGCACCGACGACACTATCGTGGTGACGCGCTCAAACTCAAGGGCCAATGCTTTCAACCTGGGCATAAGGGCACGCATACTGGGCTACGAAGAGGAGTTGAGCTGCGGCGACAGGGTGGTCATAGTCAAGAACAACTACCACTGGGTGAAGCCCGAGGCTGAGGAAATGGCAAAACGCTACGAGAGGGAGCTGAAGCGAGGGGATAGCCCACAGACACCTGAGGATGAGGATGAGGCGGCAGGCGGCCCGGCAATGGATTTCATCGCCAACGGCGACACAGCCCTCGTGCGCCGGCTCCGTAACGAGCGTGAGGCGCACGGGTTTCGCTTCGTCGACGTGACGCTCGCCTTCCCCGACTTCAATGACGTGGAGGTGGACGCCACCATCCTTCTCGACACGCTTACCAGCGAGGCGCCAGCACTCACGCATAGCCAGCATGAAGCGCTGTTCCAACACGTGTGGGACGACTACCCGGAAATAGCTACCAAGCAGGACCGTTTGAAAGCCGTGAAAGAGGACACTTACTTCAACGCCCTGCAAGTGAAGTACGCCTACGCTGTCACCTGTCACAAGGCCCAGGGAGGACAGTGGAGCCGCGTCTTCGTAGATCAGGGCTATATCACAGATGAAATGCTCGGTACCGACTACTTCCGCTGGCTATATACCGCCATTACGCGCGCCACGGAGAAAGTCTATCTTATCAACTGGCCTAAGCAGGGCTTAGAGGAAGCCACAAGTTTAGATTAATAAATGTAAGCTAAAAAAAGTTATAAACATGCGCTAATTGTTGGTCGGATAGTCGGTTATTTGTATATTTGCATAAAGAAGAAGCATCACCACCCTAAAAATCCGACCAAATGGACACAATACAATTAAATCCTGCACTCATATCATTAGAGCTCGATAAGCTGCCCAACAACTTCGCCACAGGGCGCCTGCACAACCTATTAGTGACCTTTGACAATCTCGACTCCGAGTTCTCATTCAGCTCGCAGACCACTGTTTTTCCGGTGAGATGTGAATCGCTGTTCATCTTTTCACTCTTGCGAGGAACCGTTCGCATGGTGGTGAACCTCCACGAAGTGGAACTACATGCCGGCCAGTCGCTCACGATGATGCCGGGATGCATCTTCGAGGGCAAAAGCGTAAGCAAGGATATCCGCTTCTGCGGTATGCTCATGGACAAAGAATTCTCAGAAGTGATGCGTACAAGCCTGGGGTTGAAAATTGATTTGACCCACCGCTACTACAGCTACAGCATCCACAATTTCACAGACGCAGCCATAGAGCATTATAAGCAAGGCTACATCCTGCTGCGCCAAGAGCTCAACCGCAACGACTACACCTACAAGAAAGAGGTCATTCAGCGCTACTGCGAAATCGCCGTCCTGAAGAATCTCTCGCTCAACGAGAGAGCGGTAAAACTGCCTGAACTCAACAAGCCTCTCAACCGAAAAGAAGAAATCTTCCACGACTTCCTAACGCTGCTCGAGAAATACTACACGCAAGAGCGAAGCATCAGCTTCTATGCCGACCGCATGTGCCTCACGCCCAAGTACCTCTCGACCATCATCAAGGAAGTCAGCGGGAAGCACGGTATGCAGTGGATTGACGAGTACGTATCGCTCGAAGCCAAGGCCCTGCTGCGCAACAGCACTCTCAGTGTCAAGCAGGTGAGCGACAAGCTCAACTTCCCCTCGCAGAGCATGTTCGGACGATTCTTCAAGAAAATGACGGGCTACTCTCCAAAGCAATACAAGATGCTTTAGGACGTGCTGCGCGCAGAGGACCTATGCAGAACAGGCTGCAGCAAAGATCTGCTGCATCTTCACTCTACCCTTCGCAAAAAAAGCCTGAAGGATAACAAAAAACAATAAGGGTTCTGCCCCTATGACAGCAACCTATAGCCCTCCACTCCTTCACCGCCCATTGGCGTTAAAGGAGCTGGAGGTTTAATTCATCCTTCGGCAATTCAGCTTTCACTGACGTCGGGAATAGGCATCTGGCGGTTGAAAGCCTCGTGAAAACTGATGATTGACTCCGTACGCTGCAAGCCGAGCGGGCGGAGCTTGTCCTGTATGATTTCCATCAGGTGGGCATTGTTGCGGGCATAGAGCTTCACAAAAATGTCATAGCCGCCAGTTGTGACGTGGCACTCGACGACCTCAGGAATCTCACGCAGTTCAGCCATGACGCGGTCGAAATCAGAGGGTGTTTTGAGATAGATGCCCACAAAGGCGCAAGTGTCATAGCCTATTTTGTTGGGATTCAGGACAAACTGGGAACCTTTGAGGACTCCTAATTTGAACAGACGGTTAATGCGCTGGTGGATGGCTGCACCGCTGACATTGCACTGGCGGGCCACTTCGAGGAAGGGACGGCGGGCATCGCCTGCGATGAGCTTGAGGATTTGTTCGTCTAAAGGATCTAAGCGTTGATGGCTCATTACTGATTTATTGATGTTGAATGGTTTAACTTTGACGCAACGGCTGCCCTCTGGGCATGCTGGCGCCCTAAACGAAAGAGCGACGGCCTCGATGAGTGGAGACCGTCGCTCTCATTTTTTTATGCTCTCACTACGCGCGCGTACATAATATATTAATTACGGCGCGTTGCGGAATAGTTTATCTTCAGGGCCCAAGACTTACGCAGCACTTCCTTGATATCGGTGATGATACCCATCTGAGTGTGCTGGTCAATCTTCATTGACATCACCTGTGAAGCGGGGTCGGGCATGGTCGTACGCTCTTGAGCCACGAAGTCCATCACCTCGCGAGGCTCAGCATAGCGGTCGTTGAGCTGGATACGAGTACCGGAACCCATCTGTGCACGAAGCTGGTCGGTGGGAGGGCCGACGTAGATGAACGAGACACACGACTTTTTCTCCAGTTTCTCAAGCTCGGTACCTGCGGGCACGGTGAACTTCACCTTCAGCGTGACTTCGCGCATGGTGGTAACAATCATGAAGAAGAACAGGATCGTGAAGATCAAGTCAGGCAGAGATGATGTGTTCATCTCCGGCATTTCTCTCTTTTCCTTATTTCTTGCCATGATTAGTTTCCTCCATAGTTTTTAGGTTCGGCCTCAGAGATCTTCTGGGGATAGTATGTGCGGATTGCCACTTGCTCATCCTCGTTGCAACGGGCATAGGGATGCCCGAACTTGGCGATGGCGAGGTCGTCGCGCAACTCGTTGTAGGCAGCCACGAGCTCGTTCTGCACCTGGAAGTAGACGTTGTAAGGTGTGCCGCGGTCGGTCTGTACGGAGATGACGTGCTTATCGGTGACGTAGCATGTCCCGAGCAGGTCGATGACCTTGGCGTGGAGCTCTGGCAACTTCGGATTGTTGTTCTTGTTCTGGATGAACTCCTTTGCCCGTGCACGCAGCTGGTTAATGTCGATGAAGTCGTGGTTGACCATCAGATAGCCGGCTGCATTAAGGCGCACATTGAGCACGTTGCGCTCCTTGACATCAATCTGAGCATCTTCCTGATTGGGTTCGGGGGGCTGCGGGAGGCGGCGTGCCAGACCCATATCGGTGTCCATCGAGGTGGTCACGAGGAAGAAGATGAGCAGGATGAATGAGATGTCGGCGGTGGAGCTCGAGTTCAATCCAGGCACTTTTTTCTTCTTTCTTGCCATATTGAGGAATGGTTTAAAGATTAATGTTTATTATTCCTTCGGCGTTGCGCTCTTGGTGAGCCATCCGCTCATGCTGACGACGACGGCGATGATTGCCACGACGGCCAGGATGTAGATGGCGATGAGCCACATGTCGACGACAGTTACCATGCTGGCAGCCGTGGTCTTACCGGAGACAGTTGTGAAGGGGTCTTCGCCCAGGCCGCAGACGACGCCGATGATGAGGGCTACGATCACGGTGCCCCAAGTGAGCAGGGCCACCTTACCGCCAGGAATACCCGTGGCGCTGGGGCCTGAATTGCCTGAGTTTACCGTAGCACCGCGCACGAGGCTCCAGACGGTCAAGCAGGCGGTGACGACGAACAGCGCGTACATCAGTACAAGTACGAGGTCCGTCAGCTTCGGTGATACGTGTACGCCATCGAAATCCATGTTGTTGTAGTCCACCAGGAAGAACAGGGCGAAGCAAACAACACCGATACCGATTACGGTGTACAGCGCAATATTTGAAAGCTTTTCGAGTTTCATAATTTAATTTTACGATTTTACAATTTACGATTTACGATTTACGATTTACGTTTCGCGTTATCACCTTCATAGCCTGATGCCTGACGGGTGAATATGTGAAATAGTGAAATCGTCAAATTAACTTACTTCTTGCACTTGGGTGACTTGACACACATCTCGAGCAGGCTCATTGCGGTCTCTTCCATGTTGGAGTTGAGAGCCTCGATGCGGGAAAGGATATAGTTGTAGAATACCTGAAGCACGAGAGCAACGATGATACCGAAGATGGTCGTGATAAGAGCAACCTTCATACCTCCGGCAACGACGGTCGGGCTGATATCACCTGCGCGCTCGATATCGTCGAAGGCCTGTACCATACCGATCACAGTTCCGAGGAAGCCGAGTGACGGGGCCATGGCGATGAAGAGGGTGATCCATGAGCAGTTCTCCTCGAGGTAAGCGCCCTGCACTTCAGCCTCGGTGTTGATGGTACGCTCGATGGTGGCGATGTCGTTCTGGTCGTCAGAAGCGAGGCACTGCATAGCTTTCTTTGAGACCTGAGCTACAGGGCCGCGGGTGCCGGCGCAGTAGTCGATAGCTTCGTCAATCTTGTTGGCCTCAACCTTGCCGCGAAGGGTGTCGAGGAACTTGCGGGTGTTGACCTGAGCGAGAGTGAGGTAGATAACGCGCTCGATGCAGAAAGCCAGACCGAGAACGAGAGCGATGGCAACGAGACTCATGAAGCCTGCATCACCTTCAATGAACTTTGTCTTGAGGGTCTTGTGCAGACCTTCTTCCTCTTCGACAGGAGCTACAGTCTCCTCGACGGCGGGAGCCTCGACGCTGTCAACGGCGGCGCTGTCAACAGCTGCGGAATCAACCTGCTCGGCAGCAGCTTCAGCTACTTCGTCCTGAGCCATTACGGAAGGTGTCATGCCAAAAGTGCAGGCAGCCACCATTGCAACAATTGCAAAATACTTTTTC
>JAFUFW010000041.1 GCA_017469685.1 Bacteroidaceae bacterium | reverse complement strand
TGGTTTGTTTATGGCTCGGGTGTTCAAGCCAATCAATGTTCGTCATGCTTTCTTGTGGTGCAGCCTATTGATGCTTGCAGCAGGACTTATGCCGGCGTTGGACTTCACCACAGCGCCATGGGCCAACGGATTGTATGACTTCCTTTGTACGGCCCTTGTGTTCCCTGCCATCGTTTGGATAGCCGCATCCGACAAAGATGCAGGAGAGTTCACTCTCAGCATCAGCCGCCGCCTGGGTGACATCTCCTATCCCCTTTACGCCATCCACTATCCCTTCATGCTGATCCTCTTCGGACGCCTCGGCTTCGACGGAACTCCTTATGCCCCTCAATTCGTCATGAACGAGCTTCCACTTGTCATCGTCATCACCCTCGGCTGTCCTATTCTCGCTTGGCTGCTCCTAAAATACTACGACCAGCCCCTTCGTCGCTGGCTCAGCCATAAAAGATTAATATAATTGAGCATTTGCGACATTGCGGATTATAATATTCTGATCCAATAAAAAGGAACCATTCACTTAATCTGCACTGTCTCGGCTATGGGATGTGGCATTGACTACAAAAAATGCGCTCCATTATCTTGAAGATGTGGAGCGCATGGATGTGAATAATCTGGTGCCGTAGGCTATACGTACGTCATGAACGTTAATGTTTGAATCGGCGGAATAGTTCTGGAAGGGTATTGAAATCTTTCTTGACTTGGATGCCAATGCCCTGTGTGGTTAGAGCGGTCTTAGTGAAATAGCGGTCGTTGGTTTCGCTGTAGGCTTTGAGGCTGAGGTTTCCTGATGGCGTTAGGAGCCATTGCACATCGAAGTCGCCGATGAAGTTGGTGTTGGCGATGGGAGTGTCGCGATAGCCGAATGTGCCGTTGATGAGAAGCCTGTTGTTGAGAAGACGTCCGCTGAGCGACCCCTCTACATCGACGTCTGTCCAGCCTTGTGTGCCTGTAGAGAGGTTGGTGCCGAAGTTCCAGTTCCCGTTGCCGATGGCATTGGTGAGGAAGTTGTTGAGCTGACCGGAGAGAGTGGAGGAGAGAAGGCTCTGCACGGCCGCGTTCGTCTGGCTTTGATCGGCGGCGAGGCCATAGGTGTAGAAGCGCCCAATGCCGAGGAGGTAGATGACCTGCAGGTTGCGCTCCTCTTCTGTAGAAATCAGCGAGCGCACCATTTGTTTCTCATCCTCATTGACATTGGGGACATCGAAATCAAATGACACCTGAGGCTGTTCGGCGCGACCGCCGATATTCATGATACAGTTGACACGTACGTTAGAGGCGGAGAAGTTACTGCCTACGGTGAGGTCGTTGAGCGACACGGAAGGCACTGTGTAGACAGCTTGCAGGTTGAGGTCACCCTTCATGGGGCTGCCGCCGAAGGTAATTGTGCTGCCGGGCTGGAACTGGAAGTCCTTGCGGATGACGTCCTGTAGCGACAGACGGTAGGTGCCGTGGTCTACGCGGTATGTGCCGTACATCTGAAAGCGTCCTTTATTAAAGAAGTTCGCGCGTATGTGACCGTCGCCGAAGAGAGTGATATAGTCCTCGGAGCGAGGGTCCATAAGCAGACGCATCTGAGCTTCGGGAGTGATGTCAAGGTCGAAGTTGATGTGAAGGTCAGATGTGTTTTCAGGTGTTGGGGGGGGTGCCTCAGAGGTGCCGGCAATGGATGCGTCGGGAGTGGAACGAAGGGTAAGGTCGTCTGTGACGGGGATGTCAACGAAAAGGGGGACTGAGGCCGACGTGTCGGGCCTGAAATTAATAAAAGAATTCTCTGTTGTAGCGTCGGGCGACGAGGCATTGTAGGTGAAGACGGTGCCTGTGCGTGGACGGCATTTGATATCTATGTTCACTTGGCCTGGCTGCCCGCTTAGGCTGACATCGCCATCTGCGTAGACGGTGCCGTAGAACGTCTGGTCTCCAAAGTCGTGGAAATCATAGCCAAGGAGTTCGTTGGCATGAATTTTGAAATCGTAGCTTAGGTTCTTGAAGTGTTGGTAGCGTACCTCTCCATTGATGACGCCGGAGTGGGCGCGGCTGTCGGTGCCGTGGTATTTATCATATATGGTGATATTGCGGAAGCGGATGCCACCGGGGTGCAAATGTACACTGTCGCCCGGTTGCAAGTGGAAACGTGTGCCGAGGGCGTCAATACCAACGGATAATGTGTCGAGCGCTAACTCGCCTTCGAGGTTGAGCTGTTTGAAGGGGCCATAGAGGTGGGCATAGCCTGAGGTCTGTCCCTGAAGGTCTGTAAAGATTGACTCGGTGAAGAAGTTCAGGAAGTAGGTGTTTATTCGGCGGGCATTCACGCTGAGGTCAATACCGCGCCCGGGCTCGTGACCAGGCTTGATAAGAGCTGTCACGTGACTTATCTCGCTGTGGGTCGGTTCGTGCACGAAGGCATCAAGGTCGATGGCACGTTCGTCCTTACGTCCGAAACCTCCTGTTAAAAATACCGTCCCGAGCAGACCATCGTTGAGCTTGAAATCGTCAACCCGCAGGTTTGCATCGACGGCCACGTCTGAAAAAAGGTTGTGGACTTTAAGCTTGCCTGTTGCGAGTCCTGCAAATTCTACGTCGTGGAAGTTGATAAGTCCGAGGACATACTGAAGGTTGATGCCTTGAAGGTCAGTGTAGAGTGTGTCAGTGTTTTCCTTTGACACACGCCCATTCACAAGAAGGTGGCGTCCAAGTTGTGACACCTTAAAATTGCTCACGTCTGCAACGCCATCAGCAAAGTGTATGTCAGAGGTATGAACATTCCATATTGTGTCTGAAAGGACGACCGTAGTAGGATGGAAACGGAGGTGGAATCCTAACTTACCTGCAGGATCCTTCGAAAAATGCGTCGTAGTAGTCAGTGATCCTCGCATTGCGGGTTGGTTGTGGTCGTCCCATGCTATAGTGGAGTGGAGGTTGTCATGCTTGCCTTCAGCAGAGAGTGAGAGGTCTACTGGCCCCGACTCCATCATACGCTGAAGAGTGACGAAAGATGTGAGGCTGTCATTTTGCTGACGCGCCAGAAAACTAACGGCACGAAAATCCTCGGAACCATATTCTACATGAGGCATGTCTGCTCTGAATGTCATCGCACGCTTTGCACCGTCAAAAGAACCCTCGACGTACCCTGGCTCTGTCAAGTGTATGTTCAAATTCGTGAACTCTTGCAACAGTCGACTATCCCATAGATTTACAGAGAATGCCAGCTGGTCAGCGTTGGCAGTGATAGGTATCTGGGGCGCTTTGATGAGCGATGGAAGCACCTGGTGCAGAAGACCTCGGACGGTTGGCACAAGGCGGTCAAAGCTGAAATGGCCGTCAGCGTAGGCGTCAATAAAATCGCCGCGGGCAAGCATGTGATGACCGTGCTCGTCGTTGGTAAGGGCAACGTGAAGGTTGTTGAGATTATACTTGTGATTCTGGGTGTTTATGTTGACATCACTGAGAGTTACGAAGCCCTGTAAGGCGTCAAGCCCCTTAAGGCTGAAATCGATGTCGCTGGCTGATATAATGTTAGCATCAAGCTTGCATGAGTACTGGTCGTCGGCAATCATGGCTGTTGAAATCAGTGCTCTTGGTGAAAGGTTTATATCAGCATCAATGTTGTCTATAACATCGTCTTTCAACTTTAGCCCATTGGTTTTAACATGGGCTATGACGGCTCTCTGATTGATGCTTCCATCGGCGTCTGCTGTAAGAGTGACGTTGTCTACAGGGAATAATCTGTCGGAAGCCAATAATTCAGCCAGTCGCACGTCTGATGTCTCTGCATGAAGGGTGAAAAGATCGCCAGAGGATAGCTTGCATACGGCAGCTGCTGAGCCAATAGAGGTCTGAATGCACAAATCTGCGCTACTTAGATGAGGCGTATTACTGCCTTCGAGTTTGCCTGTTATGCAGATGTTACCTAAGCGGGAAAGAATATTTGCAAGTTCTGGCTTCACGATTGAACCATAGGAGGAAGTGGTCAGCTTATTGAGTATAGGGCCATAAAAGTCTGAACTGGCTGTGAACTGTTGAATATTAACTTCAGCTTGGTCTAATGGCAGTGACAGGGTAGCATCGGCCGAGTTGAGGTGGCCTTTGGCGGATGTAAGAAAATTGAATCCATCAGCAGAGAGCTGTAGTTGACGAATGTTTACATAACCATCTTGTATGCTGGCGGCAGCAGACAAGGCAACAGGCTGATCAATAATATGCGATTGTGGAACTACGGCTGTCAAGTCATTGGGCGTAACGATGCCATCCACGTTAACATTTCCACTGATTTCACTCAACGAGGTCCACTGGCCAGATTCTGTGGTTTGGACAAAAGCATCAAGCCTCAGCTCAGTCTCGGGAAGTGTAATGAGAGCCTCAGAAAGAGCTATTTTCTCTGGGGCTGCTGCGATTGCGGCATTAAGGTTCTTAATGGTTAATTTGCTATTTGGTTCAGTGAAGCCCAACTCGCTGATATTAGCTTTGATATAATTATTGGTTAGAGAGTCTATTGAAGCACGGATATGCAAGTCGTTCAGGCGGAAATGAGCGATGGAAAAACGGTCTGATGGTGGCTCGTAAGTCAAGTCGTGTGACAGGCTTCCCCGCCGTACTATAATATTATTAATAGCAAGGTCAATTGGTGAAGACGTTGTGTCCTGTGACGAGAATTTATCTATAAGGAACTGGAAATTGTAAGGCCCGCTTGGAGCATCGCGCCGCAGCTTTACATTGTAGCCAAAAAGTTGTACGTTGTCAACGCGGATTCGTCCTCTGAATAGTTCTCCGACATCCATCTTAGCACTCATTCGTACCGCCGAAAGCAGTGTGTCGTTTTGTTGATCAAGCAGCAAGACGTCGTCAAGCACGAGGCGATTGATGAGGCCTACGCGAACACGTGAAATAGCAACTGTAGTCTGAAACTCTACACTCAAAACATCAGCTGTCTTAGCGGCTAACCACCTCTGAAAGGCAGGTGTGGCCGTGAAGACAATGGCGCCGATATAGAGCAAGAGGAAAAGGCCTGCTACTATGCGGACTATATTTTTTAGTGTTTTGATGGCTCTTTGTTTGTTATTCGAGAGCAAAAGTAGTCTTTTTTGAGTCTTACAGCAAAAATCTTTGGGGATTATGCGGCGTTATTTATCTTTTTTAGTTAATTTTGCGCAGTTTTTAGCTAAAACCATTTATTCATAACTTATTTTATATGGCAAATGTAATCAAGTTACGCAAAGGCCTCGACGTAAATCTCAAGGGCAAAGCAAACTTGGAAACTATGCAAACAGCTGTTGAGGGCCAGTTCGCTCTGGTTCCAGACGATTTCTGTGGCATGAAGCCCAAGGTTGTAGTCAAGGAAGGTGATGCTGTCAAGGTCGGGGATGCCTTGTTTGTTGACAAGAACCATCCCGAAGTGAAGTTCGTTTCGCCTGTCAGCGGTACCGTGGCCCTCGTGGAGCGCGGCGAACGCCGCAAGGTGATGAGCGTGCGCGTAGATGCCGATGGCAAGCAGACGTCTAAGGTCTTCGATGAGAAGGATCCGTTGAAGTTGCTGTTGGAGAGCGGTCTGTTCGGTTTCTTCCGCCAGCGTCCGTACGACGTGGTGGCGAATCCTGAGGACAAGCCCAAGGCCATCTTCGTCAGCGCTTTCAACAGCATGCCGCTGGCTGCCGACTTCGAATATGTCCTGCAGGGACAGGAGAAGGAGTTCCAGGCAGGCCTCACGCTGCTCAGCAAGATTGCCAAGGTGCACATCGGCGTCAGTGCCAAGCAGAAGGCTACAGCCCTGACGGCCGCCAAGGACGCCACCGTCACCATCTTCGACGGTCCTGCTCCTGCCGGCAACGTGGGCGTGCAGATCAACCACGTCGACCCGATCAACAAGGGCGAGGTCGTCTGGACGCTGGGTGCCGAGGAGGTTATCTTCGTTGGTCGTCTCACCCTCACGGGCAAGGTGGACCTGACGCGCACCATTGCCGTGGTTGGTTCTGAGGTGAAGGCACCGAAGTACGCCAAGGTGGTTGTGGGTGCTCCGCTCGCCTCAGTGCTGAAAGGTCAGACTGACGAGCAGAAGAGCCTGCGCATCATCAATGGCAACCCCATGGTGGGCGTGAAGACTATGAAGGACGGATTCCTGGCAGCTCACGCCACGGAGGTTACCGTCATCCCAGAAGGCGATGATGTCTACGAGATGCTGGGATGGATAGCTCCCCGCTGCAAGGAATTCTCGACCAGCCGCAGCTACTTCAGCTGGCTGCGTCCGAAGAAGACGGAGTACACCCTGGATGCCCGCATCAAGGGTGGCGAGCGCCACATGATCATGTCTGGCGAGTACGACCGCGTGTTCCCCATGGACATCTATGCTGGTTACCTCGTCAAGGCTATTATTACTGGTGACATCGACCGTCAGGAGGCTCTCGGTATCTACGAAGTAGCTCCAGAGGACTTCGCACTGGCTGAGTTCGTGGACAGCTCCAAGCTGGAATTGCAACGCATCGTGCGCGAGGGCCTTGATATCCTCCGCAAGGAAAACTCTTAAACTTCACATAAAATGAACGCATTAAGAAAATATTTCGATAAGATAAAGCCGAACTTCGAGGAGGGTGGTAAGCTCCATGCCTTCCGTTCGCTTTATGATGGCTTCGACACGTTCGCCTTTGTACCCAATACTACTGCGGGGCGTACAGGCACTCATGTGCACGATGCCATCGACAGCAAGCGCATTATGTCCTTCGTGGTCATCGCGCTTGTGCCTGCGTTGCTCTTCGGTATGTACAACGTGGGTTATCAGAACGCACTCGCTGCAGGACAGCTGGAGCAGGCCACCTTCTGGGGTATGTTCTGGTACGGTTTCCTTGCCGTGCTGCCTAAACTGATTGTCAGCTACGTGGTAGGTCTGGGCATCGAGTTTACCGTTGCTCAGTGGAAGAACGAGGAGATTCATGAAGGATTCCTCGTCAGCGGTATCATCATACCGATGATAGTCCCGGTGAACACTCCGCTGTGGATCCTGGCGCTCGCCGTGGCCTTTGCCGTAATCTTTGCCAAGGAAATCTTTGGCGGCACGGGTATGAACATCTTCAACGTCGCACTTATCACGCGCGCGTTCCTATTTTTCTCTTATCCATCGAGCATGACGGGCGATGATACCGTATGGGTGGCTCAGAATCCCATCCTTGGTCTCGGCTACGCCGTACCCGACACGTTCTCGGCAGCAACGCCTCTCGGTGAGATTGCAGCTGGTGTCACCTCGCTTAGTACCAGCTTCTGCGATCAGGTCATCGGCCTCATTCCTGGTTCTGTTGGTGAAACAAGCGTCATTGCCATCGCCCTCGGCGCCCTTCTGCTGCTTTGGACAGGCGTGGCCTCATGGAAGACGATGCTTAGCGTATTTGTCGGCGGCGCAGTGACTGGCTGGTGCTACAACGCTTTGGGCCTCTCGCCCCTGGATGCCTGCCAGCACTTGGTGCTCGGCGGCTTCTGCTTCGGCGCTGTGTTCATGGCCACAGACCCTGTCACCAGTGCCCGAACGGAAGGAGGCAAGTGGATATATGGCTTCTTGATTGGCTTCGTAGCCGTGACTGTGCGCGTGCTCAATCCGGGTTATCCCGAAGGTATGATGCTTGCCATCCTGCTCATGAACCTCTTCGCACCGCTGATTGACTACTGTTTCGTCAGCCGTAACATCTCCAAACGTGCCCAACGCGCAATTAAAAAGTAACAGATATGGCAAAGAAATTTTATTGCAGTCAGTGCGGCCAGACCTTCGAAGCCGCATCTATGCCCGACAAGTGCCCTATCTGTGGCGCTGACACTTCTCACCTTACAGAAGTAAAATCAAAGGGTATCAATACCAATGGTAATATCTATACCATCTGCTATGCAGCAGTGATGGTGATTCTTGTCGCATTCCTGTTGGCTTTCGTGAGCAGTGCGCTCAAATCTAAACAGGATGCAAACGTAGCTATTGACAAGAAATCTCAGATTCTTGCCTCCCTCAATGTTCGCGGCTTGGCAAAGAGCGAGGTTGAAGGCAAGTACAACGAACTGATTCAAGAAACTTGTGTGCTGACTCCCGACGGTCAGGTGCTTGAAGGCGAAGATGCCTTCGGCGTTGACACTAAGGAGATTGGAGAGAAGTTTCCTGTCTATCGTTCAAAGACGGCCGACGGCGCAGACGCCCTCGTGCTTCCTCTCAAGGGGCGCGGCCTCTGGGGCGGTCTTTGGGGCTATGTGGCGGTGACGCCTGACCTCCAGAAGGTTCTTGGTGCATACTTTGATCATGAGAGCGAAACCGCAGGTCTTGGCGCTCTAATCAAGGAAGCCAAGTTCCAAGAGCAATTCATCGGTCGCCCCGTGCTGGGTGAAGATGGTAATGTAGCCCTTACAGTTGTCAAGAAAGGCAGCTCAACAGCCGAGACTGAAGTAGACGGCGTTACTGGTGCCACACTGACCTCCAAAGGTGTAGGTGAGATGGTGCTCACCGGCATCCAACAGTATGTCAATGCCCTCGGTGGCAGCAAGCCATCAGGCTGCTGCCAGAAGGCTGAAGGCTGTGGCGGTTGTGGAGGCAAGGAAGGTTGTGATAAACCTTGCTGCCAAGGTGAATCAGAACAAGCTGAGTGAATTAAAGTTGTAAATCGTTAAATCGTATATTTACATTATGTCTCTATTATCTAAAGCAAATCGGGAAGCACTGGTCGGGCCACTGAACCTGAACAACCCAGTCGTCGTTCAGGTGCTTGGCATCTGTTCTGCACTGGCCGTTACGGCTCAGCTCGAGCCAGCTATCGTGATGGGGCTCTCTGTGACCATCATCACCGCTTTCTCCAACTTGATTATATCCCTTATCCGCAATTCGATTCCCAACCGCATCCGTATCATCGTCCAGTTGGTGGTGGTGGCCGCGCTGGTGACAATCGTTTCTCAGGTACTGAAGGCCTTTGCCTACGACGTGAGCGTTCAGCTCTCCGTCTACGTAGGCCTGATTATCACCAACTGTATTCTGATGGGTCGTCTGGAGGCGTTTGCCATGATGAACAAGCCCTGGCCTTCGTTCCTCGACGGCATCGGCAACGGCATCGGATATGCTATCATCCTCGTTATTGTAGGTTTCGTGCGCGAGCTCCTCGGCTCGGGCAGCCTTTTAGGCTTCCAGGTCATTCCCGAGTGGTGCTACGAACACGGCTATATGAACAACGGCATGATGACTATGCCCGCCATGTCGCTGATCATCGTCGGTTGCGTCATCTGGGCACATCGTGCGTATAATAAAGAACTCCAATAATTGGACAATTTCACAATTGAACGATTTCACTCATTTCACAATTGGAAAATTTCACAATTTCACTATCTCATGCAATTGTGTATTCAATCGTAGAATCCGTAAATCGTAAAATCGTAAAATTAAACTATGGAACATTTAATTAGCCTATTCGTCCGCTCCATCTTTGTGGACAATATGATCTTCGCGTTCTTTTTGGGTATGTGCTCCTATCTGGCTGTGTCCAAGAGCGTGAAGACTGCGCTCGGCCTCGGCGTGGCAGTCACCTTCGTGCTGCTCATCACCGTGCCTGTCGATTACCTCCTGCAGGTCTATGTCCTTGGTCCCGACTGTCTGGTCGAGGGAGTGGACCTGAGTTTCCTCTCGTTCATCCTCTTCATCGCCGTCATTGCCGGTATCGTTCAGTTGGTGGAGATGGTAGTCGAGCGCTTCAGCCCATCGCTGTATGCTGCCCTCGGCATCTTCCTCCCCCTGATTGCCGTGAACTGCGCCATCATGGGTGCCTCGCTGTTCATGCAGCAGCGCATCACCATGCCCGACACCAATTCTCAGGCCATCCTGAACGTGTGGGATAGCATCGCTTATGCCCTTGGCTCCGGCATCGGTTGGCTGCTGGCCATCACGTGTCTGGCTGCCATTCGCGAGAAGATGGCCTACACCGACGTGCCCCGTCCTCTTCAGGGGCTTGGTATTACGTTCATCACCGTCGGCCTGATGGCCATGGCCTTCATGTGCTTTTCAGGATTAAACCTCTAATCGTAAAAAGATATTATGAATACATCACTCATCTTAACAAGCATTGTGGTCTTCCTCGTGATCATCATCGCGCTGGTTATCATCCTGCTTGTGGCAAAGGCGTACCTCTCTCCGAGTGGTAACGTCACCATCACAATGAACGGCAAGGACACGCTGTCCGTGCCGCAGGGTGCCAGCCTGCTCTCTACCCTCGCTGCCGAGGGTGTCTATCTCCCCTCCGCCTGCGGCGGCAAAGGCTCTTGCGGTCAGTGCAAGTGCCAGGTAACAGAGGGCGGCGGCGAGATTCTGGACTCCGAGAAGGGCCATTTCACCCGCAAGGAAATTAAGGACCACTGGCGCCTCGGATGTCAGTGCAAGGTCAAGGGCGACCTCGGCATTCAGGTGCCAGACAGCGTGCTCGGCGTCAAGGAATGGGAGTGCACCGTCATTGGTAACAAGAACGTGGCTACCTTCATCAAGGAGTACAAGGTCGCTCTGCCTCCGGGCGAGCACATGGACTTCGAGCCGGGTTCCTACGCTCAGATCCGCATCCCGAAATTCGACTGCATCGACTACGACAAGGACTTCGACAAGAGCCTTATCGGCGACACTTATCTGCCTGCCTGGGAGAAGTTCGGACTCTTCCCCCTCAAGTGCAAGAACCCCGAGGAGACCATCCGTGCATACTCCATGGCCAACTATCCGGACGAAGGCGACATCATCACCCTGAACGTCCGCATCGCCACGCCTCCCTTCAAACCGAAGGACCAGGGCCCGGGCTTCATGGACGTCAACCCGGGTATCGCTTCCAGCTACATCTTCTCGCTGAAGCCAGGTGACAAGGTCATCATGAGCGGCCCCTACGGTGAGTTCCGTCCGCAGTACGGCACGGGTCGCGAGATGATCTGGGTCGGCGGTGGTGCCGGTATGGCTCCCCTGCGTGCTCAAATCATGCACATGCTCAAGGGTAACGGCGTCAGCGACGAGGACCGCAAGCGCCCGATGCACTACTTCTATGGCGCCCGCGCACTGGAAGAGGTTCCCTTCCTCGACGACTTC
>JAFUFW010000040.1 GCA_017469685.1 Bacteroidaceae bacterium | reverse complement strand
TGTCTTTGTTCATCTGCAATCCTTATTAAAAGGCTGCAAAATTACAAATTCAAATCGTCGCGCACTTAAAACTGCTCGTAAAAGACTTTATTTCAGAGATTTCAAAGAACGATTAGTCCACTTTAACGGGACAGTAGTGAATTAAAATCTAAAATCGTTGCAAAGTTACAAAATAATGAACAATGAGTAACAAAGAACAACGTTTTTTTTTGCCAAGGCCACAACTTAAGATGCTGTTTAGCCCATAAGTTTGCTATATTCCATAATGCGGACTTCTGTCGTTTCACATATCTCTCGTGCCAAATCGTTGAGGCGATGGAAGTGTTCGTAGTCGGAGAAACCTTCAAGCTCCCAAGGCGAAAGGATAAGCAGGCTGCCCGTGGAACAGGCAAAGAATCGTTGATGGTCGGGCCTCCAATAAGGGCCAATGGGTCGGGCCTGCAAAAGGATCAGGGGATATTCGTCGTCTAAAGCCTCCTGCACAACGAGGCTCTCGCCCTTAGAAATGCCAGGCGTCACCAGCACCACGCCCTCATCGGCAGCCTTAAGCAGGCGGGCACGCTCTTCAGTATAGAAGGCAGTGAGATGGGTCGGCATCCGCTGTGGGTCAGCATTGATGTGTTGCTGTTCCTTTTCTGTGAGTTGGCTTGAAGCCAATATTGTTTTGCGCTCAGAAGCGCCCACCTCTGTGTAACGATGAAAGAATACCTGTTCCTTTAAAGGGTATTTCAGCAAGAAAAGGTTACCGAAGGCTGCATATTCGCGCCCGTTGACCCATAGGTGCAACCGCCGTTCCATAAGACGAGGACATTCTTGGCGGATGCGGGCACGGAGAGGGTTCTCGAGCATATAGCGTTTGATGCTGTCAAGCATGCCTGGACGGCAGATGATGCGGTCGGAGTAGCCAGGTGCAAAGAGGAGGGGGCGACTATTTGCCACGTTTGCTATACTACCACTGTCCGAATATAAAGCCTCGGAGACAACAGACTGCCTGCTGCCTTCATCTTCTGTTATAGTGGTCTGCACTGCCGCTGTTGCTGTAGTGGCAGTCTGTACCGACGCCGTCTGCACGCCAATTGTGCCCGGCACTTTTTCGCCGGGCAGCTTGCCAGCATCCTGCAGCGCCCACCATGCTCGTGTGCAGCCTGTCTTAAATCCCCGAACGACCTGCCCCAAGTGCTTCCCCTCCGGCAATTGCTCTTTCACGCAGATGAGCAGGTGGATATGGTCGGGCATCATAGCCACCCGCCATACCTCCACCTGCGGAAAGAAGTGGCCGATTTTCGGTACTTCCTCCTCAAGTATCCGCCGTCCGAGCTCTGACAACACGATGTGCGGCGCCTCCCTGTCGTGCATCCACGCAATCCAGTCCTGCTTCTTCGTTGCAAGAGCATTACCTTCAATATGTCCAAACACTGGCACCCAACCCTCAGTGACTATCGTCACCATATATGTTCCTGCATCCTGATAGTCGTGAGCAAACGCTCGCCGATGCTCGTTAGGCTTCGTCTCACCGCGAACGGCTCCATAGTTGCTATAATGTTTCTCTTCCTCTTCTTGCATTCGTATGGGCTTAAGAAAAAAGGGGTGGACAGCGGTGTGCTGCCCACCCCTTTATATATAATAAGGTGTAGCCTCGTGGGTTAGTCGGCCAGCTTAGCCTTGATGAACTCGCGATTGAGTCGTGCGATGTTGGCAATAGTCTCGTTCTTCGGGCAAACGGCCTCGCAAGCGCGGGTGTTGGTGCAGTTGCCGAAGCCGAGCTCGTCCATCTTGGCGACCATGGCCTTGGCGCGCTTGGCTGCCTCGGGACGGCCCTGGGGCAGGAGGGCAAGCTGGGAAACCTTCGAAGAGACGAAGAGCATGGCGGAACCGTTCTTACAAGCGGCTACGCAAGCACCGCAGCCGATGCAGGAAGCGCAGTCCATGGCCTCGTCGGCATCCTGCTTGGGGATGAGGATGGCGTTGGCGTCCTGAGCCTGGCCTGTGCGGATGGTGGTGTAGCCACCAGCCTGGATAATCTTGTCGAAGGCACCGCGATCGACCATGCAGTCCTTGATGACGGGGAAGCCGGCAGAGCGCCAGGGCTCCACGGTGATGGTCTCGCCGTCCTTGAAGCGGCGCATGTAGAGCTGGCAGGTGGTGGCGCCGCGCTCGGTCTTGCCATGAGGTGTGCCGTTGATGTAGAGCGAGCACATGCCGCAGATGCCTTCGCGGCAGTCGTGGTCGAAGACGAAAGGCTCCTTACTGGCCTCGATGAGCTCCTCGTTCATGATGTCGAGGGCCTCGAGGAAGGAGGTGTCGTCGGGAATATTCTTCAACTCATGGGTGTCGAAGTGGCCCTTCTCCTTCGGGCCGTTCTGTTTCCAGAACTTGATAGTTACGGATATATTCTTTGCCATGGTCTTTTAGTTCTTGTAGTTACGGGTTTGTACCTTGATTGCTTCGTACTCCAGAGGCTCCTTGATGAGTTCGGGATCCTTTCCTTCACCCTGATACTCCCAGCAGCCGACGTAGAAGTAGTTCTCATCGTCGCGCTTGGCTTCGCCTTCCTCGGTCTGGTATTCCTCGCGGAAGTGACCGCCGCAGCTCTCGTTGCGGCTGAGGGCGTCGTGAGCCACGAGCTCACCCATGGTGAAGAAGTCGCGGAGGTGGATAGCCTTGTCGAGCTCCACGTTGAGACCTTCCTTGGAGCCGGGAACGAAGAGGTTCGTATCGAACTCTTTCTGCAGTTCCTTCATCTTCTTGATGCCTTCCTGCAGACCCTCGGCGGTGCGACCCATGCCGACGTACTCCCACATGATGTGGCCGAGTTCCTTGTGTATGCTGTCTACAGAGCGCTTGCCCTTGATATTGAGCAGACGGGTGAGTTCGTCGTCAACGGCCTTCTCAGTGGCTGCGAACTCGGGCAGGTCGGTGCTGATGCGCGGCCAGATAGCCTGGTCGGAGAGATAGTTCTGGATGGTGTAGGGAAGGACGAAGTAGCCGTCGGCCAAGCCCTGCATGAGAGCTGAAGCACCAAGGCGGTTGGCTCCGTGGTCGGAGAAGTTGCACTCGCCGATTGCGAACAGGCCGGGGATGGAAGTCTGCAGCTCATAATCAACCCAGACGCCGCCCATGGTGTAGTGGATGGCGGGGTAGATCATCATGGGCTTGTAATACTTCACGCCGTTGATCTCGTTGGCGAGGTCGCCGGGATATACGTCGGTGATTTCCTCGTACATGTCGAAGAGGTTGCCATAGCGCTGCTTCATGGCGTCGAGGCCGAGGCGGTTGATGCTCTCGGAGAAGTCGAGGAAGACAGCGAGGCCGGTGTTGTTCACGCCGAAGCCCTTGTCGCAACGCTCCTTGGCGGCACGGCTGGCCACGTCGCGAGGCACGAGGTTACCGAAGGCGGGATAGCGGCGCTCCAGATAGTAGTCGCGGTCCTCTTCGGGAATCTCCCAGCCTTGCAGCGTGCCTTCCTGCAGCTTCTTGGCATCTTCGAGCTTCTTGGGCACCCAGATGCGGCCGTCGTTACGCAGCGATTCGGACATCAGTGTCAGCTTGGACTGCTTGTCGCCATGCACGGGGATGCAGGTGGGGTGAATCTGTACGTAGGAGGGGTTGGCCATGTAGGCACCCTTGCGGTAGCACTGTACGGCAGCCGTGCAGTTGCAGCCCATGGCGTTGGTGGAGAGGAAGTATGCGTTGCCGTAGCCGCCGGTGGCGATGACAACGGCGTTGGCGCCGAAGCGCTCGAGCTTACCTGTCACGAGGTTCTTGGCGATGATGCCGCGTGCACGGCCATCGACGATGACTACGTCCTCCATCTCATAGCGTGTGAAGAGCTTCACCTTGCCGGCCTGCACCTGTGCGCTAAGCGAGCTATAGGCGCCGAGCAGCAGCTGCTGACCGGTCTGACCCTTGGCATAGAATGTACGGCTGACCTGCGCTCCACCGAAAGAGCGGTTGGCCAACATGCCGCCATATTCGCGAGCGAAGGGCACCCCCTGGGCCACGCACTGGTCGATGATATTATTGCTGACCTCGGCAAGGCGGTAGACATTGGCCTCACGGGCGCGGTAGTCGCCACCCTTGACGGTGTCGTAGAACAGACGATAAACGCTGTCGCCGTCGTTCTGATAGTTCTTGGCTGCATTGATACCGCCCTGTGCGGCGATGGAGTGTGCGCGGCGGGGGCTGTCTTGGATGCAGAAGTTGAGGACATTGAAGCCCATCTCGCCGAGGGAAACAGCGGCGCTGGCGCCAGCCAGACCGGTTCCAACGACGATGACATCGAGCTTCAGTTTGTTCTTCGGGTTGACCAGACGCTGATGTGCCTTATAGTTAGTCCATTTCTCAGCAACGGGTCCCTCAGGTATTTTACTGTCAATCTTCTTAACTTGTTCAGACATAATTGTAAGGTTTTATAGGTTCAAGCATTAAAGGTTATCCACAGATAGGCGCATCGCCCCAAATGGCGAACTTAATGACTACGACGGCAAACATCAGGATGACGATGGTCGACCAGATGAAGCCTATGCACTGCCAGCGGTTGTGCCATATCTTGCCGCTCCATCCGAGCGTCTGGATAGCACTCCAGAAGCCATGGTTCATGTGAAGCCAGATAGCACAGAACCATACGAGGTAGATGATTGCGAAGACGATGTGTCCCGGGCGCTCGTAGAAGTTGTAGACAATCCAAGTGTAGCCGTCCGTAGGCGAGGGAATGGATGTCACGGCAGCCAGGGGGTCCTTGAGTTCGGCAAACATCATATTGTACCAGAAGTCCCAGAGGTGCAGGCAGAGGCCAAGGAAGATGATGCATCCGAGCAGGAACATGTTCTGGCTGTACCATTCAACCTTCTCGGGCTTGACGGTGACGGCATACGAATCGGTGCCGCGTGCCCGCTTGTTCTGGATGGTGAGGATGATGGCGAAGACAAAGTGCAGGGCCATCAATGCAGCCAAGCCAGCAGTTGCGACTACGGCGTACCAGTTGGCCCCAAGGAATTCGCAGATCATGTTGTAGCCTTCTGCGCTGAACAGAGCCACTACGTTCATGCTCGCATGAAACGTCAGGAAGAGAATGAGTGCCAGACCAGTTACGGACATGACCACTTTCCTTCCGATAGATGAGTTAATTAACCACATAAAAAGATAGGAATAAAGATTTGAAATTGGAATAATTTACAGTTTGAAATACGGTTTGCAAAGGACATAAAGGCCTTTCATGGCGCAAAAATAGGTGTTTTTGGCGATAAGACAAAAGAAAAGTGAAAAAACTTTCACACTCGGGGCTCAAACTGTGAACTTTTGTTTACCTTTGCACTGAATCTAATTCCAAAAAAGATGAATAGAAGAGATTTCATAAAGAAAACCATGCTGGCATCGGCAGCCGTAGGCACAGCCGATGTCGCCAAGGCAGCCACGTGGCTTGATACGGCTTCGACCGAAGCCTCCACCACCCCATCAGAGCCAGCCGACGAGCCTTCTGCCACGGAGGCCACAGACCGTCTCATCGCATCACCCCCGATGCTCCAGAACTATGCAGAGACGAGCATCGGCATTGTCTTCGCCGTCACGGCCATGGCCAGTGGCTTCGTAATAATCGGAAGGAAGTCCGACCTTAGCGACGGTCGCAAGGTGATGAGCGGCGGCTACCGCACAGCTGACATCTCTGACCGCATCGTACAGGTGCGCATCACCGGCCTCGAACCGGCCACTACATATTATTATCGTATTGGCGCCGACCGCATCGACTACAAAGGAGGCTACTCAATGAAGAACTTGGGCACCGAGGACGACCCCACGATCTACAGTTTCACCACCGCCGGCACTGCGGCCCGTGCCCACTTCTGCGTCATCAACGACACCCACGTTCAGTGGGTTCCTTTCGGGTTGGCCATAGAGAAGATAGCCCAGTTGTCGCCCTCATGCGTCGTCTGGAACGGTGATGCAAGCAACGTTGAAGAGACCATTGAGGCGCAGACCCGCATCTACCTCAAGCCGGAGATAGACCGCAAGGACTATGCCGCCCGCACACCCTATCTCTTCTGCACCGGCAACCACGACTTCCGGGGCCTGGCAAACCGCCACCTGGAACGCGTCTGGATGTTCCGTCAGCCCGAAGAGCGCAACACACGCGACTGGGACCTCGGGCGCAACTTCGCAGTTCGCATGGGCGATGTTGCCATGATAGGCCTCGACACAGGCGAGGACAAGCTCGACACGAACCCAAAATTCGCCGGCATCTTCAAGATGAAAAAGTACCGCGAGGCTCAGACAGAATGGCTGCGCGACGCTCTCAAGCGGCCTGAAATAGCCAGCGCGCCATTCATTGTCGCCTTCTGCCACATACCACTTTTCGACAGCAATCCCAAGCGAAACCCCGGCGATGTGGCGCCCGACGACCACGACCCGCGCTACAGTCAGGACTTCGCCATGTGGCAACGAACCTGCGCCAAGATGTGGTGCCCCCTGCTTGAGAAAGCCGGGGCTCAGCTGATTATTACCGCTCACCAGCACTGCTACCGCTACGACGAGCCGACCGCAGACCGCTCATGGGCGCAGATCGTGGGCGGAGGCCCCGAGATGGGCGAGTACAATGGCAAGAAGCGGCCAGAGAAGTTCCCCACCGTAATCGAGGGCGAGGTGCGCGAGCGGCAGCTACACATCACCATTCACAACCTGCTCTCGGGCAAGGTTCAGCAGACTTTCGACTTCAAGCCTCGCAAAGGGAAGAAGGTGAAGGGCTGAAACACATTAGCGCCAGCGCCACCACAAGCACTGGCTTAAACATTCTCACCACATCGCATGGATCCCATTTTCAACAGAGCTACGCTACTCTTAGGCGCCGACGTCATGCAACGTCTTGCGGAGTCGCGCGTCATAATCTTCGGCATCGGAGGCGTAGGCTCCTGGTGCGCCGAGAGCCTCATCCGCACAGGGTTGGGGCACCTGACAATCGTCGACAACGACGTGGTATGCTCCTCAAACATCAACCGCCAGCTGATGGCAACGACGCGCACCGTCGGTCGGCCTAAAGTGCTCGCCCTGCGCGAGCGGCTTTTAGAGATAAATCCCGACGCCGACGTGGCCGTGAGAGAGCAGACCTACACCGCCTCGACGGCCGACGACTTCGACCTCGACGCCTTCGACTACGTCATCGACGCCATAGACTCTCTCCACGACAAGGCCCTGCTCATAGAGCGCGCCTGCCAAAGCCGCACGCGCCTGTTCTCGTCGATGGGCGCAGCGCTGAAGATGGATCCTTCGCGCATCCGCATTGCCGAGTTCTGGAAGGTGCAGGGCGACCCTCTTGCCCGCGCCCTGCGCAACCTCTTCAAGCGGCAGGGCCGACGGCCGCGCCGCAAGTTCCAGTGCGTCTACTCCGACGAGCTTATGCACAACCGCTCTGCAGCCCTCCCCGAGCACGAGGCGACGGCGAACAAACGCTCGAACATCAACGGCAGCCTCATGCACATCACCTCCATCTTCGGCTGCACGCTTGCAGGTTTGGTGCTGCAGGACATTGCCCGCAGGACTGAGAGCGACGAAAGAGTCAACTGAATCTGGTCCGCTCTAATTTCAGGGTCTCACCAGTGGAGCTCATAATTCAGCTGTCTGAACATGCCAATCCAGACGCTTGAATAAGACAACACGGCCGGTTGTATCCTCGGATGCAACCGGCCGTGTTTTTATCATGTCCTTGTCAACTATGCCAAGAAGCCTACTGCTGTTCGATGAAATGGGCCATTTTTGGCTTCAGGGCGTAGGCGCTGCGGAAGAGGGCGAGCTGATTGCGCACGCGGTCGAGGTTGTGTTCGGGGTATTTGCACTTCCAGTATTTGTCGCCCGAGATATAGTCCCAGAGGAAGCGCACGGCCTGCATGTAGGGGAAGAGGGTTGCAGCATAGGGCAGCATATCCTTCTCCAGCGGCGTGAGGAAGCTTTTGGCCGAACGCAGGTAGCCGCGGGTGAAAGCCTTGAAAATCTCCATGTTGAAGCCAACCTTTGAGAGGTCGGGGTCGTCCTCGGCTGTGAAGTTGGCTGCTGTGCGCAGGAAGTCGCCGTAGTCAGAGAAGATGAAGTTGGGCATTACGGTGTCGAGGTCGATGACGCAGAGCACGCGATCCTGCTTGTCGAACATCATGTTGTTGACCTTCGTGTCGCAGTGGCAGATGCGTTTTGGCAGCTTGCCCTCGCGGCCGAGACGCTCGGCGGCGGTCATCTCGTCGGCGTAAGACAGCAGCTCGTCGATGATGGACTGCACGCTCTGGACGCGCCCTGCGGGGTCCTTGGCTATGACTTCCTTGAGCTGCTCGAGGCGGAACTCCATATTGTGGAAGTCCTTTATGGTCTCGCCGAGCTCTACGGGGATGTCGGCCAGCATGGCCTGGAAGTCGCCAAAGGCCTCGCCTGCGGCTTCGCTGGACTCGGGGTTGACGGCCTGCTTCGTTACAGCATCGTTGATGAACACCATCAGTCGCCATGGTTCACCCTCGACAGTGGTGTAGAGCTTCGTGGAGTCCTCCTTCAGCGGCACGAAGGTGAGCACCTTGCGGTCGATGTCGGCCTCGCCGCGAGCCTCGAGTTTCTGGCGGATGTGGCCTGTCACGGCGCGGATGTTGCCCATGAGCATGTCCACATCGGGGAAGACGTTTGTGTTTACACGTTGAAGTACGTAGTCGGGAGCCTCAGTCTGTGCGGTGCGCACGAGGAGGGTGTCGTTGATAAGTCCCTCGCCGAGGGGCTTGATCTCTGCGACCGTGCCGCAAATGGCGAACTGGTCGACGATGGAAAACAGTTTTTCGTTCATAATAGAAGGATTAGTTATTATTCTAATTTAGCATATACTTTTTTACCACAGATTACACAGATTAATCATATTTCATTGCCTTTGATTATCAGATTATATCTGTATTTCACAGATTTTAGAGCGAAAGGCTTCGCCTCTTTCGGGTGAAGTGACGACGACATACATTCAGCACTCGCGTAGCGTGCTGCTCAGAAATCTGTGAAATATAAGACAGATTTTTCATAACCATAGGACAAATAATCTGTATAATCTGTGTAATCTGTGGTGCAATAAACTTGCGATGGTCGGGGGTGGGTCCTCAGTTAGTAAGGAGTTTTCCGCCTGCCGTCTGTCCGTTGGCGCTCACGGCGAGCGTTGCCGGACGGCTGCCTGTGTAGAAGCTGATGCGCGCACGTCCCTGGGCATCGAGCTGCAGCTCGGGGTTCCAATATATGGTGCGGCGGTAGTCGGCCTGCCCTTCTGGGAGTGCGTGGCGGCTGTAGTCGGGGTTGTAGAACTCCTCAGCCTCAGAGAAGCCTTGGAGGATGTAGCGGCGGTCGCGGTAGGTGACGCGGCTGCCATCATCGGGCAGCTGGCGCAGGTCCACGCTCACGCGGTCTACATTATCCTCTGTGGCGCGTGGGTCGGCGCCGTAGCGCGGGTTGAAATCAGTGTAGATGCGCACGCTGTCGAGGTTGGCCAGCATGTTGAAGCGGTTCATGGCCTGAGCCGAACGCTGCCGCGAAATGTTGGTGCCATCGTAGCGCGGTTCGAGCAGATAGGCGTGAGACGTGTTCATATCGCCTACGTACGCGCGTGCTATACTATTAATGAATGATGTGCGACCGCCGTAGAATCCAGCTGCGAAGCCAGCGTCGCAGACCTCGTTGAACGCTTCGTAGGCATCGACGACGAGGGCTGGTGCCGAGGGGTCGAAGCGTCGCAGGCCGCCACGACGGGCCCTGACGGTCAAACCGCTCATCTGCGTCTCGAAAGTCTTTGGGTTGAAGAGCGAAGTCTGTGCGGCCTGCGGAGAGTCAGAAGGCGCTTCGCGGTATGAGGTCTGGTAGTGGTTGTAGGCTTTTGTGAAGCGTGGGTAGGGCCAGGCTATGCGCAGATAGAACTCAGGGTTCTTTGTCTCGTCCATGTCTATCCACGTGTGGCGGGCCGACTGCCACTTTGTGGTGTCGCTGGCAGCAAGGAAGAAAACGCAGTACCCGTTGAAGCGCGGAGCCGGAATATTGAACATTCCATTGCGAGTATCCATATCACCGATGACGGATTCGCTGCCGGGCTGCGTGAACTCGGCGTGGACGCGCACCTCGTTGCCCAGCGACGCCTCCTTCTGGAAGAAGCGGCTGGTGGCGATGGGAGCGTTCATCTGGTAGCTGCCCGAGGGGAAATGGCGTTCCTTGGCATAGATCTCGGCCACGATGGTCTGGAAGATTTCGCCCTGACCGAGGTTCTCGTATTCATCCTCGGTGGAGATTTCGCCGCTGTCTCGGAGGCTGTCCAGGAAGTCGCGCTCCTCGCCGGGGTGCAGACGGGCGATGCGTTCTTCCAGATTATAAGGCAGGGGCACCTCGCCTAAGCCTCTCACGTCGTCCTGCGGGGTGCGGGTTGTATAGTTGAGCACCTCGCCTCGGAGAATCTGAGTGCGGGTCTCGGCGGGCTGCGAGAGTTCGAAGGCGCCGGGCGTAGCCATAGCGTGCCAGGCAAAGCGGCGCCAACCCTGCGTGAGCATCAGCAGGTCGAGGGCAACACGATGTTCGTCATCATCGGCCTCGAAGAAATAGGCGGGGTCAGGCACGTAGCCGCGTATCTCAGACGACAGGAGCATCTCGGTGAGGATGTTCGACGTGTCGAAAGTGTAGTCGCTCGAGCCCGCATCGCGAACAGCGATGGAGAGCGCAGTGGCAGAGGCGTCGGATGCAGAGGCCGGGGCGGCAGTGGCAACGTCGAGGCTGACCTGCTCGAAAGGCTCGTATTCGTCCTTCAATCCTCCTACGACGAGGGCCGAAGCAGACATTTCAGCTGGCATTACAAAGAAGAGGCGGTCGGCCCAGACACGGCCGTCGGCGTCGAAGATCGTCACTTGGTGCAGACCTGCCGTGGTTTCCGCCTGACTCCCACTGCTTTTTGCGGCCTCAAACTTTATCCTCGAGGGCGTAGAAGCAGGTGCTATCACTTGGCTCTGAACGACCACACCCTCGTGCATGACGGTGAGTCCGAGCTCCCGCCCGGCTGCTGCGCCTTGGGCTGCAATCTCAAAGGTATAGTCGTCGGCCTGACGGGCGACGGTCAGCGCAACGCCGTCGGCCTCAACTCGCTCGGTCTTCTGGCTGGCACTGCGCCCTTCGGCGGCAGTGAAAGTGGCTGTATATCTCTCGCCGGCCTGAGGGGTAAAGCTCAGAAGTCCGCGTCCGCGACTGACGGTGGCCGCCTCGGCAACCACGTTGCCACTGCTGTTGGCGAGGCTTACGCGCCCTTCGAGCGCTTCGCCAGTCTCCGTAGCGGCCTCAAAAGCCATGCGGCAGGGCGTGCCACCAACGAGGTTTCCGCCTTCGGGAAAGAGCGAGAGCCGCGGCTGCGGTTCCTCAGCTCCGCTGCTGAAATAGCGGCGCAGGGGGCGCGACGTCATGTCGTGGAAGAACTCGCCGGGGCGCTCAGGCTTGTCGTAGACGGGAAAGACGCGGCTGTAGAGCTTCTCATAGTCGCGATAAAAGTCCTTCGCCATAGCCTCGGAGTAGAACCACTGCTCGGCGTAGGGCGTATGCTCCTTCTCGGTGATGCCCCAGTTGAGCTGCCAGCGGGTGTAAGCCCGCAGCTCGTAGAAGCCGCCGTAGAGGGTGTCGGGCAGGGCAAAAGCTCCGTGGGCGCGGCCTTCATGCATCTCAACGAGCTGACGCTCTACGAGGTAACCGTCCTGATTGAGCAGTTCCACGTAGAGCACTCCGCTGACGTTTGACGGTGCATGGCGGTCGGTGCGGCGGGTGTAGGCTGCAAACCAGATGGTGTCGCCCAGGAAGTAGCAGGTGTTGTCCATGTGCACGAACACTTTCTCCTGCGGGATGCCCGAGCCGAAGCGCGCGAGGCGGTCAGCCCAGCCGGCAACGGTAGTGGGCGGCGAGGCTGGCGTCTGTGCTGCTGCCGGCATGGCTGACAGCAGCAGGAGCATATAGAAAATCTGCGCTCGCATGTTGCGAACGACGTGAAGTACAGAAGCTTTCATGGGTACAAAGATAAGATAAAGCGGCTTACGTAAGCTCATTTTTCACAAATTAATTTCGTAAAAGATGTTTTTAGCACAAAAAAAGTGCCCGAAGATGCGGGAATACGAAGCTAAATGACTATTTTTGTGGCCGAAATCAGGACTCAGCATAGGCTCTGACAAACCAGACAAAACAATTCACCGACATAAACTCATAAACAAAAACTAACCACTATGACTCTCATCAAATCTATTTCCGGCATACGCGGCACCATAGGAGGCCGCGCCGGCGACACGCTCAACCCGCTGGATATCGTGAAGTTCGTCTCGGCCTACGCTACGCTCATTCGCAAGACGGAGACCGTGGGCACTAACAAAATCGTCGTGGGACGCGACGCACGCATCTCGGGCGAGATGGTGAAGAACGTGGTCTGCGGAACGCTCATGGGCATGGGCTTCGACGTGGTCAACATAGGCCTGGCCACCACGCCTACGACTGAAATCGCAGTGACGATGGAGAAGGCCTGCGGAGGCATCATACTCACCGCCAGCCACAACCCGCGCCAGTGGAACGCACTGAAGCTGCTGAACAGCGACGGCGAATTCCTCAATGCCCAGGAGGGCGCAGAGGTGCTGCGCATAGCGGCTGCCGAGGACTTCGAATATGCCGACGTGGACCACCTCGGACACTATCGCGAGGACGACACTTACGACCAGCGCCACATCGACCTCGTCAAGGCGCTCGAGCTCGTCGACGTGGACGCTATCCGCGCACGCAAGTTCAAAGTGGCTCTCGACACTGTGAACTCCGTCGGCGGAATCATCCTGCCCAAGCTGCTCGAGCAGCTCGGAGTGGAGACCGTGACCTGCCTCTACGGCGAACCCACGGGCGACTTCCAGCACAACCCCGAGCCCTTGGAGAAGAACCTCGGCGACATCAAGGCTCTCATGCAAAAGGGTGAGCACGACATCGCCTTCGTCGTAGACCCCGACGTGGACCGCCTGGCGCTCTTCTGCGAAGACGGCACCATGTACGGCGAGGAGTACACACTCGTCACCGTGGCCGACTATATCCTGCAGCACACACCGGGCAACACCGTCTCGAACCTGTCGTCGACGCGCGCACTGCGCGACGTGACGCGCAAATACGGCTGCGACTACAACGCTTCAGCCGTGGGCGAGGTGAACGTAGTCACTAAGATGAAGGCCACAAACGCCGTCATCGGAGGCGAAGGCAACGGCGGCGTTATCTATCCTGCCGCACACTATGGGCGCGACGCACTTGTTGGCATAGCACTCATTCTCACCTATCTGGCCAAGCGCGGACTGAAGACCAGCGAGCTGCGCGCAACCTATCCCCCCTACTGCATCGCCAAGAACCGCATAGACCTCACCCCGGACACCGACGTCGACGCCATCCTGGCAAAGGTAAAGGAACTCTATAAGAACGAAGAGGTCAACGACATCGACGGCGTGAAAATAGACTTCCCCGACAAGTGGGTACACCTGCGCAAGTCGAACACCGAGCCCATCATACGCGTCTACTCGGAGGCCGCCACCATGGAGGCTGCTGACCAACTGGGCAAGGACATCATGGACGTGGTCTACTCGATGACTAAATAACCCAAGAAGCCACAAAAAGAAGAAGCCTGCACGCGCGCTGGCACGTGCAGGCTTCTCGCGAAATAACAGCAAACTGTCGACCATCTTTAAAGACACCGCTGGCCTGCGGAAAAAATAAGCCCAAGGGTTCAAGCAAAAACCCTTAAGGGTTTTGCCAATAACCCTTAAGGGTTTCGGCCGAAAGGCTTAAGGGTTCTGACCCGAAGGCCTGAGGCCTCGTTCCCGCACGACCGCAAAAGCCGCAAAACTCGTATGGCGAAACTTAACTCTCTCGTAAAAGATACCGTGATCTACGGCTTGAGCAGCATAGTAGGACGCTTCCTCAACTATCTGCTTGTGCCGCTCTACACACACTACATGCCGAAGGAGTCGGGCGACTACGGCGTGAGTACAAACATCTACGCCTACACAGCGCTCATCCTCGTGCTACTGACTTTCGGCATGGAGACGACCCTCTTCCGCTTCGCCAACGACGAGCACGAGCGTCCCGACACCGTGTTCTCCACCGCCTTCACCCTTGTGGGAAGCCTCACAGCGCTGTTTCTGGTGCTCGTCTTTGGCTTTATTACGCCCATCGCAGGCAGCCTTGGCTATGCCTCTCACCCCGAATATCTACTGATGATGGCTGCCGTGGTGGCCATGGACGCCCTGCAGGCACTGCCCTTCAGCTTCCTGCGTTTCCAACGGCGCCCAATTCGTTTCGCCGCGCTCAAGCTGCTGTTCATCGTTCTCAACATATCGCTCAACCTCATCTACTTCGCTGTGCTGGGCAAGACGTCGGTGTTCTACGTCTTTTTCATCAATCTGCTCTGCACAGGTTTCATCTCGCTGCTCTTCATCCCAGAGCTCATAAAGATTCATTGGAGCTTCGACAAAGCCCTGCTCCACCGTATGCTTTCCTACTCCTGGCCTATACTTGTGCTTGGCATAGCTGGAATCCTGAACCAAGTAGCCGATAAAATCGTGTTCCCACTCGTGTACCCCGACGCAGAGCAGGCAAACGTCGAGCTCGGCGTCTACGGTGGCTGCGTGAAGATTGCCATGATAATGGCCATGATCACTCAAGCCTTCCGCTACGCCTACGAGCCCATAGTTTTTGCCAAGGCCAAGGATGCCGACAAGAACGAATACTACGCCGCAGCAATGAAATATTTCCTTATATTCACGTTGCTGGCCTTCCTATGCGTCATAGGCTATATGCCTGTACTTAAGTATATCATTGGCCCCGACTACCGCGAGGGCCTCGGCGTGGTGCCCATCGTCATGGCGGCAGAGATAATGATGGGCGTTTACTTCAACCTCTCGTTCTGGTATAAGCTCATCGACAAGACAATCTACGGCGCATGGTTCTCGCTCGCAGGCTGCGCAGTGCTCCTGGCCGTGAACTTCATCTTCATTCCTCAGTTCAGCTACTGGGCCTGCGCATGGGGTGGCGTAGCCGGCTACGGCACAGCAATGCTCCTCAGCTATTTCGTCGGACAGAGGAAGAACCCTATCAACTATCCTATGGGTGAAATTGCCATCTATGTGGCGCTTACAGCACTCCTATTCTTTGCGATGAAAGCTCTGCCGGAAACGCTACCCGTCTGGGCACAAATCGTCATAAACACCATTCTAATCATTTTCTTCGTCACATATATTATTAAAAAAGACCTTCCTCTGAAGAGTTTGCCCATCATAGGCAAGTACTTTAGATAAACGCTTAATAATCATTTCTAATTGGAACGCAACTACGATGTCATAGTAATTGGTGCAGGCCATGCAGGGTGCGAGGCCGCTCACGCCGCAGCATGCCTCGGGGCCAACACGCTCTTGATTACTATGGACATGAACAAAATAGCTCAGATGTCCTGCAACCCTGCCGTGGGAGGCATAGCCAAAGGACAGATTGTCAGGGAGATAGACGCACTCGGAGGGATGATGGGACGCGTCACAGACGCTACAACCATTCAATTCCGTATGCTCAACCGCTCAAAAGGTCCGGCCATGTGGAGCCCCCGTGCACAGTGCGATCGCGGCAAGTTCATCTGGGCTTGGCGCGAAGTGCTGGAGAACACGCCTAATCTGCATATCTGGCAGGACCAGGTGCGCCGCCTCATAACAGCCACCTCTGAATCCCCACGAGGGGGAACTTCCCATTCCGAGGATGCAATATCATCAGCTCGCGGAGACAAGGAGGGAGCTCCCATTGCCGTAGGCGTAGAGACATACCTCGGCATGACCTTCCATGCCAAGAGCATCATCCTCACCGCCGGCACTTTCCTCAACGGCCTCATGCACATAGGCCGCGTAAAGCTTCCAGGAGGCCGCTGTGCCGAACCGCCCGCCTTGGAACTCGCTGAGAGCATAGCCGCCCATGGTGTCCGCGTCGCAAGAATGAAGACAGGCACACCCGTCCGCATCGATGCCCGCTCGGTCGACTTTTCCATGATGACCGAGCAACCCGGCGACACAGAAGGACGAAAGTTCTCATATAGCCCTCTCCCCGCCCCACAGACAGAGAAACAAGAATCTGGCGGGTGTTCGGGGTTTTCGACAAAGCAGCCTCAATCACAACTTTCCTCCCTACCCTGCTGGATTACCTACACCAACGAAGCTGTTCACGAACGCCTACGCGCAGGTCTCCCCGACTCTCCTCTCTATAATGGACAGATTCAGAGCATAGGCCCACGCTACTGTCCTTCAATAGAGACCAAGCTTGTCACCTTCCCCGACAAGGATCAGCATCAGCTCTTCCTCGAGCCCGAAGGCACGAACACCAACGAATACTACCTCAACGGTTTCTCATCATCTTTGCCCATCGACGTGCAAATTGAAGCCTTGAAGCTCATCCCGGCCTTCCGCAATCTGGAGATATACCGCCCGGGCTATGCCATTGAATATGACTTCTTTGCCCCCACCCAACTGCATCATTCGTTAGAGTCGAGAGTCATCAGCGGCCTCTTCCTCGCTGGACAGGTCAACGGCACTACGGGCTATGAAGAAGCTGCCGGACAGGGGCTTATAGCTGGCATCAACGCTGCCCGCCACTGCACAGGTCAGGATCCGCTCGTGCTACAGCGCGACCAAGCCTACATAGGCGTGCTCATCGACGACCTTGTTTGCAAGGGAGTGGACGAACCCTACCGGATGTTCACCTCGCGCGCAGAATATCGCATCCTGCTGCGCCAGGACAATGCCGACGCACGCCTCACCGAAATAGGTCACAGCATGGGGCTCGCCACCACAGAGCGCCTCAACCATTACCTCAAGAAGAAAGAGGAGATAGAGCGGATAATCCGCTTCGCCGACGACTACTCCGTCAAGATGAGCGACGTCAACGCCATCCTCGAAAAGCTTGGCACAGCACCTCTCACCCGAGGATGCAAGCTCATGGAGCTCCTTGGCCGTCCTCAGGTGACGATTGAGAACCTATCATCCGCCCTACCCCAGCTTAGAGCTCTCACCGATTCTATTGACGACCGACGCTCAGAAATCCTTGAGGAAGCTGAGATCAGCATCAAGTATAGCGGCTACATAGCCCGCGAAGTGGAGCAGGCTGAGAAGATGCACCGCCTTGAGAACATCCGCATTCGCGGCCGCTTCAACTACAACTCGCTCCAATCAATCTCTACAGAAGGGCGCCAGAAACTCACCGCCCACGACCCCGAGTCCTTGGCGCAGGCCTCTCGCATACCAGGAGTATCGCCCTCCGACGTGAACGTGCTCCTCGTCCTCCTTGGCCGCTAATGACACCCATCTTCCGTCATAATCCAATGACGCCCCGCCTCGATGTTCCACGTGAAACATTACCTCTAACAACATAAACAAAGAGCCCTGCTCACAACAACAAGATGAATAACGAGATCCTCCTCAAACACCTCCGCAACGTTCCTGACTTCCCGATCCCAGGAATACAGTTCAAAGATGTCAGCACACTCTACAAGAACCCGCGCTGCCTTAAAATAATGGTCAACGAGCTCTACGACCTCTACAAGGACAAAGGCATTACGAAGGTCGTAGGCATAGAGAGCCGCGGCTTCGTCGTAGGGGCGGCATTGGCCTACAAACTGGGCGCAGGTTTCGTGATGTGCCGCAAGCCGGGAAAACTTCCAGCAGAGACTCGGCAGGAAACATACATGAAAGAGTACGGCAAGGACACCATTGAGATCCACACAGACGCGATAACAGAGAAGGATGTGGTGCTGATCCACGACGATCTGCTCGCAACAGGCGGCTCAATGCTTGCCGCTTACAAACTCGTCAAACAATTCAACCCAAAGCAAACATTTATCAACTTTATTATAGAACTGACAATAGAAGGACTAAACGGACGGGCAGTTTTCCCCGAAGACGTAGACATCACAACGCTCATAAAAATATAAATGAACGCGCGCGAGGAACATATCAAGGACATTTTGCAACGCCTGCCTGAATCGCCAGGAAGCTATCAATACTTTGATGAGCATGGGAAAGTGATATATGTAGGCAAGGCTAAGAACTTGAAGCGCCGAGTTTCAAGCTACTTTAATCGCGACCACGACTCACGCAAGACGGCTATACTCGTATCCAAAATCTACGACATTCACTACACGGTAGTAAAGACAGAGGCAGAGGCGCTGCTCCTTGAGAACCAACTCATCAAACAGTTCCAACCTCGATACAATGTACTACTAAAGGACGGCAAGAGCTATCCGTCGATAGCAGTAACCAAAGAATACCTGCCGCGCATATTCAAGACTCGACACATCGACCGGAAAGGCGCAACATATTTCGGCCCATACAGCCATATTCCAACAATAAACGGTCTTCTCGAGCTATTCAAAAACCTATACCCTATCCGCCGATGTCATCAACGGATGTCAAAAGAAGGCGTAGAAAGCGGGAAATACAAGCTGTGCTTGGAGTACCACATGAAAAACTGTCTCGGGCCTTGCACCGGAAGGCAGAGTAGAGAAGAATACATGGAGTATATCAATGCTGCTGTTCGCATCCTGAAAGGAGACACTTCAGCCTTGCGCAAGGATATGCTGGCACAGATGCAGCAACTGGCAGCGGAGATGAAGTTCGAGCAAGCGCAGGTGGTCAAGCGTCGTTACGACCTCATTACAGCGCACCAAGAAAAGAGCCAAGTTATCACTGCAACAAGCCACAACATTGATGTCTTTAACATCGAAACAGACGAACGAATAGCATACATAAACTACCTGCACGTAGTAGAAGGCGCCATAAACCAGGCTTTCACCTTTGAATACAAGAAAAAGCTCGATGAACCGAGCGAAGAACTGCTCATTCGAGGCATCATGGATATGCGCGACCGATGGGGGTCCAAGGCAAAAGAAATAGTATTGCCGTTCCACGTGGAACTACCTCTCGAAGATATAGAGATAACAGTTCCACAACGAGGGGATAAGAAGCATCTGCTTGAACTTTCAGCAATGAACGTTAAGCAGTACAAACTCGACCGACTGAAGCAGCAGGATAAACTGAATCCGGAGCAAAAAGCGGTACGCCTGATGAAGGAGATTCAAGACCACCTAAAACTACCTTCACTACCCTATCAAATCGAGTGTTTTGATAACTCAAATATATCTGGAAGCGACGCCGTAGCGGGTTGTGTGGTATTCAAGAAATGCAAGCCGAGCAAGGCTGATTATAGAAAATACAACATCAAAACGGTCGAAGGGCCCGACGATTACGCCTCTATGCAAGAGGTTGTGCGTCGTCGATATAGCCGTATGATTGACGAGGGCACTCCCCTACCCGACCTTATCATCACCGACGGCGGAGCGGGTCAAATGAGTGTTGTGCGTGCCGTCGTTGAGGGAGAATTAGGGTTAACTATTCCCATAGCCGGCTTAGCAAAAGATGACCGCCACCGCACGCACGAACTACTCTATGGCAATCCGCCTATGACCATCGCCCTAAAGCAGGACAGTGCCCTATTCCGCCTGCTCACACAGATACAGGACGAGGTACACCGCTACGCCATCACCTTCCATCGCGACAAGCGTAGCAAGAGCCAACTGCGCTCAGAATTAGACACGATTCCAGGCATAGGTCTCAAGACGAAAGAGGCCTTGCTGAAAGCCTTTAAGAGCGTGAAGCGAATTAAAGAAGCTACAGAGGCAGAGCTGACTGAAGTGGTGGGGGCAGCCAAGGCAAAAGCAATAAAAGAAAACTTATGAGGATAGTCATTCAACGAGCAAAAGGTGCTAGCGTCACTATTGACGGCAAGGTAAATACTGAGTTTCAAGGATTTGGCTATGTCATCCTATTGGGCATTGAAGCCACGGACACGATGGAAGACGTAGAGTGGCTGGTGCGCAAGGTGGCGTCCCTTCGGGTCTTCGACGACGAGAATGGCGTCATGAACCGCAGCATCCAGGACATCGCAGGAGAGCACGAAGGAGCCGACGGTAACATCATTGTAGTCAGCCAATTCACACTATTTGCCTCATACAAGAAAGGTAATCGTCCCTCCTGGCTACGCGCCGCCTCTCATGATATTAGCATCCCGCTCTACGAAGCTTTCGTTCAACGGCTTAGCGAAGCTATAGGAAGGCCTGTTGGACACGGGGAGTTTGGAGCAGACATGAAGGTGAACCTCTGCAATGACGGGCCTGTCACCATCCTCATGGATACACATAATAAAGAATGAAGAAAGTTGAAACCCGAAACATACTCTATAACCTGAATGTCACAGGTGTCCTACTTGCAGCATTTAGCCTAATTATCAAACAGCTATTTGAATATAAGGAAGTTAGTATAATATTATGGATACTAAGCATAACGTTCATAATACCCTACTTAATCTATAAACAATGGAAGCAGGAAAACTGGACAAGCAAAGACTTGTGGCCTAACGCACTGCTTACACTTGTATGCATCATCTATCTATTTATCAACAATAAAACATAAAACAATGGAACAAAGTAAGATTGACCAGGCTCTGTCGCAGTACAACCTGAACATCAGTGAAGCCGAAGTGGCCGCCGCAGTGAAGAAGATCATCGAAGAGAAGGTGCCTGAAAACGACACTCTCGAGGTGAAGAAATTCCTCATGGGCAGCGTAGAACTGACGACACTGAAGACAACTGACAGCGAGGAGAGCGTGCTGGCTTTAACAGAGAAAGTCAACAAGTTCTATCACGCTTATCACGACCTTCCGCATGTGGCAACCATCTGTGTATACCCCTGTTTCGCCGAAATTGTCTCTCAGAGCCTCGAAGTGGACGGCGTTGAGGTAGCGTGCGTCAGCGGTAGTTTTCCGAGCTCACAGGCCGTTTTAGAGGTTAAAGTAGCTGAGACAGCCCTGGCCATTAAAGATGGTGCAACTGAGATTGATATAGTCATGAGCGTGGGTAAATACTTGAGCGGCGACTACGAAACTGTCTGCGACGAGATACAGGAGCTGAAGTGTGTCTGCGGCGACAAGAAGATGAAGGTGATCCTTGAGACGGGCCTCCTCCCCTCCCCCACCGACATCAAGCGCGCTTCCATCTTGGCCATGTACGCAGGTGCCGACTACATCAAGACATCAACAGGCAAGGAGAAGCCGGCCGCCACACCCGAGGCAGCCTACGTAATGTGCCAAGCCATCAAGGAGTACTACGAGAAGACTGGCATCCAGATCGGTTTCAAGCCTGCCGGAGGATTGAACACGGTTCACGACGCCCTCGTGTATTATACCATCGTAAAGGAAGTGCTCGGCGAACAGTGGCTGACGAACCAGTGGCTGCGTCTCGGCACATCGCGCCTTGCCAACCTTCTCCTCTCAGAAGTCGTCGGCGAAGAAACGAAGTTCTTCTGAAAATGAAAAGTGAAAGAGTGAAAAGTGAAAAATCCCCTCTGAGAATCGAAAATTCACGTCCTCCCGACCGAAAAGCAGATTTTGCGCGATTCTCAGAGGCGTTAAATCAGGCGCAACGCCATCAATAACAACGCATTAAGCCAAATCCTTTTTGTACAGAAGATTTGAAAATCTGGAGGCAAAGATTTAAAAAATGTAAAAAACAACGTCAACAACCTTTTCATATGAAAAAGAAGCTCTGCATGGTTGCCATCTTTGCAGCGACAACAACTTTTAACATTTCTGCGCAGACCTACCCCATCCCCGTCAGCGAAGTTCATGAAAAGATGCAAAAGGGAGAGTACGAACCAACATGGTCGTCGCTACAGCATCACAAAACTCCTGAATGGTTCCGCAACGCCAAGTTCGGCATCTGGGCACACTGGGGTCCGCAGTGCGTCGAAGGCTCAGGCGACTGGATGGCGCGCTCTATGTATATGGAAGGTTCGCGTGAATACAAATGGCACGTTGAGCACTACGGCCACCCTTCAGAGTTCGGATTTAAAGATATCCTTCCGCTGTTCAAGGCCGAGAATTGGGACCCAGAGAAGCTAATAGAGAAATACAAGCGTTGCGGCGCTCAGTATTTCTTCGTCCTTGGCAACCACCACGACAACTACGACCTCTGGGATTCCAAGTACCAAGCCTGGAACTCAAAGAATATCGGTCCTAAACGCGACATCCTCGACGCGTGGGCCAAGGCTGCGAAGAAAGCCGGCCTGCCGTTAGGCATCTCGTTCCATGCCGACCATGCCTGGCTGTGGTACGAACCCGCCCAACGCTACGATCTCGAAGGCGAGAAAGCTGGTGTATGGTACGACGGCACACTGACTGCCGAGGACGGCAAAGGCAAGTGGTGGGAAGGCCTTGACCCACAGATGCTCTACCAACAACGTCATCCTATGAGCAAAGGCTCGTGGGACAATGGCGCCATCCACGGCCAGTGGGGCTGGGGTGGGGGAGCTTGCCGCCCGTCATCCGACTTCGTGACTAACTTCTACGACCGCACTCTCGATGCTATCAACCGCTACAACCCTGACCTTATCTACTTCGACGTCACGGCGTTACCTTTCTACCCCCTGAGCGACTGCGGCCTGAAGATAGCCGCCCACATGTACAACAAGAACCCGCGTGCCGTGGTCTTCGGTAAGATTCTTGACGACGAGCAGCGCAAGGCCATCACATGGGATGTAGAGCGCGGCGCACCCAACGAGATTATTCCCGAGCCGTGGCAAACGTGCAACTGCATAGGCGGATGGCATTACAACACAAGCATTTACGAGAGGGGAGGATACAAGAGTGCCGCGACCGTGGTGAAGCAACTCGTGGACATCGTCTCGAAGAACGGAAACCTGTTGCTCTCAGTCCCCCTGCGCGCCGACGGAACCTACGACGAGAAGGAAGCTGCCATCCTCGACGACCTGGAGGCTTGGATGACTGTCAACGGCGAAAGCATCTTTGGCACACGTCCGTGGGTGAAGTTCGGCGAAGGACCAGTAGCTGACGCCGACATCAAGCTCAATGCCCAAGGCTTCAACGATGGCCAATTCGCTAACATGGACGACCGCGACATCCGTTTTAACCAGACTGCTAAGTTCCTATACGTCACCGCAATGGGGTGGCCCGATGACGGACAGCTGACCATCAAGTCGCTGGCCAAAGGCAACAAGAACCTCAAGCGCGGCATCAGCAGCGCCACCCTCCTTGGCTATGGCAAGGTGAAAGCGCGCCAGACAGCCGACGGCCTCGTCGTCACACTGCCAAAGCCCGTTAACAAGATTGCTCCCGTTCTGCGCATAAACAAATAAATACATACCAGATACTGATAGCCTATAAAGAAAAAATGTTGTTCGTGTAGTTTTTCTGAATCGCTTGCGTCTAATGGGTAAAACCTGATTCAAGAAGTTCGGGCCCACAGGCTCGACAAATCCAGAACAATGAACAAGAAAGAACAGACATTCTCCAAGATGATCCGAGAGCAGAAGAGCACCATCTACACCGTGTGCTACATGTTCTCCCAAAACCAAGACGATGTCAACGACCTCTTCCAAGAGGTACTCGTCAACCTCTGGCGCGGCTTCGACGGCTTCGAAGGACGCTCGGAGGTCCGGACGTGGGTTTACCGCGTGGCCCTGAACACCTGTATCAGCCTCGACCACAAGCGTCGCAGCCGCCCTAACGTCTCGCTGACGCTGGACATCAACCTCTTCGAGGACAGCGACCGCGACACACAGCAGGTCTGCATGCTGCACCGTCGCATCTCGCGCCTCCGCCCCTTTGACCGGGCCATTGTCCTGCTCTGGCTGGAAGACCTGAGCTACGAGGAGATTGGACAAATAGTCGGCATCTCGGAAAAGAATGTCTCAGTACGTCTGTTCAGAATCAAGGAAGAACTCAAGCGAATGTCAAACAACTAAAAACTACGGAACTATGACTGATAAGGATTTCGAGGAGATGCGCCAGCAAATGGACCTCCTTAAGGAAAAACTCAACCGCCAGGAAGTCGTCAACGAGCAACTGATGCGCCGCACCATAGAGTCGAAGCTCAACCGCCTCAACACGAATCGCAGGTTCAAGCGTATCTACATGATATCCAACATGGTATTCATCCCCTGGTTGCTGGTGCGAGGGCTGGCGCTGCCCCTGTGGTTTGCCGTCGTCACGGTAGGCATGATTGCCCTGGCGCTGGTGTATCACGAGGCGTTCATGGAGCACATCAGTGCCGACGACCTCAACCGCTACAGCATCCATGAGATCAACGAGAAGGCCGTCCGGCTGAAGCAGCAGGGCGCTCGCTGGCTGCGCATCGGCATTCCCCTAATCATCGTCTGGCTCATCACCTTCATCTACGTCGTCCAGCACCGCTTCGACTTAGAAGCAGAAGGAGAAAGCATTCTCTACGGCGTCGCCATCGGCACCATCATCGGTGCCTGCCTCGGCTTCATCATCTACCGCAAACAGCGCCGTATGATCGACTACCTGCGCACAGACATTTCAGTAGAATAAATAATGAGTAAACAGAAATGCGGGGACACAGAAAGGAATCTGTGCCCCCGCATTTCTGTATCTTTACAATGACTACTTCAGTATGTATTCGAGGAACTCACCGATGCGGTCGAGGTAGGTGTAGCTGCCAGTTCCCGGCAAGGCGGTGCGCTGGAAGCAGTGGTTGCGGGTGGCCAGAGTGTGGAGCTCGCTCTGGATGCCCATGGCGCGCATCTTCTCCCACGTCTTCACGGAGTTCATGGCCGCCCAGCCGTCGGCGTCACCGTGGACGAATAGCATCGGCACCGTCTTCAGGTCGAAGCTGAACTCTGGCACCAGCACGGCGCTGTCCTCATTGCCGCCAGTGGTGTTGTGCTCGTTGGAGCCGTCGGTCAGGGCGTAGGCCGGATAGATGCCGATTCCCCACTGCACGTTGCACGGCAGCTTGTCGAGGTCGTCGATGGGGTTGTAAGCCTGGTGCAGGGAGGAGGTGACGCCCATCAGCGTCAAGTGGCCTCCTGCGGAGCTGCCCATGATGCCTATCTTATTGGGATCCAGACCGTAGGTGGCTGCCTTGCTGCGCACGATGCGGATAGCGCGCTGGAGGTCCTGCCAGGCCGTAGTGTGCTTGGCCAGCCCATGGGGACGGGGAGTGCGGTAGCGCATCGTGACCACCGTCATGCCCCGTTCGTTCAGGTATCGCCGTGCCGGCGCAACCTCGAAGCCGTCGGGGCCATTGCCCTCATAGCTGCCGCCCGAGTAGATGATTTGTATGGCATTGGTCTTCAGTTCCTTGGGGAAGTGCCATTCGATGTACGGCTTGCACTGGTGCTCCTGCGTATCGGGCATCTTGCCCTCCGGCCACACGTCCTCCGTCAGCTTCTCGCGGCGGGCGTCGTCGCTGGCATAGCGCTGCATGATTTCCACCTCCGATTCAACAGCGCCGAGGAATCCCATCTGCCGCATGAACTCCACGGTGCGCTCCAGCCCGAAAGCGCCATGCCCCTTGCCGGGATAGAGGTGCAGCTCGGCAGGAATCTTGCGCTTGCGAAGCTCGCGATAAATCAAGGTGGAGCCATTGGGCGTGTAGGGGTCGTTGCCTCCGTGCTGCAGGCTGATGGGACACGTCTTCTCATCGAACTTGAAGATGTCCGAGAGGCGGACGTCCGTGCCGTAGCCCTGGCGCGTAGCGGGCGTGCCCGTCTCGCCGTCGGTGGTCACGTAGGCAGGCGCATTAAGCAGCGCCCAGTTGACGTGGCAGGGTAGGGCATCCAGCTCATCCACAGGGGCATACGCCGGCGTCTGGGAGCTGGTGGCCAGCAGCAAAGCCAGGTGGGAGCCTGCCGACATCCCGATGACGCCAATCTTCTCCGGATCGAAGCCGCGCTTCTGCGCCTCGCTGCGCACCATGCGCACGGCTCGCTGCCCGTCCTCCCAGGCCGTCTGGTAGATAGGCAGTCCCACGGGACGGGGGGTGCGATAGACGAAGTTCACGCACTGGAAGCCCAGCGCCGTGAAGCGCTCGCGCCACAGTTTGATGAGGCCTACGTCGCAGCAGTTGAAGTAACCGCCGCCGGAGATGAGGATCATGCAGCCCTGCGTCGGCACGTCCTTGGCTGGCGCATCGAACCATTCGAGGTACGCCACGCGGTGCTTGTCGGCCTTGAATTTCGCGCCGCCAGCCTCGTCCGTCATGGCGGCAATCTGGTGGCCCTGCGTATCGGGCATCTTGCCCTTGGGCCAAATCAGTTCGCGTTCCCAAGCCTGAGCGTTCAGTGCGCTGCACACCAGCAGCAGCAACAGAACTGGCCTCAGCCAGTTCCTTTTCTTCATGTTCGTGGAGTGTAAAACCATCATTAGATATACCTTTTTAAAATGAGTCTAAAGTAACAAATAAAGGAAATTTCCAAAACGAAAACACCATCATTGAATGTTATTGTTTGAACAATCCACTGCAAAGATAAATGCTTTTAACCAAAAGGATAAGGTTTTTACGGAAAAACTGCATTTTTTTCTGATGATAAACGACAAAATTCAGAAGATGTCACGTTATTTAAGGTATAAAAAAATCCCCGCCGAGAAACAGATTTGCTTCGACGGGGAATGAATATACAAAGAACGAGGTGCATCAGTCACCTACATATTTGCCAATGAAGAAGATAGCTCCAGTGGACCATTCACTTATGACGTAGAGGAAGGGGCGCGTGGCGTGGAACGTGACGTACTGCGGTTCCTCTGGCAAAGCCGATGTTTCCAACATACCTATAACCGTCACAGCTGCGGCCTCGGTACCTTCCTCGTCGAGTTTAATGCGTGCCACTTGCTTCATCATGCCTATATAGGTAGGCACATTGCAGAAAGCTGGGAACTCGGCTTCATAGTGGTCGAAGGCCCTGGGCATACCGAGTTTGGCCATAATGTCGTTCAGACCTAAATCTGTTTTCGACTCGAAGCGCGGCAGTTTCACGTCGGCAATGGCGCTACCCATGTCTTGGTACTGCTTCCAGCTCTCGGCGTTGAGCGAGAGCAGCAGTTCGTCGACCGATTTGCCCACGCGTGGCAGTAGGATTGTCATCGAGTAGGCTCCGTTGCCGTAGGGAAGGCGAAGGGCCTGGCAAAGCTCGTTCTCGGTGTAGTCGAACTTATGCTCCTGATGCATCATTGGCACCTTCTTCCGGCTACCCTCAAAAGCCTCGTCGCGCGTCTGACTCTTGCTGAATTTCTCTTGCCAGACACCTTTGAAGTAGATTGCGTTGAGCAAATAACTCACGGCAAAAGGATTGAATGAATCTTCAGTCAACACTTCGTCTATCATCCCCTCGGTGTGGTCGCTGGCCCAATGGTTGATGACGCTGCAGGTTTTGCCGTCGTGGAAATTGCGCGTCTCTGGCTCTGCGCCGTAGAACTCCTTTGCTTTCGCCACGAAATCGGGAAGAAGCTTGTAGCCTTCGTTCAAGTAGATGTTGTTGGCAATCATCACCTTCGTGAGTTTGTCCAAGGCCGGAGCCTCACTAAGCATCTTACGGCAGAAGACGTTGATACCTTCGGCGCCAGTGTCGCCGTAGCCCAGAACGTTATTTATCTGATACAGAGTCTCGCCTGCAGCACCGTTGTTGAGCATCCCAAGCGCGTAAGTGATGCTGAGAGGTGAGAGGATAACGCTCTTCTGGGACTCTAAGTTGCCGAAGTATGGGCCGCTCTGGCCTAGCAGCGTTGCTGCGCGGAAGAGGTTAAAGGCAAAGTCATTGGACGCCGTCACCAGTTCCTGCTGAGCCCTGGTCAAGGAGATGGGCTTCAAAGTGTTGTCCATGGGTTCTTCAATGCCCTGGTTATCGTTGTCGTCTGAGCATCCTGCCAAAGGAGTAGCTGTCAGCGCCACTGCGAGCGCTGTCAGCAGAATCATTCTGTTTCTCATTTGTGTTATTGTCTGATTAGATTGTGATACAATAATAATTCTTTCTACTAATATATACACAAATCTGAGAGAGAATATTACAAAGATTAACAACTTTTTTTCCTTAAGAGTAGATCAACCTATGAAATCGGGATTATATGATTGAGTTTTGCCTATCATTGCAAAAAATGACACCCTATTCCTGGACTGCTTCAGCACTATTCTTCGAGAGCTTATACTCGATGACGAAGGAGGTGAGGAGGCCGACGCCCATGCCGGCGGCGATGATGAACCAGAAGTAGATATCGTGCTTGGGGCTGATGCCGATGAGGGCGTCGCAGAGGGCGCCGAGCCCCATGCCGGCGAGGATGCATCCCCAACGCAAGCTGCTGTATTTGTCGCGCTTCTTCTGCTGTTGGTCAATGAGCACCTTGGCCGTGTCGGCGTCTGTGCCTGCCTGGACAATGGCCAGACGCAGCTCGGTTTCGCGGCTTTTCTTCTTGATCATGGTGATGAACACCATCAGGATGGTAACGATGGGGATGGAGCAGGAAAGGAGGATGGCGAGTAGGCTTTCAAGATCTATTGCTTCCATGTGTTTTTTGTTTTATTAATGAATAGTTATTGTTGACGTTTTTGAGAGCGCTTTCATTTATAAGACCCGCGAGTGGCGAGTTTATTACACATCCTCGGGAGAAAATGTTTCGAGGGCGCGCTGGGTGGTGAAGATGAGAGCAAGCGTAGGCCATACCATGACGGAGAGCGCGAAGGCCGATGCGCCGTGCTGCTTTATATAAAGGTACGCGCAAGCGGCAAAAGCGAGCAGCACCAGTGGTACGCCGAAGCTGAAGACCACGGCTCGCGCCCAACGGCGCAGCCAGGCGCGACAGGCGCGACGGCGCACGTCGGCGATGATGAGGCGATCGAGGTCGGCAAGGAGCTCGCGGCGCTCCAGCGTCTCTTGGATAAGGGTATCAATGGGGGTGTCAGTCATTTCGTTCATGGGTGATGCTTTTTCTTAATCGTTCGCGTATCCTGTGCAACCTGACGAGCACATTGCTCTGCGAGAGGCCTGTGCGGCTGGCAATATCGGCCGTTTTCATCTGCTCGTAGTATTGCAGGTGTAGGAGTTGCTGGTCTTGCTCCGGCAGTTGTGCAATAGCTGCTTCCATCTGCTGTAGGCGGGCTTCGCGCTCCTCAGAGTAGAAATAATCAGAGGATGTCGAAAGGACAGAGGATGCTGAAGGGTCATCGAGCGAAGTAGTGCGCCGTCGGCGTTCCTTGTCTAATAGCTTAAGGGCTGTGTGCGTTGCAATGGCAGTAAGCCACGGAGCGAGATCTGCACCGCGCCACGTGTCGAGGCTCTGGTAGGCGCGAACAAAGGTCTGCTGAGCCACTTCGGCTGCCCCCTCTTCAGTGTGCATCACACCAAGAGCTTTGGAGAACACCATCCCCGAGTGGCGATGAACAATCTCAGCGAAAGCTTTGTGGTTGCCTTGGATGGCCTGATTGGCGAGTTCTCTGTCTGTCATTGTCTGGTTTTAGACGTTCTTCTGCTTTATAGACCCTCACCGCTGCTAATTATTACACTTTGTCCTCACATTTTTCGTTTCTCTCCCAGAGTTGCTACTCTTATGCCTTATCAATTAAGCGGAGGAAGACGCCGAAGAAGTCGTTGTTGGTCCAGTCGTCGAAGGTGAAAAGCAGGCGGTTGTCCTCGTAGAGAGTCGTGGCAAAGAAGGAGAGTGAGCAGTTATCAAGGATTAGGTTGGCGCTGAGCACACGGTCCTCCAGTTCTCCGATGACCCAGCTGGAGGACTGACCGAATACGAGGCGCAGGTGGTGCTGGCGGCCGTCGGCAGTCTGACAGGTGAAGGGGAGTGCCTGCGGCGCGAAGGTCATATAGAGCAGGTCGGGGTAGGTGAATCCGTAGTCGATAGTCAGCTCCGTGTCGGGCAGGGCAGCAATGGCGGTGCGCAGGTCGCTAAGAGAGTCGGGAAGGGTAGGGGAGAGGGTGGAGATCGGGAAGTTATGGACGATGAGCTTCATGCCGTTGTCGTAGTCGAGGATGGTAGCTATTTGCTGCAGCGTGGAGTCCTGACTCTCGAAGTATTCCACGCGCTTGCCGTTCTCTATCTTTACCGTGCGCTCCGCTCCGGCAATCGACGAGATTACGCGTACCTCGGTATCATACAGTCCGCTCAGGGCTGCAGAATAGTTCTTTTTCATATCCGTCGTGACCTTGGAGGGATGAATGGTCACGCCGTGGTCGCAGGCGGTAAGCAGGAGGAGTCCACAGAGGACCGTGCAGAAATGTTTTCTTAGCATTCTTAGCATAATGATTAGAGATTAAGAAGTGGTATGTTTAATAAACGTCCCTGCTTCCTCGTTTATTGCTTCTGAGAACTGTTTTTTGTGAGTAGCTCTGAACTAAAACAACGCCAGCCTCACGGCCAGCGCTGCTTCAAAGAAAAAGTATTTATGGTTGTTGGGTTATTCTGCCGAGAGTTCGTCAATCTCGTGGATGGATGTGTTCACGCGGTGCATCTCCCAGGCATAGAAGCCGAAGCAGAACAGCAGGCCGAAGAAGACACCGATGGCGGAGGTGACCAATCCTGAAGCGGCTGCACCCGTCAGTTCTTCAGAGAAAATGCCCATTTGCCAGTAGAGGGCAAGTAGCCAGAGGATGATGAGCGGCACGGCAATGAGTGTCCACAGGCGTTCCGTCCGCTTGAAGCGGAGCAGTCCGCGACGCACGGTCAGCAGGTCGTTGCCGCCGGTGAAGAGCCGTTGCAGCCGGCGATGGGCGACGATGTTATAGGCGAGTTCCACGATGACTATCAACAGCAGAAAGGCACCGAGGTACCAAGGCACGCCAATCACATGGAGCGCAATGAGGATGATGGGCATGATGAGAAGTCCAATGACATCTATGATGACGCTGGTCCTGGTGAAAATGCTCAGCCGGGCGTTCATAGAGCGGCGCAAGAGCCGGTCGTTGACGATTTCCTGCTGGTCTAGGCGCTGCTTAAAGAGTGACAACTGCTGGCGGAGTTCGTCTACTTCGTTCATGGGGTTGAGAGTGTTATTGGTCTGAGTTTCCATAATGATACGCTTTTAAAAAAGAGGTGAATACTTTGGGGTGTAGTTCCGGAATCTACGATTGTTTATTCTATTTCATTCGTTTCAGCTGCTCTGTGATGCGCACCAGGCGCACGCTGACGTTCTTGGCAGAGATGCCCACGATGGCACCTATCTCGTCGTAGCTCATATTCTCCAGCCACAGCAGGACGATGGCGCGGTCGAAGGGAGGTAGTTGGTTGATGCGCTGGCGCAGGAGTTCCATCTGATGGGAGTTCTGGTTGTCCTCCTTGTAGGGGTTGATGTCCATCGTCAGCGGGATGGTCTGGTGGCGGCGGCGCTTGCGGTCGAGGCTGACGCAGACGTTCAGGCTCACGCGGTAGATCCATGTCCGCACGTCGCTGCGCCCCTCGAAGTTAGGCCAGCTGCGCCACAGGTTGATGAGGCACTCCTGGAAGAGGTCGGCCACCTCGTCCTGGTCCTGGCTGAACAGGTAGCAGACGGTATAGATGGTAGCCTTGTGCGTCCGCACCAGCTGTTCAAATTCTTGTTCTTTCGGGTTCATTATCTCGTTTGTTTTGTTCGTCGTTTGTCCTTTAGTCGCCACAAAGGTACGATTTGCTACACGAGAAGCAGAAAAAAATCAAAAAAGATTGAAGGCAACGCAACCTGTTTTAGGTTTTGCCTATAAAGATGTGTCCGAAACGATAAGAGCTCACCGGAGGGGAACCAAAAATGATACGCACCAGGTTCAGAGTAGGAGAAATGAACTAATCTTTCGCCACATTGCTCATCATTTCCAGCAAAAAGGCGTCCCTTTGCGTTTTTTCCACTACCTTTGCACAAAAGAAAAGCAACAAGATATGGATTCATTCATCACTTTCTGCAAAGAAAACTTCGACCTCATCACCCTTCTGGTGGGCGTGATTGGAGTGGTCATCAGCGTAATATCCGTGATTTACGAAATGAAGCAGTGGAAGAAAAGGCAAGGAGGCAAGCACGCATGAGACAACATAAGCCTGAAACTATTCGCACCAACAGCCTACGGGCTTGGTGGTCAGCTGCACGACCGAAGACCCTGACGGGTGCTGCTGCGCCTGTGATGGTGGCGCTGAGTGCGGCATGGCGGGACTTGAACTTTGCTGGCTCGGAAGGGGGCGAGGAGGGCCTTCTTCTGCAATCCGGATTCAGCTGGACGCCAGCGTTGCTCTCCCTGCTCTTTGCCCTGCTGATGCAGGTGGACGCGAACTTCGTCAACGACTTCTTCGACTTCAAGAAAGGGCGCGATGACCGCGAGACACGCCTGGGACCACCGCGAGCATGCAGCGAAGGATGGATCACGCCGCGAGCGATGGAGTGGGGAATAGGCATCACCACGCTGCTGGCGTGCCTCGTGGGGCTGCCTTTGGTGCTGTGGGGAGGATGGTGGTTAGTAGCCATCGGAGTGGCATGCGTGGTCTTTTGTTTCCTCTACACCACGCTGTTAGCAGGCATCGGGCTGGGCGACGTACTGGTGCTGGTGTTCTTCGGCCTCGTTCCCGTCTGTGCCACTTATTTCATCCAGACAGGCAAGATGACGCTGCCAGTCCTGTTGCTCTCCATAGGCATGGGACTCGCCACGGACTGCCTCCTGGTGGTCAACAACTACCGCGATCGCGACCAGGACCGCGCCGCTGGCAAACGCACCATCGTCGTGCTCCTTGGCGGCAGGTTTGCAGAGCAGCTGTACTTGCTGCTGGGCGTCATCGCCGTGGTGCTTCCTTTGCTCCCCATTTTATATTCCTCCTGTAAAGGCAATGCATCGTTTTCAAATCTCACAACCTCCACCTTCGCTCCCTCCTTATTCACGTTCATTCCTCTCCTCTACCTTATTCCACACATACGCACGTGGTTGCACATGAAACGCCTGCACAGCGGACGACAGCTCAACCAAGTGCTCGGCCAGACCGCCGCCAACATCTTCCTCTTCGCAGTGCTGCAGTCGCTGGCGCTGTTACTCCATTAGACGGTCATTTCTACATGCTTGTCATTGATCAGTCTATCGGAGCCTTTGCCGGACCTATCCACTGGCATCACATCCTGAGCATCAAGGATCACAAAACAGAATACTTTCCTGGAGCTCACCAGCCGGACAAAGATGGATGGATTGACTGAACGAATCCGGGCGGCTGTCCTCGCGGATGGTCGCCCGGCGTTTCATCTATAAGCATGATGAAACAGGTAAAAATGTCTCAATTGAAAAAGTATTTATGGATGGGTTGCAGAAGCTTTGTCAGGGACGCCCGGCGAGGAAGTCCGCGGCCATCGACTGCGGAAAAGCAGCGAGGAGGCTGTCAGTGAGCTCGAAAGCAGAGTGCGCGTTGCGGCGGGCGTATGTGGTGACGTATGCGGCTGTGGCGTCGGGCGTGAAAATGTAGACGGTCTTATGCGTAGCCTCGTCGAAACAGTGCCGACGCGGGTTCCAGCGGGAGAGTTCTACAGTATAGCCCGTGGTCGTATAGTGATACTCCCATCGCAATGCCGGTTGCCATTCCTCGCCGTTCCAGGCGTAGGTGGTGCGCGCCATGGGCCGACCCGCTGTGTCGTACTCATGCTGAGTCTTCAGCTGAGGGTTGTTCTCTGTAGTTGCTGCGTTCACGGCGGTAGTCATGAGGGCAGCGATAGCAATTGTCATCAGTTCCATAATCTTGTTAATGCGTAAATGCGTTTAATACGTTAATCTGTTATCAAGACCTGCGCAGGACTGAATTATTACATCTTTCTGTCTGTTTGACGTAGAATCAGGGACGAAAGTTGCAAATGCGGGCTAATTTGTGGGGCAGACAGGCCAGCGTAAGGCAAATGTCAGACAAATGTCAGGAAGAATATTTGGTGGGGGAGGGGAGAAGTGCGTACCTTTGCGGCAAAAAACGAAGGACGTATGAGAAGAATGATGCTGACAATGATGGTCGTGGCTGCCGCAGCGGTGGCCGCGATGGCACAAGAAGAGAAAATCGAGAAGAGCACCACGCTCAAGGAAGTGGCGGTGAAGGCGGCACGGACGGTGCAGAAGGAGGACGGGATGTGGCTCTACCCAACGAGGCAGCAGCTGGAGAACTCCGCAGACGGGTATGCGCTGCTGGCCAAACTCGCACTGCCGCGCATCCGCGTTGATGAGGCCGCGAACAGCATCACGGCGCTCTCGAACCTCGGCATCGTACAGGTGCGCATCAACGACTTGGTCGCCACGCGGGAAGACTTGCTGGCGCTGAACATGCAGAGCGTGCAGCGCGTGGAGTTCATCGACAACCCGGGCTTGCGTTACGGCGAGGACATCGCGTACGTGATTAATATTAAGGTGCGGAAGCCCGACAGCGGCTACGTCCTCGGCTCCTCGCTGGCCAACACGCTGACGACCGCACTGGGCGATGAGACGCTGTAAGCCAACTGCAATCTGGAGCAATACACCCGCGTGGATGGTCATTTCTATCAGACACCGTCGAACGCCGACAACCAGTGCAACCTCTTCTACGTCCAGCTCTACAGCCAGTGGCAGGCCATCCCCGAGAAGCTGTCCTTCTACCTCTACGGCGGCCTCTACCGCTTCTACAACCGCGGCGAGGACTACCGCCACACCTACAACGCCTTCAACGGCGGCGCCAGCGTGCAGACCTACTTAGGCAAATGGACCCTCAGCGCCTACGCCGACAACGGCAACATGATCGCCCTCAAACTCGCCATCCGCCTCGACCACGGCCGCCACTACCGCGACATCCAGCGCACAATGGAGCATCAGGACACCGAGACGGACATCCTCTCTACGACGAAATAAACTTTCTGTCCTTAAGAATGAATGAAGTCATGTTACAGGAAAGAAGGAAGAATAACGGTTTATTGGTGATTCTAAGGCAAAAAATCACGGCGGTTTAAGTCTTTTTCGTTATTTTTGCGTCATATAGATAAACGAGACTTCAAAATGAGAATGCTGAACATTCACCAAAGGACAAAGGATGTGGAGCGGCAGATGGCGGCCGAACGACGCGGGATGCTGCAATATGCCTGTTATAGGCTGGGAAATATGGACGACGCAGAAGCTGATGCAGGACAACGGCGTGACGAACTATGAGCTGGTGAGACAGTAAGAGCTGTTTTAACATCTTTTATGGGTAAAGAATCGCGTGCAAAAGCGTTTAATGTATGAGTGAACTTTAAAAACATTGAATTATATGAAAAAGACAATCATGATGATGGTGCTCGCCATGGCCGCTTGCTGCGGCGGGGTAGGAGCACAAGAAACCAAGTCTTCCTCCAATGGCGAGGCACTGCTCTGGCCCATCAAGGGACAGCAAGCGGGCGACAACGTCCTGCTGCGCCCTCAGGACCTGCTTGACCACGAGTCGAATTTCTGCACACTGGTCATCGGTGCGCCAGAAGGCACGGAGGTCATCGCCCCTGCCGACGGCGAGGTGAGTGGCCTCTTCCTCACCTATATGTCCGACCTCTACACCAGCCGGACCTATGGCTACGACGATGCCAAGAGCTTCGACGCCATGCGGGAGAAACTGGAAACCGACTCCGACGTACGCGACCCGAAGAAGTTCATCAACGGCTCGCTGACGCTGAAACTGGATGACGGACGTGCCATTCACTTCGAAGGCCTGCGCGGCGACACCGAGTGGCGCTCGGGTCAGCGCGTGAAGGCGGGCACGGTACTGGGCACCGTCAGCTACGTCTTCCAGAAAGTCGGACAGCCGCACATCGCCTTGAGTATCGACAAAGGCGGTAAGTCAATGGACCCGATGTCGCCTTTCGGGCTTCAAACTACCTTCAAGGAACCCGAGCCCTTCACGCCGCCTGCCAAGCTCACCCGCGAACAGGCCAACGAAGACTTCGACGTGTTCATCCAGAGCATCCGCGAATGCTACCCCTCGCTGCGCGACATCATCACGCCCGAACGGGAGGAGGCTTTCATCCGCGAGGGACGGGCTCGGCTGGATTCCGCAGAGGTGCATTTCAGCACACTCTATGACCTCATCGGCGACGCTTTCACGGCCGACTTCCTGCACGACAGCCACGCCTGGCGGCAGTCCTCCAACCCGTTCTTCAACAACCGCACGGATGTGCAGTACCCCACGGTGCTGCTCTGTACGCTGGGCGAACGTATGTTTGTCCGCCTGGTGCAGCCTGGCTATGAGGAGCATATCGGCAAGGAGGTGGCGACCATCAACGGTGTCAGCGCCAAGGAACATGCCACTTATGTCCGCTCTAAGACGAGTCTCTTCGATGCCCAAGTTGAATCGACACGCGACGTGCAGACACTGACGAACTGGTGGATGCAGTATCGCGGCAACTACTGGGACAAGCCCGTGCGGCTCACCTTCACGGACGGCATCAGCGTGGAGGCTCCTTTCCTGAAACCCAACCAGGTGAAGCGCTACACCCCACAGGCTACAGCGCCTACGGCCTACTACAACCACCAGCGCCAGAACCGGCGCGAGGACTGGAGTTTCCGTATGCTCGAGGACAGCATTGCCCTGCTGACGCTGGCGCACTTCCACCTCAACGAAGTGCAGATGGATGCCATCGAGGACAGCCTGCGCGCCCACGCGCACGTACCTTATCTGATTATTGACGTGCGTGACAACCCCGGCGGCGATGCCGATTGTGAGGAGCGTCTGGTGCGGTTCTTCGTCAAGGACGAACCGTCGAACTTCGGCTACCAGAAGGTCATGAGCAACAGCACCTACCCCAGTTTCGCCCACAGCTACAACTGGACAGCCGATATGAAACCGTTTGAGGGGTTTGTCAAGGTGGAAGGGATGGAAGGATATTACAACAAGAAAGACCTGGACTCTCCCCCCGCCCTTCCTATCAGTGAGGGAACAGTCACCTTAGAGGATAAAACTACGCAGCCATCAAAAGATAGCGCTCCCTCCCTCATAGGGAGGGCGGGGGGAGAGTCTGTCGGGGGAGAGGCATTTTCCATCTATATCCTCACCAACGAGAACTCCGCCAGTGCTGCCACAGACTTCCCCGCTCACCTCGTGCGTGCGGGACGCGCAAAGACCATTGGCCGCGAGACAGCCACAGCCTATCACTACATGACCGCCCTGAAGTTCGCCCGCTTCTTCCTCCCGAACACCCACATCGAATACCAGTTGCCACTCGTCAAGGCAGTCACCGCCACCAACGTCTCCGACCGCTTCCCCTACGGTCGCGGTCTTCTGCCCGACTACGAAGTGCCCCTAACCCGCGAGGAAATCTTCTCCTCTACTGAAGACATCATCCTTAATCGGGCATTGGAGATTATTCATGAGCAGTGAGCGTCATGAAAGTCATCAGAATTTGAGATACGAAGAAGACAAACCGAAAGTAAACGCTGAAAGAAACCTATAGGTACGAGCCGCCCCGCGCGACTCAAGGTAAAAATTCACAGAAATAGAACTCTTGGATTGGTGCGATTTGATAATATGGGACTCTGCAAGGGCTGCTCGAACGGGAAATTTCGGAAAAAGTTATGCTGACTCTGTCGCGGTTTGGGACAATCACGCGGCAGGGGCTTCGGTGGTACTCGGATGACCTCTGAGGGGCGGCGATTTACACCTTATTAAATATAACGATGGTTCCGCGAGGGGTGCATGGCTGGGCTGTGCGCCCCTTGCCTTATGCCTTCCCGAAAAAAGGCTTAAGCCTTCTGTCCGGAACCCTTAAGGGTTTTCGCGAAAAGGGTTAAGGGTTCCGGCAAAAACCCTTAAGGGTTCTTGAAGGGTCAAGCGTCTCTTCGAGCCGAGCGGCAACGTCCAAGCCGGAGGAGCCACACATTCCTGAAGCTTGCAGTCCTGGTCATGGCTATGGCCATCATCCTCTGTGTCGCACTCCTTACAGTAGGCAAATTAAAGAGGTAGAGTCATTGTCACAGCTATCCACCGCCATCGCTCCCGTTGTGTTCCGTACCCGGCGGGAGGATTTCGTTAATTATTCGTAAACTTGGATTCTGTAAATGACTTAAAAATAGTTATAGTTTCCAAAAGAGAGCAACTAACACCAATGTCCGTTCATTGTCCTTTGGTTAAAAGGTAGTACCTTTGGGGCGGTTACAGACAAAAAGTGACCGCAATGTCTAACTTTACCCAAAAAAAACTATGAAAAGAATGGATTTTAACTTTGCGCACAGCGCACAAGGAATGATGTTAAACGCTGAGAAGCCTGCTGCATGTGGTGCTGCATGTGGTGCTGGCGATAAGCCCGCCGAGGAGAAGCCGGCAGCCTGCGGAAGTGCATGTGGTGCAGGTGATAAGCCCGCTGAAGAGAAGCCCGCTGCCTGTGGAACGGCTTGTGGTGCTGGAGAGAAATAGTCCTGTGGGACGATTGGACTATTTCACCATTTTACAATTGTCGGATCGCAAAATTGTCAAATTGTGAAATTAGAAAGCTTCGCATTCCAATGGCATATCACCGATGAGTGCGACCAGCGTTGCAAGCACTGCTACATCTTCTCCAATGGTCATCCGAAACTCATAGAGATGCCTTGGGAGAGGCTGGTGGCAGTGCTTGCAAACGTGGAGCGCATGGCAGAGCGGATGCAGCGCACACCTTATCTTTATATTACGGGTGGCGACCCCATTCTGCACTCGCACTTCTGGGATTTTCTGGAGCTGGTTCACTCCCGCGGCATCCCCTTCACGCTGATGGGCAATCCATTCCATCTCTCGGACGAGGTGTGCCAGCGGATGAAGTCACTGGGATGCCGAAAGTATCAGTTGAGCCTTGATGGGCTTCGCGAGACGCATGACAAGTTTCGCAAGCCCGGTTGCTTCGATGCCACGCTACGGGCCATCGAGACCATCCGCAAAAGCGGGATGCACTGTGCCATCATGTCAACCATTTCGGCAGCGAATATCGATGAGATTCCGCAGTTGATTGATGTCATCGTGGAGCACAAAGTGGATATTTTCGCCTTTGGCCGTTATTGCCCCACAAGCGAAGACAAAGCCCACATGGAAACTTGGCACGTGGAGCCGTTGCGCTATCGTCAGTTCTTGGAGGAATGTTGGGCGAAGTTCGAGCTGTATAAAGACTCCGACACCACTTTCAACCTGAAAGATCACCTCTGGACGCTCTTCCTTTACGAGAAGGGATTATTTAAGATTCCTGAAGGCCTGGATGACGATACCATTTATGATGGATGCAACTGCGGCAACTGCCACTTCACCATCAGTGCTGAGGGGCGGCTGATGGCTTGCCGGCGTTTTGACAGCTATGTGGGTACAGTGAACGAAGAGCTGTATGACGTTTTCCATGGAAGTAAGATGGAGCAGTATCGTCAGCATGAGAAGTTTGAGAAGTGCCAGAAGTGTGAACTGCTCCGTTTCTGCCGTGGCTGCCCTGCTGTGGCCTATGGTTATACCAAGAATTTTTATGCTCCAGACCCTCAGTGCTGGAAACAAACAGATAAAAACTAACTGCTCATGGACGCACAAACTTGTATCAAGAAACTCGGTTATGTAGGTATTCTTTCATTTGCCACAGTTGATGAAAATGGTCATCCGCAGGTGCGTAGCATCTCGGCTGTCCACTTTGAGCCCGACGCAATCTATTTCTATACAGCTCGTGGAAAGAACTTCTGCCGCCAGTTGCTCTCTGACGGCCATGTACAGATTCATGCATTGACGAAATATAAGGAGATGATCCGTCTGTCGGCCATCGCCCGGCCTGTATCAGATGCCGAGCAGGAGCATTGGAAGAACGTCATCTTCGAGGAACAGCCTTATTTAGTCAACGTCTATCCCGGTGACACCCGCAGCATCGGTATCATCTTCGTCATTCGTGATGCGCAAATAGAGTACTTCAATCTTGGTGTACGTCCTATCGACCGCTATTATTATACGATGGGCAACGCCAAACCAGAACAGAAGGGGTTCCAGATTACGGATGCCTGCATTCAGTGCGGGACTTGTGAAGCCAATTGTCCCCAGGGATGTATTGAAGCGGGTGAGCCTTACCGCATCCAGCCAGAGCACTGTCTGCATTGCGGCAACTGTTTTGAGAACTGTCCTGTGGAGGCCATCATAAGATTAGAATAAAAACAGATGAAAGCTATCGTGATAAATGGCTGCTGCAAGGCCGAAGACTTAAAGGTGAGCGAGATTCCTGTCCCTAAGGTGCGACCAGGATGGGTTCTGGTGAAGGTACATGCTGCCGGGCTGAATCACTCGGAAGCCATCCTGCGTATGTATGAGGCCGACAACGACTATATCAACACTCCGGTGGTGCCAGGCATTGAATGTGTGGGCGAGATAGCCGATGCATCCGACTCTGGTTTGAAGCCAGGCTGCAAGGTGATGGCCTTGATGGGTGGCATG
>JAFUFW010000020.1 GCA_017469685.1 Bacteroidaceae bacterium | reverse complement strand
CTTATATCTTGACGGTTACACACTGACGGCGGGCAATGGAACTCTTGGCTCTACCATCCAGCTTATGGATGAGGATGGCACGGTCGTATACTCTACATTTGTATATATAGAGGGCGATATCTACCTGCCTACAACCCTCTCCGGCACCTACACAATCCGTGTCGTCCGCAGCAGCCAGACCTTCGAGGGTACAATCAGCCTCTAACTTTCAAAAAATGCCCATTCCATCGATAATGTAAATCGATGAAATGGGCGATTTTTGATTTTCATTTATCATAGAACTAACCTAAACTTTTTTAACGATGAAAAAAAATCTATTAATCATTGCAGCATTGGCTCTTTCTTCTGCACAAACTTACTCTCAACTCAAAGTGGATTCACTCGGACTTATAGGAATAGGTGGGCAACCCGAAACAAGCGCCCAAATGAAGGTCGAGAGCTCTGCTGCAAAAGGATTGGTCATAGATGTTGATCGGCAGAATGCTGGTACCGCTTCTTACAACGAGGGCTTACAAGTTCATTTGAAACCCTATGGTTCATACTCTTACGGTGTGAGCAGTATAATCAGTCATCCTAATAACCTTTACACATCAGACTACTCAGTCGGATGTATTGGTGAGGTATTTGGTAGCACTCAAGCGAACTATGGTTTAGTTGGATTCAATGACCCGACAAAAAAAGGAGCAGCCGTATACGGTACTCCATATTTTACATATATTGTTCCTAATAAAGCATATGCCGGCTTCTTTTGCGGAGCGACGCATATAGAAGGCGACTTGACCGTTTCTGGAACTGTCAATGGCATTGTATTAAGCGCATCTTCGTCCAATGCCCAATCTCAGGTGGCATCCAGATTGGCCGATGGTTCCGTAGGTGAAAGTCTTAAGGGTAACACAGGAGTGCATAAACATCACCCTTGGATCTGTCACAGGCTATGAAATCATCGTCGCTTCGGAATCTGAAGGTCTGCTCGCGGAGTATTATTCGTCCGGCAGTAGTTTCTCCATACCTTTGCCTTCGGTTTCATGCACAATTGCAATCCACAAGAGAAATTTCAGAACTTACTTGTTTGACTATATTGCTACCAACTATGTTCAAAACAAGACAATCCAGAGGAGAACATATACGTCGGCATCTCCTATCGCTATCGGGAAGAACGTTACATCAGATGTCTCTGTGGGCAACGTTGTGATAGAAAAAGGGGGTGTACTACAGATAAAACAGAATTCAAATGTCACCATACCCAATGGCTTTGAATGTAAACAGGGCGGCCAATTAATTATAAAATAAAAAAATTACGATTATGAAACGTGTGTATTTATTGCTATTTATCGTTATGCTATCTGCCATCTCAACGCGACTTTCCGCAAGCGAGGAATACCATGAGGACATGGACTCACTCCTGCATAAGGTAGAAGGGCATCGGCAGGGTGTTATACTCGTGGATGAGAGCGGAGCGGGTATGAAGATATATGTGTCAACTTCTTTCCGTGCACCAAATGGAAAGTCTTATTATCGCTGGTGGGATGGTGGGAGGATGCCTATCTTATACTCCGTGCACGACCCGGAAGCCCTAAAGAAAAATGGACTCAGTCCTCTTCCATACGGCTATTTGTGCGAAGGGGACAAGATATACGCCTATAATTTTCTCACCGATGAGGAGTTCGTTGCGTATGACTTCTCACTGCAGCCCGGCGAACAGTTCACGACACACGATGGCATACGTTGGGAGGTCGTAGGACGCAGGACAGAGGAATTCGAGTCGATGTTTGAAGAAATTACAGACTACAAGAATGAGCACGTCGTTCTAAGCCTGAAATCTATAGATGGCACAAAGACGGATGAATGGGTACAGTATATCGGGTCACTACATTATCCCATGCAGCTTTGGGGAAGGACAGATGTGAGTCTGGTGCGTACTGCCTTCTATAATTTGGGAGACCTTGATGACAAACTGGTGTGTTTCTCCTTTAACGAGGACCCCATTTACGGACAGCTAATAGATGTTGCACCAGGACCAAATGCCAATACAGAGATTAGTAGAGGTTATAATATTACGGCAGGCAATGATTCGTTGTATGTTAATATTAACTATTATACTTGGTTTACACGCCACTATTGCTATACTTATCGCAAAGGTGACATCTTTTATATCCATTCCATAGAGCTTGGGCCATACCGCGATGGAGGAGAATCATACGTGCCTTCATTCGGTCTTACGTTCACAGGTGCTCCTTCACCCGACATTCCCAAGATTGTATACAATGGTGAAGAGCTTCCAGCATCTCTACTCCATTTGCAAGAGTCTAATAAAAATAGTTCGACCTTCGACCTCTCCGGCCGCCGCCTCGCAGCACCGCCTGCAAGGGGTGTGTTTATCATGGACGGGAATAAGGTGGTGGTGAAGTGACGGCGTCTTTGGCGCGGTGAGGCTTGTTCTTGGAAAATAGTTATTAGACATTCGGCGAGATGTCTTGGGACTATTGCCAAAAAGTCTTATAACTTTTGGTGAATTGCCTTATGACTTTTGGCGAAATGTCTTAAGGGTTTCGGGTGGATCACCATGGTGGGACACCTCACACGTGCGGGCGTATCGGCGGATGAGACCGGTCGTGCAGGCGGATACATCCGTATGTATTGGCATTATCAGTCGTTCACCGCGCCGCATTTCGGGCATACGCCTTTCGAACGGAGTTTGGCTCCGCAGTTGCCACACAGATAGAGGGCACGGGAGTGAGTCCAATAGCTGTAAAGGGCATAGACTACGTAGGCTGCAAAGAGGAGATAGCCAAAGATGGTGGAGGCGGTGAGCGAGAAGACGAGGTAGACAAGGACACACATGCCTGACAGGGCAAAGAGGTAGATAAAGGCGGCTTTCACTGGCAGGCAGCCCACAACGTTGTTCACCGTGGCGATGGCCAGCAGCAGGAGCAACCATACGCTCAAAAGAAAGAAACAGATGAGCCTTGGCTGAGCGAGAGGGTTGAGCGTGGGATGGAAATAGAACTGCACCCACAGCTGAGGACAGGCATGCTGTATGTGCCCGTAAAGGAGGGTGGCTGAAGCGAGGGTTATCAGGAGAAGTGTGGGGTATGCTGTGGGTATGTCGGCGATATGGATGAGGTGCAACTCCTTACGCCGCACGAGGCGCACGCCTATCATCAACGCTACGGCAGCCATTATAAGCCAGAACCACAACATGTGGCGGCTTGAGAAGAGATAGATGAAGGCGCTGATGGGGTCGTCGGGGTAGCTGCCGGCGAGCAGTTCACCCTCATGAAGCCACCCCATGGTGAGCTGGTCGCGCGCCACCTTCACCCAGACGCTGTCGACGCTATCCTCCGGGATGACGAGGAAGGCAGCCACGACGATGGCATCGCTGCGGCGTAGCCACAGGCTGTCGCTCGTCTCAACGGCACCTTCGCTCCAGTGGGCAGGGCGATCCTCCAGCAAAAGTACACTGTCTGCATCCACGATGAAATTATATCCCACGCCATAGGCACGGACAAGCCCAGAGGACAAAGAGTCTGACGAAAGCTCGTCGACAGAGGTTTCTGCGAGAGCGAAGTTGGCATTGGGTGCCGACCTGTAGCAAGCGGCAAGCACAAGAGAACACAACAACACGAAAAGGCGTGCACACTGCCCCACGAAGGTGGGATAGTGAGCACGCCTTTTTATGTCGCGGTAGGTAATCATCTGTGTGGGTTTATTCAGGCCGCAGCACCATCATCTCGCAGCGGCGGCAGTCGAAGCGCAGTGGGAAGGTGCGACCGTCGGCCAGCCTAAGGGCCAGTCTGGTGTCATGGTCGAGCCCTATGTCCCTGTGTTCGCCCGGTTTGTTCTTTCCCATGAGGCACTGTCCGAGCTCATAGCGAAGGCAGTAGCGGCATGTCATGAGGGGCTGCCCCCCTATCGGTTCATCCCCAATGGGGCGTGCGGACTCGCCGATATGCTGCTCGGCTGTTACTTTATTCTTTTGCCTATTGTTATGGCTAAGAGTATCCAGTTTCCCTGTCAGTTCACGTCGCCAGGCTGTCAGGACCGACGAGGGTATGAACCAGTTACCGCTAAAGTCCACCTCTATAGCGCTTTCATCAGCAGAGTAGACTGTGTCACCGAGGCGTGAGAGCTGGCGGCGCAGGTTTGCCTCCTGCGGCGTGCGGGCCAATTCGTGCGGACAGTCGAACATTAAGGCTACGCTACGGCCATCCTCGCTGACGAGCGTGAGCGTAAACCCCGTGGCCGGCTCATCGGTAATCGTCCAACTTACGGACACCCGGCGGTCTGCCGAGGGGCGCGAGAGCTGGCGTTCGAAGGCGGCATCGAGGTTACGATAGACGGCCAGACCTTTCCGCATCATGTGCAACACCGACGGGTCGGCAGGATAGATGCGCCCGTGCTCGTCGACGCGGTTGACACGGAAACCTTGCAGGCGCTGCTCGGTGTCGAAGAAGCAGAGGCCGTCGCCATTGGCAAACGAAGCCGTGCCGGCGATGGCCAGTGAGCGGCCTGGATGTATGTCTTTAACTGAGCCTACGTGTTCGCCAATAGCCTTAGGAGTGGACAGGCAAGCAAGGTTTTGCGTGCGGCCATGCAGGAAATAGTCGGTGAAGCGGCGGTTGAAACTTTTGTTGAGGTCTGGCTCGAAGCTTACATGACTGAGCCCGTAGCTGCTACGGACGAAGTCATGAGGGCGACGTGCGAGGATGGCATCGATACGCTGACGGTAGAAAGCCGTGACGTTCTTGACGTAAGCCACGTCCTTCAGGCGCCCCTCAATCTTGAAGCTGCTGACGCCCGCATCCATCATGGCCTCGAGCTCGGCAGCGCGGTTCATGTCGCGCAACGAGAGCAGGTGGCGCTGTAGCAGCGGCCGCCCTTGGCCACGTCCATCGCCCGAGGATGGCTTCGCTACTATTGCGTTGCCATTGTCGTCGACAAGGTCGAATGGCATACGGCAGAACTGCGCACACTCACCTCGGTTGGCGCTGCGGCCGAAGCAGAACTTGCTTGCATAGCAGCGGCCACTATAGCAGACACAGAGGGCTCCGTGGACGAAGGCTTCTAACCTCATATCAGGCACGGCCTCGTGGATGGTGCGAATCTCATCGAGCGAGAGCTCGCGCGCCAGCACCGTCTGTTCGTAGCCTGCAGCAGCCCGAGCCTGCACGTCCTCTACGGTGCGATTGTCCATCTGCGTGGAAGAGTGTAGTGGAATGCGCCCACGGGCCAGTGGCATCAGCCTTGGATCCTGCACGATCAACGCATCTACGCCAGCTGCGATGAGCTCGTCAATAAGCCTGTCGACGGCAGCAAGCTCGTCGTCGCGCAGGAGTGTATTGACCGTTACGTAGATTTTCGCGCCGAACTGATGGGCAAAGGCCGTGAGCTCGGCAATGTCCTCCACGCTATTGCCCGCTGCAGCACGTGCTCCAAAGCGTGACGCACCTATGTAGACGGCATCAGCGCCATGCCGTATGGCTTCGATGCCGCAGTCGAGGTTGCGTGCAGGGGCAAGGAGTTCGATAGGGAGCATTAGTGGATGGATTCGATGTTGTAGGGCGTTTCCTGGTAGACGTAGTAGTTGAGCCAGTTGGTGAATAGCAGGTTGGCGTGGGCGCGCCAGGTTACGACGGGTCCGAGCGCTGGCGTATCCGCACGGTAGTAGTGGCGGGGCATGTCAATAGGCAGGCCTTTGGTCAGGTCGCGCCGGTACTCGGTGTCGAGCGTCAATGGCGAATATTCGAGATGGCCCGTAATGAAGAACTCGCGACCGTTGCGGGCCATGACCATGCTGACGCCCGACTCTTCGCCTTCGGCAATGATGGTCAGTGGCGACGCGCCGCCTGATACGCATTCGGGCGAGCCCTCGGGGCAGTTTACGGCCTCAATGTCAGCGCGCCTAATCTCAGTGTGGCGGCTATGCGGCATGAAGAAGACGTCGTCGAAGCCCCGGAATATGGGCAGCCGAGGGTCGAGTGGCTTCTGCTGGAAGATGCCGAACATCTTCGAGGCGAGCGGGTACTTGGGCACACCATAGTAGTAGTAGAGCCCCGCCTGCGCGGCCCAGCAGATGTAGAGTGTCGACGTGACGTGGGTGCGGGCCCAGTCGAAGATGTCGCGCATCTCGTCCCAGTAGGTCACCTGCTCAAAGTCGAGGTGCTCTACGGGTGCGCCGGTAATGATCATACCGTCGAACTTCTCGTTGCGCAGGAGCTCGAAGTCGCGGTAGAAGGCCTGCATGTGAGCTATGGGCGTATTCTTGCTTGTGTGGCTTTTAATCTTCATAAATGAGATTTCGAGCTGAAGCGGGGAGTTCGAGAGCACGCGCACGAGGTCCGTCTCGGTAGTGATCTTCAAGGGCATAAGGTTGAGTATCACTATCTTCAACGGACGGATATCCTGTGCCAAAGCCCGTGACGTGTCCATCACGAATATATTCTCCTGTTTGAGCAGGTCAATGGCCGGAAGCTTGTCGGGAAGTGTTAGAGGCATTGGATCAATTCAGAAGTCACTATTATCACAATTCTAAATTACCAGATGTCGACGCGTTCGGCCTTAGGCACGAACATGGGATCCTGCTCTGTGATGCCGAAAGCTTCGTACCAGGCATCGATGTGAGGCAGAGCTCCGTTGACTCTCCAGCGGCCGAGTGAGTGGGGATCTGACTTGGTGCGGTTGCGAATTTCCTCGTCGCGGATATTGCCTGCCCACACGCCGGCATAAGCGAGGAAGAAGCGCTGCTCGGGCGTGAAGCCGTCCTCATCAGAGAGAGGAGCATCCTTAGTGGCGTTCTTGAAGGCCTGGAAAGCGACCTGGAGACCGCCGTGGTCGGCCATGTTCTCGCCGAGGGTGAGCTGTCCGTTGCCGCAGAGTCCAGGCAGCACTTCGATGTTGTTGAAGAAGTCGCGCATGACGTGTGTCCGTTCCTCGAAGTTCTTCGTGTCCTCAGCCGTCCACCACTGGCGCAGATTGCCGTCCTTGTCGAACTTTGCGCCCTGGTCGTCGAAGCCGTGGGTCATCTCCTGGCCGATGACCTCGCCGATTGCGCCGTAGTTGAAGGCATCGTCGGCATTCATGTCGAAGAAAGGCGGCTGGAGTATGCCGGCAGGGAAGCAGATCTCGTTAGTGGTTGGGTTGTAGTATGCGTTGACAGTCTGCGGCGTCATGTACCATACGGTGTTGTCGACAGGTTTGTTGAGTTTGCGGTCGATCTCGTCGTGGGTCCGCCATAGGGAGGTATTCTTTATATTCTCCCAGTAGTTGCGGCCAATCTCGAGGGTGCTGTAGTCCTTCCATTTGTCGGGATAGCCTACTTTGACGATGAAGGCATTGAGTTTCTCGTGGGCTACGGCTTTGGTACTGTCGCTCATCCAGCTTTGTGCGTCGATGCGCTCGCCGAGTGCTATCTGAAGGTTTTTCACCAGCTGCACCATGCGTTCCTTAGCTTCGGCCGGGAAATATTTCTCTACGTAGAGCTGACCTACGGCCTCTCCGAGAGCTCCCTCGGTAGCAGCAACGGCGCGCTTCCAGCGGGGACGGTCCTCTTCGCGCCCGCTCATGACGCGCCCGTAGAAGTTGAATGTTGCGGCGCGCATCTCGTCGTCGAGGTAGCTGGCAGCGTGGTCGATAAGGCGCCAGCGAGTGTAGTCCTTAAGCACATCGAGAGATGTCTCCGCCCAAAGCTTCTCCACCTCGTGGATCACCTCGGGCTGCCCGACGCTGACGTCCTTTATCTCCTTGGCCCCGTGGACGTTGAAATAGTATTTCCAATCGATGCCCGGATAGTCGCGCAGGAGGTCGTCGAAGGTCATCTTGTTGTAGTTCTTCTCGTCGTCGCGCAGCTCTGTACGTGAACGTGATATCTTAGCCAGACGTGTCTCCAGGGCCAGAACGCCGTCAACACGTGCCTGCACATCCTCGTCGGCCACCTTGCAGCGACGGAAGAGGTCGGCCATATACTGTTTGTAGGCCTCGCGGATGGCGGTGGTTGCCGAGTCTGTGTCGAGATAGTACTCGCGCTGCCCCATGACGAGTCCGCTCTGCATGATTTGCAGGAGGTTGTTCTTGCTGTCCTTGATGTCGGCATCAATGTAGAAGCCAAAGAGGCCGCCGATGCCCGAGACGTCGAGCGATGAGGCGAGGCGGAAGAGTTCGGCTTTGTCGGCCACTTCATCTATGCGCTGGAGATCCTTGCGGATGGGCTCGACGCCTTGCTTGTTGAGCGAGACGCTGTCCATGGCACTGGCAAACATCTGTGCAATCTTGTCGGCGATGCTGCCGGGAGCGTTCTTCTGAGCTGCCACGCCTTCGATGAGCTGGCGCAGCTGTTCATTGTTGTTCTCAGCCAGACGGTCGAAACTGCCATAGCGGGCATATTCTGCCGTGAGGGGGTTGGCTTTCATCCAACCGCCGCAGGCATACTCGTAGAAATCGGTGCCGGGGAGGGCTGTGGTGTCGAGGTTGGCGAGGTCAAGGCCCGTAGTGAGGGTGCCTTGCTGGCCTCCACAGGAGGCAAAGATGGCTAATGCCATGATGGGAAGTGAGCTTTTAAGTTTCATAGTTATTGTTTGTTGGTTATATGATCAAGCTTGCCTGCTCATCCGAACGTAGTGAGTCTTGAGAGGAAGCGTCGCAAGCGCTGGGCAGGAGATGATGGATTATTGAGTGAGAGCCTCGGAGGCTTCGAGCCAGCGGGCTTCGACGTCCTCTATCTGCTGGCGGAGGCGGGCGTGGCGCTCAAAGAGCGATGCATCAGCGGCACCTTCGGGCGTTGACATTTTGGCCTCAAGGATGCTCTTTGCAGCTTCAAGCTCTGCCAGTTCCTGCTCCGACTCGGCCACGGCCCTCTCCAGTTTCCTGCGCTCGCGGGCAGCAGCCTTCTGCTCTGCGTAGGATGAAGCCCCGGCAGAGCCTGCCCCTTTCCCCTCATTGTGAGGGATGGGCGAGGAATGACTCGCCGACGGGGTGGATTGAGCAGCACGGCCTGCAACATTGTGCAGAGCCCCACCTTGAGACGCTTCACGCCCACTACCCTGGAGGTATGGGCTTGAGTGGCGCAGCCAGTCATAGATTCCTCCGAGATGCTCGCGCACTCGGCCTCCGGCGAAACTGTAGACTTTCGAGACGAGGCCATCGAGGAACTGGCGGTCGTGGCTGACGAGGATAACCGTGCCATCGAAGGCTGCTATGGCCTCCTTGAGGACGTCCTTTGAGCGCATGTCGAGGTGGTTGGTGGGCTCATCGAGGATGAGGAAGTTGACAGGTTCGAGCAGCAGTTTTATCATTGCCAGGCGGCTGCGCTCGCCGCCTGAGAGCACCTTAACCTTCTTGTCGGCCTCTTCGCCTCCGAACATGAAGGCGCCGAGGATGTCGCGGATGCGCGAGCGTATGTCGCCGCGGGCTACGCGGTCTATGGTGTCGAACACGGTGAGCTCGGGGTCGAGCAGCTGGGCCTGGTTCTGTGCGAAATAGCCTATCTGCGCATTGTGGCCCACCTTGAGCGAGCCTTCGAAAGGAATCTCGCCGAGGATGCACTTGACGAGAGTCGACTTGCCCTCGCCGTTGCGCCCTACGAAGGCCACCTTCTCGCCGCGCCGGATGGTGAGGTTGACGTGTTGGACGACGTAGCGCTCAGAGCCATAGCTTTTTGCCAAGTCCTCGACTATCAAGGGGAAGTCGCCGCTACGCTGGCAGGGCGGGAACTTGAGGTGCAGTGAGCTGTTGTCCACTTCGTCGACCTCAATGGGCACGATGCGTGCGAGCTGCTTGATGCGCTCCTGTACCTGCACGGCTTTTGTGGGTTTGTAGCGGAAGCGCTCGATGAAGTCCTTGAGATCGGCAATCTCGCGCTGTTGGTTCTCGTAGGCGCGCAGTTGCTGTTCGCGGCGCTCGGCACGCAGGCGCACATATTCGTCGTAGCGCACCTTGTAGTCCCAGATGCGGCCGCATGAGATCTCGAGCGTGCGCGTGGTTACATTATTAATAAACGCGCGGTCGTGTGAGACGAGGATGACAGCGCCCGGCCTCTGCTGCAGATATTGCTCGAGCCATTGTATGCTCTCTATGTCGAGATGGTTGGTAGGCTCGTCGAGCAGCAACACGTCGGGCTGGCGGAGCAACAGTTTGGCCAGCTCGATACGCATGCGCCAGCCGCCTGAGAGCTCGCACGTGGGGCGGTCGAAGTCGGAACGCACGAATCCGAGGCCGGTGAGCGTCCTCTCCACTTCGGCCCGGAAGTTCAAGCCCCCCAGCAGGCGGAAACGCTCTTCGGCGTGAGTGTAGCGCTCCACGAGGGCCATATAGGCCTCGCTCTCATAGTCGGTGCGCTCGGCCATCTCAGCCTGCATGCGCTCGATGTCAGCCTGAAGCTCGTGGATATGCCCGAAGGCCAGCAGGGCTTCGTCGACCACGCTGCGGTCACCTGCCAGCTCCATCACCTGAGGCAGGTAACCTATGGTGGTGCCTCGGGGCGAGGCGACTGTGCCGCTGGTTGGCATCTGCTGCCCCGCCATCACCTTCAGGAGCGTCGACTTTCCCGCTCCGTTCTTGCCGGTGAGGGCTATGCGGTCGCGGTCGTTGACGACGAAACTGACGTCGGTGAAGAGCGGCTTAGCGCTGAACTCTATCGAAAGATGTTCTACGGAAATCATCTCAACTCTTTGTTTTTTCGGGCACAAAGGTACAAAGAAAATGAAAGAGTGGAAAGTGAAACGTGAAAAATAATAGGATAAACAGCAAAAAGCGAGGCGCTGAAGGGCTGAAAGACCGCGCAGAATGCCGCGCCTGCACTCACTGACGACGACGAAGGCTCAAGGAGGCGGCCAGATAAGCCCAGGCCTTATGCAAAAAACCCTTAAGGGTTATGGCTGGAACCCTTAAGGGTTATGCCCAAAACCCTTAAGGGTTATTTTAGCAATCCTTAACACTTCTGGATTAAGGCCTGAAGCTCGAGGCCAATCAAGCTTTAACGTATGAATGAAATAATAATCGCGCTGCCGCCCGGACCCCCTGAAGAGCAGGGGTTTTTTATTACATGAATCAGAAGGCCGAGGCGCAGGAGTCTGTTCAGACGAAGGCCGATCGTGCCTTCTGCAGGAGGTCGGAGGCAAAGATGAAATCGATGAGAGCCTGGTTGGACGATGTGGCCACCAGAGTCTTGTCGCCCGACCATTCCTGCCGCCCTTCCTTGATAAAGATAATACTGTCGCCTATGCCCATGACGGAATTCATGTCGTGAGTGTTCATGATGGTCGTCATGTTGTACTCAACAGTAATGTCGTGGATGAGGGCGTCAATGACGAGCGACGTCTTCGGGTCGAGGCCGCTGTTGGGTTCGTCGCAGAAGAGGTACTTGGGATTGAGGGCTATGGCCCTGGCAATGGCTACGCGCTTCTGCATGCCGCCCGATATCTCGCCCGGGAACTTCTTCTCGGCATCGGTGAGGTTGACGCGGTCGAGGCACTGGCGGGCCCGCTCCTTTCGCTCGCGCAGGGTCATAGTGGAGAACATGTCGAGGGGGAACATGACATTCTCGAGCACCGACATCGAGTCGAACAGGGCTGCCGACTGGAAGATCATGCCCATCTCGCGGCGCAGGGCAGTGCGCTCGCCCTTGTTCATCCCCACGAAATCACGCCCGTCATAGAGTATCTGCCCGCTCGTAGGCTCCAGCAGCCCTACGATGCACTTCATGAGCACCGTCTTTCCCGAGCCCGACTGACCTATGATGAGGTTCGTCTGCCCTTCGACGAATGTTGTATTGATGTCCAGGAGAACGTCCTTGTCCTCGAACGACTTATAGAGGGATTTTATTTCTATCATGAAAGTAGCTGCGTAAGGAAGATGTCGGCAAAGAGAATAAGCATGGAGCAGTGGACGACGCTGTCGGTAGAGGCCTTGCCCACCTCAACGCTGCCGCCTTCGACGGTGTAGCCGTAGAAAGCCGAGACGGAGGCTATGATGAAGGCAAAGAAGAAACTCTTGATAATGCTCATCCACACAAACCATTGGTTGAACGAATGCTGAAGGCCATAGGTCAGGTCGTCGGGCGTGAGGATGCCGGCGTAGCTTATAGCGTAAGCCCCGGCAAAGCCTGCCACCATGGAGAAAGTGACGAGCACCGGAATCATAGTCAGCAAAGCCACGATCTTAGGCAGGATGAGGAAAGAGGCTGAATTGACACCCATGATGTCGAGAGCATCAATCTGCTGCGTCACGCGCATGGTGCCTATCTCAGAAGCTATGTTTGAGCCCACCTTGCCGGCAAGTATCAGACACATGATCGACGAGGAGAACTCAAGAAGCAGTATCTCGCGCGTGGTGTAGCCCGTAGTGAAGCGCGGCATCCAGGGACTCTGGATGTTGACCTTCATCTGAATACAAATCACGGCACCTATGAAGAACGAGATCATCAGCACGATGCCTATCGAGTCGACACCCAGCTGCTGCATTTCCTTGACATACTGCTTCCAGTACATACGCAAGCGCTCAGGGCGTGAGAAAACCTTGGCCATGAGCTGCAGATAGCGGCCGAAGGTCTTGACGGGCTTAATGACTGCAGAGAACATATCTAAGACAGAATTATGAATGTTGAAAAATGGAAATTGAAGATTGAATAATCCCAAATCACTTATAAATTCGCCGCAAAATTAGTCAAAAAAGGATAAAAGAGCACCTCAGGATTGCAGTTTTTTCAAGAAAAGCAGTATTATTCGACAAATATTATGTAATTTTGCGCACTCTTAGCGCGCCTATATGACAGAAGACAAGCAAATAAAAACTTCGGCAGAAGCCGCTGTTGACCCAAACTCGCCGCTCTTCCTGGCACCACACCAGACGGAGCCGCTGCGACTTTGCGCCGAGCACCTTAAGAAAATCTACGGCAAGCGCACCGTGGCCGACAACGTCAACTTCCACGTCGACCAAGGCGAGATTGTCGGGCTGCTGGGCCCCAACGGCGCCGGAAAGACGACATCGTTCTACATGACCACCGGGCTGGTCATCCCCAACGAAGGCCGCGTATTCATAGGCGAAGAGGAGGTGACGGACCTGCCCGTGTACAAACGCGCCAAGAAAGGCATCGGATACCTGGCGCAGGAAGCATCCGTGTTCCGCAAGATGAGCGTGGAGGACAACATCATGAGCGTCCTCGAGCTGCGCAAGGACTGCTCTGAAGAGTACAAACGCCAGAAGCTGGAAATGCTAATACGCGAATTCAGGCTCCAACACGTGCGCAAAAACCTGGGCGACCGCCTCAGCGGTGGCGAAAGACGACGGACCGAAATAGCACGATGCCTGGCCATCGACCCAAAATTCGTCATGCTCGACGAGCCCTTTGCCGGTGTTGACCCCATTGCCGTGGAGGACATCCAGCTCATCGTGTGGAAGCTTAAGCGCATGAACATCGGCGTGCTCATCACCGACCACAATGTCGAGGAGACGCTCTGCATCACCGATCGCGCATACATGCTGTTCGAGGGGCGCATACTTTTCAAGGGACGTCCCGAAGAACTGGCAGAGAACCCCATCGTACGCTCTCGCTATCTCACCAACAGCTTCGTGCTTCGGCCGAAGGACTTCGAGGCCATGGAGCGCGAACGAGCCGAGGAAGAGAAGAAGGAGGAAGAGAACACGGCAGAGGATGCCCAGGCTACGACGTCATCTGCGCAAGAACAAAACAACGAACCAGAAATTACAAATTAAAAATAATATAAGATTATGAACATCCAATTCAACAAAACATCCGACGTGGCCGCCGAGCTGACCATCAGCATGGAAAAGGCCGACTATCAGGAGCGCGTAGACAAAGCGCTCAAAGACTATCGCAAAAAAGCAGCACTGCCCGGCTTCCGCCCTGGACAAGTGCCTACGAGCCTGCTGCGCAAGCGCTTCGGAGGCGAGATCACGGCAGAGGAAGTGCAGAAACTGCTCTCGGAAAAGCTCTACGGATACCTGCGCGAAGAGAAGGTAGACATGCTCGGCGAACCCCTCGCAAGCGAGAAGCAACAGCCCATCGACTTCGAGGCTGAGAAGCTCGACTTCATATTCGACATCGCCCTCGCACCACAGTTTGATGCAAAACTCACAGCCAAGGACAAGGTGCCATTCTACACCATCGAGGTCACCGACGAGATGGTCGACGGCCAAGTGAAGGCTTACACACAGCGCGGAGGCCACTACGACAAGGTCGAGAGCTACGCCGAGGGCGACATGGTGAAGGGCCACATCGCCGAACTCGACGACGACGGCAACATCCTCGAAGGTGGTCTGCAGAAAGAAGACGCCGTCATGCTGCCATCATACTTCAAGAACGACGACCAGAAACGCAAGTTCGAAGGCCTGCAGGTCAACACCGTAGTGACCATCAACCCCGCCGAAGCCTACGAGAACAGCACCATCGAACTCTCATCGCTACTCGGTATAACAAAGGAACAGGCTGAGAACGTACGCAGCAACTTCAGCTTCCAAGTGAACGAAATCACGCGCTACGTGCCCGCCGAGCTCACACAAGAGCTCTTCGACCAGGTATTCGGCGAGGGCAACGTCAAGAGCGAAGAGGAATTCAAGGCTCGCGTGAAAGCCCAGCTCGAACAGCAGTTCGCACGCGACAGCCAGTTCCGCTTCCTCATCGACGTACGCGAGTACCTCGAGAAGCGCATCGGCGACCTCCAGTGGCCAGACGAGCTACTCAAACGAGTCATGAGGGCTAACAACCCCGACAAGCCCGAGAGCTACGTCGAAGACAACTATGCCGGCAGCATCAAGGAGCTGGAGTGGCACCTTATCAAGGAGCAACTGGCCGACCAGACGGGCATCAAGGTGGAGCAGGACGACGTGCTCGAGAGCGCCAAGGAGCAGACCAGAGCTCAGTTCGCACAGTACGGCATGGCCAACGTGCCCGAGGAGCTCATCACTCAGTACGCCAACGAACAGCTCAAAAAGCGCGATCAAGTCGACAACCTCGTAGCACGCACCGTGGAGCGCAAGCTCGGCGAAGCCCTCAAAGACGTAGTAAAACTCCAGCAGAAGACCATTTCGCTCGACGACTTCAACAAGCTCTTTGAAAAGAAATAACCTCTCACATCATTAATAATAATAGATGCGACAATCCGATTTCCGCAAGTTCGCCACAGGCCACCTCGGCCTCAACGGACAGGTTCTGGACGACTATGTGAGCCTGCAGAACCAATACCTCAACCCTTATATCCTTGAGGAACGACAGCTGAACGTCACGCAGATGGACGTCTTCTCACGCCTGATGATGGACCGCATCATCTTCCTCGGCACACAGATCGACGACTACACAGCCAACACCCTGCAAGCCCAGCTGCTCTACCTCGACAGCGCCGACCCCGGCAAGGACATAAGCATATACCTCAACTCGCCGGGAGGAAGCGTCTCAGCAGGCCTCGGCATCTACGACACGATGCAGTTAGTGACCTCCGACGTCGCCACCATCTGTACTGGCATGGCCGCATCGATGGCCGCCGTGCTGCTCGTGGCCGGCAAGGAAGGCAAGCGCTCGGCACTGCCTCACAGCCGCGTGATGATCCACCAGCCCCTCGGGGGCGTGCAGGGCCAAGCCAGCGACATCGAGATTGAAGCCCGCGAGATTCAGAAACTCAAGAAAGAACTCTATCAAATCATAGCCGACCATAGCCACACGCCATACGAGAAGGTATGGGCCGACAGCGACCGCAACTACTGGATGACAGCCGAGGAAGCCAAGGAGTATGGCATGATTGACCAGGTGCTCACCCGCAAAGCTTGACGCCGAGCGAACATATCATTATTAATGGCAAAGAAAACCGATTTGCGACAATGCTCTTTCTGCGGACGCAGCGAGAGAGAGGTGGCCCTGCTCATCAACGGAATAAACGGCTGCATTTGCGATGAGTGTGCAGAACAGGCACACATGATTGTGCAGGAGCAGACTGAGATGCTGAACCCAGGCAGCACGGTCCAGAGACAAAAGCAGGAGAAGTCCGAAAAGAGCTTCGACTGGAATCACCTGCCAAAGCCGACGCAGATAAAGGCAAACCTCGACGAGTACGTCATCGGGCAGGACGATGCCAAACGCTACCTCAGCGTGGCCGTTTACAACCACTACAAGCGCATCGGGCAGCAGAAGGCCGACGATGGCGTAGAGATCGAAAAGAGCAACGTCATCATGGTGGGGCCCACAGGCACGGGCAAGACCCTGCTCGCCCGCACTATAGCCCGGATGCTCGACGTGCCTTTCACAATCGTTGACGCTACAGTCTTCACCGAGGCTGGCTACGTAGGCGAAGATGTCGAAAGCATACTCACTCGTCTGCTGCAAGTGGCCGACTACGATTTGGAGGCCACGCAGAGGGGTATCGTATTCGTCGATGAGATTGACAAGATAGCACGCAAGGCCGACAACCCGAGCATCACCCGCGACGTCTCAGGCGAAGGAGTGCAGCAGGGCCTTCTGAAGATGCTCGAGGGCACCGTAGTGAACGTACCTCCCAAGGGCGGACGCAAGCACCCTGACCAGGATTATATCCACGTAGACACGCGCAACATCCTCTTCATCTGCGGAGGTGCCTTCGACGGCATCGAGCGTAAGATTGCCCAGCGGCTTAACACACACGTGGTTGGCTACAACTCGGTGCAGAACGTAAGCCGCCTCGACCGCAACAATCTGATGAAGTACATCTCGCCGCAGGACCTCAAGGCCTACGGACTCATTCCCGAGATCATAGGCCGCTTGCCGGTGCTCACCTACCTCGACCAGCTCGACCGCAAAGCCCTCCGCGCCATACTCACCGAGCCTAAGAACTCCATCATACGGCAGCAGGAGAAGCTCTTCGCCATGGATGGCATCAGCCTCAGCTTCGACAACGACGCCCTTGAATACATGGTCGACAAGGCTGTTGAGTACTAGCTCGGCGCCCGCGGCCTGCGCAGCATCGTGGAAGCAGTCATGATGGAACCGCAGTTTGAACTGCCGGCTTCAGGCAAGAAGACCTACAGAGTGACGCTCGAGTACACTCGTGCGCAACTCGAGAAGGCTAATTTAGCGCTCGGATAGCCTGCCAAGATTATTTTTTTAGAAAAAAGTGAGGAAAAAGTTGGATTATTGTCAAATTTGTTTATAACTTTGTAACCAGATTGCCAAGCCAACTTATGAAGGACCAGAAGGAACTCACTGAATATCTTAAGCATTACTTTGGCTTCGACACCTTCAAGGGCGACCAGGAAGCCATTATCAACAACTTGCTTGCAGGGCACGACACTTTCGTGCTCATGCCAACGGGTGGCGGCAAGTCGCTGTGCTACCAATTGCCGGCTCTCCTCATGGAGGGTACGGCAATTGTCATTTCTCCCCTCATCGCGCTTATGAAAAACCAGGTCGATGCCATTCGCCAGGTGAGCGCCGACGATGCCATTGCCCACTTCATGAACTCGTCGCTCAACCGCGCCGCGCTCGACCAGGTGAAGAGCGACGTGCTGGCCGGCCGAACAAAGCTGCTATACGTAGCACCTGAATCACTGACGAAAGAGGAGAACGCCGACTTCCTACGGCATGTGAAGATTTCATTCTACGCCGTCGACGAGGCCCACTGCATCTCAGAGTGGGGCCACGACTTCCGCCCCGAATACCGCCGCATACGCCCGATGGTCAACGAGATTGGCCAGGCGCCAGTCATAGCCCTGACAGCCACGGCTACCGACAAGGTGCGCGACGACATCAAGAAGAACCTGGGCATGCCTGACGCCACAGAGTTCTGCAGCTCATTCAACCGTCCAAACCTCTACTACGAGGTGCGCCCCAAGACAAAGGACATCGACAAGGACATCGTAAAGTTCATCAAGCAGAATCCGGGCAAGAGCGGCATTATCTACTGCCTCTCGCGCCGAAAGGTGGAAGAGCTGGCTGAAATACTCCGTGCCAACGATATCAATGCACGCGCCTACCACGCAGGAATGGACACCCCGACGCGCACACAGACGCAGGACGACTTCGTCATGGACGAGATAAATGTCATCGTGGCTACCATTGCCTTCGGCAGGGGCATCGATAAGCCCGACGTGCGCTACGTCATTCACTACGACATTCCCAAAAGCCTCGAAGGCTACTATCAGGAAACCGGGCGAGCCGGACGAGACGGGGGCGAAGGCAAATGCATCACGTTCTACACCTCGCGCGACATCAAGAAACTCGAGAAGTTCATGGAGGGCAAGCCCGTGGCCGAGCAGGATATCGGGCGGCAACTGCTGCAAGAGACGGCGGCCTATGCCGAGACCAGCGTCTGCCGCCGCCGCGTGCTGCTCCACTACTTCGGCGAGGAGTACACTCAGGACAACTGCCAAAACTGCGACAACTGTCTGCACCCGAAACAGCGCATAGAGGCCACTCAAGACTTAGTGACGATGCTCATTGTGGTTCGCGACACGAAGCAGAACTTCAAAGCGCCGCACATCATCAACGTGCTCACCGGCAACCCGACGGAAGAAGTGCTTGCACACGCCCACGACGACCTCGAGTGCTATGGCTCGGGCGACGACAAGGATGCCCGCCACTGGAATGCCGTAATACGCCAAGCCCTCCTGAGCGGCTACGTATACAAAGAGGTCGAGAACTACGGCCTCATAAAGCTTACGCCAGAAGGCCTGAAATTCATAAAGTCGCCTAAACAATTCTACATCACAGAGGACAACGACTTCGAGACAGACTTCGTAGAGCCCGAAGGAAGCGGAAGCGTGCTCGACCCTGAGTTGCTGGCACAGCTTAAGGACCTGCGCAAGCAGCTGGCACGCGAGAAAGAGATCCCGCCATACGTCATCTTCCAGGATGCTTCGCTCGACGCCATGGCTACGATGTACCCGATAACCATCGAGGAACTGAAGAACATCCCCGGCGTAGGCGAAGGCAAGGCCAAGCGCTACGGCGAAGAGTTCTGCAAACTCATTGCAAAACACTGCGAGTACTACGGCATAGACCGCCCCGAGGATCTGCGCGTGAGGACTGTGGCCAACAAGAGCAAGAACAAAGTGCGCATCATCCAGAGCGTCGACCGCAAAGTGGACCTCGAGCTGCTGGCAAAATCCATGGGGCTTGAGTTCGAGGATTTCCTCGACGAGCTCGACGCCATAGTCGACAGCGGCACGAAGCTCGACATCAGCTACTACCTCGAAGCCACGATGGACCCTGACCAGGTTGACGACATCTTCGAATACTTCCGCGAGAGTGAAACAGATGACATCGACGAGGCGCTCGATGAGCTCGAAGACGAATACACCGAGAATCAAGTCCGGCTCGTACGCATACAGTTTATCTCTGAACTGGGCAACTAAACAACACATCAAAAACACACCGAAACGTAAAAAAAGGCCGATTTCATCGAATGAAACCGGCCTTTTTCAGTTGCAAATACTGAAAGACAACCTAAGATGAGGACTGGCATCCATAGGCCCGGCACATGCAGGCCTGAGCCTATGGGGCTGGAATCCTTACCCCCTATAGAAAAAACCCTTAAGGGTTCAGCGGATAACCCTTAAGGGTTTTTCCGTTAAGGCTTGGGCTTAGCTTTTATCTCACTAAAAGCTTCTTGCCCTGAGCCACATTAATGCCGCGGTGCAACGCACCAATACGCTGTCCAGAGACATCATAGATTCCATACTTGGACGTGGCTTCCGGCTGCCGTATTAGTTGCTCAACGCCGTCAGGCAACTGGCCTCCGAGCGCCTCAAACCACTCCACGATCTGCTCACGGGTAATGGTTACGAAGTTGATGGCATAGCCATTGCCTGCGCTGTAGGACTCGTCCTCATATAGCAGAGCGAGGGTGCCGTCGGGCAGGACTACCATCGTAGAGTAGCACGAGCCATTGGGCTGGATGTTGTAGACGCTATTCCACGTCTTTCCCCCATCAAGGCTCATGGCAATCTGAAGACTTTCACGACCGCTGGAATTGATGTAGGAGTGGAGCATAATGTCGGGCTCGGTAGCTGACTGACGACTGTAATAGACCATATCAGCATTGCAGGCGTTGCCCCAGAGGTCAGCGGAGCGGTACTGCGTGCCCCACTCGAAGGTCACGCTGCCATCACCGTTCTTGACGTAAGTGCCGGTGTTCCAGCCTCGGTTGCCACTTTGGCGTACAGAGAGGAGCAGGCTGCCGTCGTTGAGCTGCTCAAGTTTCGACTCGTCGCAGCCCGAATAGGCCAGCGCATTGCTCAGCCGCCAGCTGGATCCGTTGTCGGTAGAATAAAGGATGTAGCAGAGGTTTGGACTTGAAGTGCCTGGTTTGCGGCAGTTGGTAGTGAACATGATAACGCCGTCAGTAGTGGTCAGTCCCTTACCCGACGAGGTGAATATGTTGGCTACGCTCAGCGAGCCATCTGCGTTGTTCTCGTCGGTGAACAGATCAGAGGCAAAGAGGTTGCGTGTCAGCGACCAGCTTTTGCCATTGTCGGCGCTGAGGGCGTAGCCTGCATACATCATTCCGTCAGTGGCGTTAGAGCCCCACATCTTGTTGCCGGCGGCCATGATGCAGACCAGATTGCCATTCTCTGCACGTGCGAAGGCTGCATCGCCGTAGCCATAGTAAGCTGCCGTGCGACCGTCGCCGACGGCCACTTCTGCCAGGTCTTGCCACGTCCGGCCGCCATCCTCGCTGCGTTTCGAGACGACGTCAATCTTGTGGTTGCCCAAGTCGGAGTTGCTGTTGTAGCGTTTGTCTGAGGCAACGACGATGTTGCCCTCTGCATCGAGGATCATGGCCGGGATGCGATAGTAGCGGCAATCGTCTGTCGTAGGACAGAACACGAAGTTCTGGCTCTCAAATACCTTCAAGCCCTGACGGCTCGGATTCCCGATGGCCGTAACGTCGAGTTCGGCCTCAGCTGTCGAGAAATAGGATATCGATGTCAGGGCTGCATCGAGAATGGCGCCCAACGCGGCATCGTCCCTAACGGTGCAGCACAGCCATAGATGATGTGTGCCTGCAGGCACGTCGGTAAGCGTGATAGCCACTTGCCCGGCTATCTCTTCGGTTTGCGCCAGCGGGGCTTCCGGCAGATTGGCAATGAACTCCGTGCTGCGGGTCTCATATATGCTTAGGCCGCTGATGTTCGCACAAGTGGTCTCGTCAAGAGAGATATTGAACGTAGCCGTCTGCAACGGCTTTGTTGGCACAATGTCGATGCGCAGCAGCAGGGCATTGCTGTTGCCTCGTCCCGTAGTCTGATAACCTTGTACCACGTTGATGTCGCTCAGGAAGAGGGCCACTTCTTCACCTATGTCCTCAAGCTCAACCTCGTAGAATGCCCAGTCGTTGTTGCCACCGATGGCAGACGGGACGCTCGTGCCCCACCCTACTACCGTAGCCTTGCCGTTGCGCACGTCATTTGCGTCGAGGATTGTATTGGTTGTCACAGACTGCAAGTAGAAATGCCCATCGGTGGAGGCTATCTTGTCAATGATGATAGCCTCAGCAGGGTTGCCAACTACAGGCACGGCTGTGCCTTGGGTGAAGGCTCCGAAATAGTTGCCAAAGCCATTCTGGATGTAGTAGCGGCCCTCGCCAGCGTCTGACAAGCGCACTAAGTACTTGGCCATAGACAAAGCCGTGCCACTGGGTGCGTCAGCGCTGTTGTAAAGGGTGTGGGACGTTTCATCCTCATAGAGATAGCCGTGAGGATAGATACCATCCGTGAAGCCACGGTCAAACATGACGTACCAACGTCCAACCGCAAGCTCTGCTGTAGGCTCCTCGGCCACGGCTATGGTCTTGTCGGCCAACTCGGATAGAGGCTCGGACGATAGAGGGGCATCCACCTCGTAGATCTTAACTCGCTGAGCCACTGACGACTGTTCTGTCCACGCAACAATCTTCTGCGACGAGCGGTCGATATGATACACGGTGCCGTCTGCATCGGGAGCAGTGGGATAAGCAATACCGCCAGCGAAGTTGAGAGACCAGGCTCCGGCCTCCAACTCTATAGCAGGCGCAAGTTCTGTCTTACCTACAGGCACTCCCCAGTACTTACCCGTATGCTGGTTCTTGATCTTCCACGTGCCATCCTCATTCTTGTAGAAATAATAGACGGAGGCGGTAGAGGGGCTGTTGACTGCATTAGGCACTGAATAGTAAGTGCCTGCATCAACAATGTATGGAGAACCCGCAGCCTGCGACTGCAGAATATACTTGGCGCCATCAATCAGACTACTTTCTGCGGTAATCTGAGCACCTATGCCTACGCTTGACTGTGCTTGGACGTTACGACATATACCCCACGACAAAGCGAGGGCTATGGTAAGGACGGATAAAGGGGTCTTCATATTAACTTATTTATAAATATATAACGGACAACTTATTACCCAATGACAATGTTTGCGAGCGCAGTGACATCAGCTGAAGCGACAGCACAAGCGCATGCTGTCATCAGGACAAATAACTGTCTTAATAAATACATTTTTATTCAATCCTTGATGCTTGGATACTTGTTCCCGAGACAGTCTGCTATTGCGTTGACCAATCGTCATCCCAGACACTGCCGGCACCACGATTCGTTCCACCACGGTCACCTTTGACGAAGCCGATATCATTTTCATTATCAACAGTCCCACCTACTATTATAGATGGTTCCAACAAAGACTCCTTAGTCAACAATTCACAAATGTCGAGACTGGGAGAAAAATATTTCTGTTTCATATCTCTTACTATGTTTATATTCCACAATAATGTCATTTTACAACAATCTTTTTCCCATTGACGATATATATGCCATGACCTGGCTTACTCACCCGCCGACCGGAAATATCGAAAAATACGTTGTCTGTTTGTGGACGTGCCAATGTTTTCATGCCATCAACTTCGTCTAAGTACAGCATGAAGCCCTTAACCTCGCTTCCCAAAGCAGGTGTTTCGAGGTATGCCTTGTTGGCGCCAAGGGTGATGGTGCCGCCGCTGAACTTGTAGAAGCCAATCTCGTCATTGAGCTTGCCAAGGGAATAGTAGCTTGAGGCATCGCTGAGGTCGAGGCTCATGCTCGTGAGCGTGCCTTTCAGCAGGTTATCTTCCTCGTCCACAACAGGACTGAATCCGCTTACCACATCGAAAGTCTTGCTGGTAGCCGCCTTCTCGTTGATGAGCACCACAGCTGTGTAGGCAGGGATATTATGGCCGCTGTTGTCAACCTCAGTGAGCTGTGCGTAGCTATTGTTTGTCGTAGTGATGTAGTACGCCTTCGTGTCCTCGTCGGTCTGAACATCGCGGTCGAAATAGAATGTAGCGTAGGAGTAGCCCCCCACAGGATTGAGCGTCACAGGTGCCACAGGCTCCACAGTCCACGCCGAGGCGTCGGCACTGCCGGTCGTGTGGTTCCATGTCCATACCCCTGTGTTACTTCCGTTGATATTCATGTAGGAATAGCTGTCGTAGGAAGTGAAGGCACCCACCTTTATCGAGAAGAAAGGTACACCGTCAGTCTTGCTGTCATACGTGATGGTGCATCCGAAGGCATTGGCTGCGTCGGTGGTTGTCGTGAGCTGTTGGCTGTAGGATGTACGTGTGTTGTCAAGATAGTAAGGCGTGCCACCAATAGAATGAGAGATGCGCCAGGTATAGTCTTCCTGCTCTTCCAAATGGAAGGCCTCGCCGTGGTCTGAGCTATGTTGCACATTGCCACTCTCATCCATCGTAAGATACTCGTTCGTCAGGCCTGAGCCGACACTGCGGATACGGTAGTATCCACTCTGCACAATGGCATCGATATCGGCAGGCTCTACGGTGAAGCTACAACCTTTGTCCGATGTAATCGCATCGGCCCGCCAATTTCCCAGATTCTCTGCGATACAGCTGCTATATGATGCCTCGTCTCGTCCGGGAATAACGAAACCACATGCCGCACTGGATAAGGGGTTGTTCCAATAATTGGTTGTGATGTCTGGCGCAGCTCGTGGAATGAACTTCTGCGGGGTGGAGGTGAGAGTCCATGAAGCGTCCACGCCTGCCGTAGGATTGGCATAGGTGCGGATTTCAATGCCATTGAAGGGGTCTCCCATGAAGAACCACGCGTCGCGGGCTGACACAGGATGGCGGGTATAGTCTTGGTTGGTGGGCTTCTTGCCTACTTCGCCTTCCACCGGGGCATGGAGGTAATAGCCATAGCGCGAAGACTTCACATTGTAGAGCTTCGGAGCACGGATGTCGGTGGTCAGCTCGTAGGGGCCGGCCCAGCTGTAGGGAACGTCATAGCTCTGGCTGGATGTTGCCTGGAAGCTGGCGAGCGTGGGATAGCTGAGGAAGCGTTCTGTCTGCAGCGCCACGAGTTCGGCGGGGTATTCGCTGACGGTGGAGTTGATGGGGTAGTCCTTGGTTACGGTGTAGACCACGTTGTCCTGCGCGTCGAGCACGTTCCATGTGAGGGTGGCCATCGTGACAACGTCTTCGATGAGGACGGCCTCGATGGCGGCTCCGCCGTCACTCGTGCCGTTGGTCGTCCAGTATTTCAGACCTTGGTTGTTGGTCGTTCCGCCGTACTGGTTCCAGTAGACGCCGGTGGTTCCGGCGGGGCTAACGCTGAACGGATGGGCGATGCCGGCCTGTGTGCAGCTGGTGATGATCCAGCGGGTGGCACCGTCGGTGAACGTGGGATAGGAGGTGCCGTCGGTGGCAGTCCCGTTGGCCGCGGTCAGACTCTGTGTGCCCTTGGCGAAGTTGCGGATGACGAAGCCGTTGAACGGGTCGCCGTAGAACATCCAGCGGTAGGGGTTGGTGGTGTCGTCGTTGCTCACGCAGTCGAGTGCACCGTCGGCCCGGGTGTCGGAGACGATGTAGAGTGCGTTGCGGATCTTGAGCTTGTAATGGTGCTGGGCGGTATTGGTAGAGATTTGGAAGGGACCAGTCCATGTGTAGTTGATACGTTTCTCCACGCTACTTGAACTGACGGTGAACGGAGTCAGGGTGGGGAGTGTGACGAAGCGGTTGGCAGCCAGGGTGGTCAGTTCACTGGGATAGCTGTTCACGGTGGCGTCCGGCTCTGCATCGGTCACGATGGAGTAGACGGCATTGTCGTCCTCGTCAACCATAACCCAGCGGATGTTTGCGGCCACCGGCTCGGAAGCCTGCGTCACATTGATGAGGCTGCCCGCGTTGTTCTGGGCGTCATAGACCGAGGTTATCCAGTAGTTCATGTAACCCATGCCGGCATAGTTATTGAGGAAGCAGGGAGCATCCACGCTGTAATCGGCATCGTATCCGCCGCCCTTGTTTTCGAGGGCGAAGCCTGTGCCTGCGGCGTTGGTGCGTACCACCCACGTCAGCGATGTGCCGTTGCGCATGATGGGGAAGTAGCCGCCGGAGCGCGGAGCAGATGAGCCGCTGTAGTCCTGCAGCGTCTGTGCGTTGCCACAGCCCTTGTTGTAGATGCGAAAGCCGTCGTACTGGTTGCCGACGAAGGCCCACTGATAGTTGTTGTCGGAGGTGTCGTAGCTGGCCTTCAGGGCATGGCCGCCGTAGGGGGTGCCGTCTGTGCCGTTGCGTTCTCCGGCCGTGGCCCACTTATTGGCCGCTGAACCCACGCTCATGTAGTACCACACGGCCGAGCCGTAGGTCTTGGCCCAAGCGAAGGGGGCATCGTCGGAGGGACCGGCAGTGATGGTCCAGGTGCCACCCTCCACCGTGGGGATGGCGGGAATGGTATACTGGGTGTAGTCGCGGCGGGCATAGTCGGGCAGCCCGTCGGTGGCGTCGGAGAAGAAGGCGTTGTCCTTGGTGAGGAGCGTTGCGCCGTCTTCGTCCACAATCTTCAGCGTGCCGCTCACGCCGTCGGGGACGGTGAAGTAGGGGGAATAGAGCGTAAGGCCGGGGTAGTCGGTGTCGGTGAAGCGGGCGCGCACCTGCGTCTGCGCTTTCATGAAGCCGTAGCGGTCGTTGTCGGCATCGATGGTGTAGTCGTTGCCGTCGACGCCGGACACGGCCTGCGACAGGAGTGCCCCGCTGCCGTTCTCGAAGTTCACAGCCACCCGCTTGTTGCCGTTGCCGTCGAGCAGGTCGTCGGAGAGGTCGAGGGTGTAGTCGGCATCCGAGCGTGAGGTGTAGTTAGGCAGGCGCGACTGCAGGGGATAGCTGTAGGAGCCAAAGGCGGGGCGCATGTCGCCTGTGATGTCGTACTGCCCGTCGTTGCCGCCATAGAGCATACGCTCTGGCCTGTTCTCCGCACTGGGCAGGGAGCGGAACGTGAGGTGGTTGTCAGACACGTCGAGGTCGGTGGTGTTGGTCAGCACGTCGACACCGAGCTGTGCGAGCTGGTTGCCTGCCACGTCGAGCACCTGCATGTTCTCGCCAAAGCCCGATACACTGGTCAGGGCGCAGCCCTTGGCGGAGAGGGTGCTGACACAGGCGGGGAGGGTGAGGGTGGTCAGGCCGGCGTTGTCCTCACAGCGCAGGATGTCGAGGTGGGTCTGTGCGGAGAGGTTGAGGGCCGTGAGACTGTTGCCCGTCACGTCGAGTGCATAGAGATTCGCGCCTGCATAGGAGAACGCGGTGAGGTCGCACCCGGCCACGTTGAGGCTCTGCAGGGCCGGGCTGTTCGTCGCCGTGAAGGCATTGGCCACAGCCGCCTTCGTGCCCGAGGCGTTGACGTCGGTCAGGGCCGACATCGTGCCGAGCGTGAGGGTGGCCAGGTTGTTACAGCCCGAGACGTTGAGCGAAATCAGCGCCGATGCCATGCCGCTGACATTGAGGGCAGCCACATTGGCCTGGTTGTTGTAGACCTCTAAATAGGTCACGTCATCGGGAAGGGTGAATGTGATGGTCTTGTAGGTATCGCTGCCCGTCGTGATGGCGAATGTCTGATAGTAGGTCTCGTTAGCTGTCAAGGCTACAGTCGCATTTGACCCTGTGGCAGTGGTTTTGCTCCTTGTAACGCTGCCACTTGTCTTGTTGATGCGGAAGTAGATGGTCTGCGAATTGCCGACAGAGGTTACGGTAAAGGTTTGTGAAGCCGAAGCAGAGAGGAGGCCTGCAATGGCAAGACTGATGATGGATAGAATCTTTTTCATAGTTGTGTCCTCCTTGCCTTAGTCGTTGTTAATAGATGAGGGAAGCGTCCAGCCGGGGTTGGTCACTTCGAGGATGGCCTTCACCATGGCGTCGTCGCAGGTCTTCAGACCCAGGGCTTCCATGTCGGTCTTGAACTCATTGTACATGTCTGCCGTCATCAGGTACCATGCACCGCCATAGGTGCGATAGGCCACCTGGCGCAGCAGGCCGCACTTCTCGAAATAGGGGAAGAGGTTGTAGCCTGTCAGGCGGCTGGCCTTGCGGATGTAGTTCATGATGAACGGCACGGAGTTCACATCCCAGGTGAGATGGCTGCTGTTGAGATACTGCGTATTGGCCCATACGCTGCTGGGATAGGCCGAGCGGAACTGCGTGTAGGCGCTGTTCTTGTTGCCGTTCTGGGCGGCGGCGAGCAGTTCGTACTTGTCCACGCCAGTTTTCTCGATGGTGCTACCCGTGGTGGTGCTGCCGCTGCCAGCGTCGGTCTGGCGGATGGCCTCGAAGAGGTCGTAGCTGAAGTCAGGCAGTCCTAATTTGCTGCTGGCATAGAACGCAATGGCTACGAACGGGCGGGCCGTGCAGTAGTTGGTGAAGTCGAAGGAATAGACACTTTGGTTGGCCTCTGCCGTCCAGTCGAGATGACTGCTGTAGGTGGTGTTGATGAGGTTGGTATAACCTGTGCTCCAGCTGAAGGTAGACCTGTTGTCGTACGCGTTCTGGCGCGTGTTGGTAATAGTGGTGTAAACGGTCTTGTCGTTCTTTGTCAGTTCGCTGGTGACTGTGCCGTTATACAGCTGTGTGCCGAAGGCGGCATGGCAACCGTGGCCCGTGTCGGTGAGGCCGAAGCGCACTGTGTTCCACATGGAGTTGTAGTTGTTGGTGGCTTCGTCGCAGCCAGCCCAGTTGAAGTAGGGACGCATCTGGTGCTGGTGGCCCCATTCGTGGCTGATGCCCCACACGCTGGCACCGCTGGACTTCAACATCTTGTAGAGGTCGAGGCATTCCTCCTGCACGTCGTAGCAGAAGCTGACGCCGAGGTCGCCCTGGAACATGAAGTACTGGTAGTTGACGTAGGCCAGCGTGCGGGTCTTGGGCACGCGGTGGTATTTCTGCAGGCCAAGGGCTTCGTGCTCGGAACCGATGATGTATTCGATGGCGCGGATATACTGGCGATAGCCTTTTGCCGTGCCCGTGGTGGAGAACCAGCCGCCGCTCCTCGTGGTGGTGCGGCAGTAGTTGTAGAGGGCCTGTGCCTCCCACACCATGTGGGCGTGCTCGGTCAGCACGTCCATGTGCATGTTGGGTGCGTTCTTGCAGAGGGTGTGCATCTCGTCGTTGGTGAGGTCGAGGCTGAGGTAGCCGTTTTCGATGCCGTTGAGGAAGTGCATCCTCACGGGGGCATACTGGTCGTCGTTGTCGCCGAAGTAGGAGACGTAGGCCAGGCCGTCGGAGGGCGACTCCGTGGCGCCGGAGGGTGCCGAGATGCTGTAGTCGATGACGTTCAGCCCCTCATGCAGGGCATAGGAGACCGCGATGGGTCCATAGCCGCTGGCATTGGGGTCGCCGGTCATCTTCTTGCCGGGATACCAGGCGTAGATGTTCAGGCCCACCTTGGCACCCGAGGGGATGGAGGGCACCAGGACGGCAATCTTCGAGTTGTTCTTCACGCTGATGCCCGTCACATTGCCTGTGCGGTCGTAGTACTTGCCGGGGGCGTTCCATTCCTCGCTGATGGTTTCGGGCGACTTGTAGCAGTTGGCCGTGTGGACGCGATACCTGGTGCTGTAGCCGCCGTCGAAGATGGCTTGCGCCAGGTTCTTGATGAAGCTGTTGCCGACGGCGTCGATGGTGGCCTGCGTCACCCCGCTCTTGAGCGTGGTCCAGAGGTCGTCGGCAAACAGGCTTTCGGCGGTGCTGCTGGCTGAGGTGTTGCGCTTTCCGATGATCATTTCCGCGCAGCTGGCGTGGTTGCCGTAGCCCGTGGAGATGACCGCGCGGATGTAGCGGGCATTGACGGCCGTGAAATCCACCGAGGAGGCGTTGGTGCTCATGCCGAAATCGTAGGTGCCGATGGTGGTCCAGCTGCTGTTGTTGGTGGAATACTGGAGGGTGAAGCGGCCCCAGTTGCCGTTTCGGTTGCCGTCGGAACGCGGCACGTAGGTGATGTAGTCCACGCTCTTCGACGAACCGAGGTCCCACGTCGCCGTCACGGTGCCGCTGGCCAACGCCTGGCCGGAATTGTAGTTGCTGTGCCAGAGGGTGGAATAGCTGCCGTCGTAGGAGTACCTGAAAGGACTCTCCGAAGCATTCGAGGTGGCAGTACCCGATGAGATGGTGTACTTGGTGTCTTCAAAGGAGGACAGGGCTGCACCGCTGTATTCGTCGCCCGTCTGGGAGATGATCAGGCGCTGCTCCACCGTGGCGTCGGCATCGCCCTTGATGGTGATGGTGCCGTAGCGGGTGGACGCCGCGATGTTCTTGCCCACATGGATGCGGAGCGTGGTGCCGGAGAGCGTGGCGGCGAGCCAGCCCGAGGCGTCGGTGTCTACAGTGGCCGACAGCGTACCGGCATTCTTGGCCGTGATGTCGTAGAACATCGTGGTCTCAGCATTCCCGAGGGTGCGGGCATGAGGAGCCTCGATGATGACCTGTGCCCGCACACCCAGGGCGAATACGCCCGGCAGGAGCATCATTAGAATTCGTTTTACGGTGCTAAACTGTGTCATCGTATTTTAAGTTTTATGCGTTTGTTATTC
>JAFUFW010000039.1 GCA_017469685.1 Bacteroidaceae bacterium | reverse complement strand
GGTTGTCAGACTCATCTTAAAGACCATCGGAAAAAACCCTTAAGGGTTCAAGCAATAACCCTTAAGCCTTTTGGGCAAAACCCTTAAGGGTTCAGGCAATAACCCTTAAGGGTTCTGAACCGCCCCTCAAATCATGATCCAAAACAACTACGAAATAAGTTCATATTATGAATAACTACCACCTATCACACCTTCAAGAGCTAGAAGCCGAGAGCATCCATATAATCCGCGAAGTGGCGGCAGAGTTCGAGAACCCCGTCATGCTCTACAGCATCGGCAAGGACAGCTCCGTAATGGTTCGCCTGGCCGAGAAAGCCTTCGCACCCGGCAAAGTTCCCTTCCCACTGATGCACATCGACTCGAAATGGAAGTTCAAGGAGATGATTCAGTTCCGCGACGAGTATGCCAAGAAGCATGGCTGGAACCTCATCGTCGAGTCGAACATGGAAGCTTTCCGCGCCGGTGTAGGACCTTTCACCCACGGTTCAAAGGTACATACCGACCTAATGAAGACCAAAGCCCTGCTCGACGCTTTGAACAAGTACAAGTTCGATGCCGCCTTCGGCGGTGCCCGCCGCGACGAGGAGAAGAGCCGCGCCAAGGAACGTATATTCTCGTTTCGCGACCAGTTCCAGCAGTGGGACCCCAAAAACCAGCGCCCTGAGCTGTGGGACATCTACAACGCTCGCATACACAAGGGAGAGTCGATCCGCGTGTTCCCGCTGAGCAACTGGACGGAGCTTGACATCTGGCAGTACATACGCCTCGAAAACATCCCCATCGTACCACTCTATTATGCCAAAGAGCGGCCCTGCGTGGAAATTGACGGCAACATCATCATGGCCGACGACGACCGACTGCCCGAGCAGTACCGGCCCCTCATACGCCCACGCATGGTGCGATTCCGCACACTCGGTTGCTGGCCCCTGACAGGTGCCGTCGAGAGCTCCGCCACAACGATAGAGGAAATTGTAGAGGAAATGATGACAACGACCAAGAGCGAACGCACCACACGCGTCATCGACTTCGACCAGGAAGCATCAATGGAACAGAAGAAGCGCGAAGGCTACTTCTAAGGTTTTACTCTGTTGCTTACAACAGAAAAGGGCTGTGTCCGGTATTCCAGACACAGCCCTTTTCGCTTATCTCCCAGTTTAGAGCATAATGATAGTTAAATTAACATAATTTCCGCGTTTAGTTTTTCCCGTCATAGCATTCTTTGTACCTTTGTCGTCGTAAATGCAAAAGAGAATGCTTATGACAATGACATCAATACGACGGGCAGCACTCTGCATAGGTATGCTACTGTCTGCCTCGGCACGCATCTCTGCCGGCGAGCCTTTCCGAGGCACTTTCCGAGGCGACGACCTGAAGATAACACTCGAGATTAATCTCTACGAAGAGGACGTGAGAGTACCGGGGATGGAGATGTTCGGGCCCATGAACGGATATTTAAGGGGCACGGACCTCTACTGCACGTGGTACGTCTCGAGCATACAAAAGACTACCGACAGTGAAGCCACCGTGCATTTCTCAAACGAGCTGGGGTCCGAGACTCAGGTCGCAGAGCTGACACTAAAGGACGATTCACTGCTGACGCTTCGCCAGACAAAGGGTGCAGTCTTGAAGAAAGTGGTTGGAAAAAAGTTGCAGAAACTTCCCACAGAAATCACTTTCACCAGAATTCATAATTAACATTCACCACCCGGCATTCCCTTCGACGCGCCCCCTCCGCGTCGACCACTTGTCAACGCTCAACATCCAACTTCAAAATATTAAATAAAAATGCAAAGAATCAAAACATCTATCATCGTTACGCTGGCTGCACTCGCCGTACTCACCGCATGCAACCGCCGCGACTATGAAAGCGTCAAGGGCGATCCCATGCAGACGCGAATCTACACGCTCAAGAATGGTCTGAAAGTTTACCTCAGTGTCAACAAGGACGAACCGCGCATACAGGCCAACATCGCCGTGAGGACAGGGTCACGCAACGATCCTGCCGAGACGACGGGCCTTGCCCACTATCTCGAGCATCTGATGTTCAAGGGCACCAAACTCTTCGGCACAACGGACAGCACAGCCGAAGCTCCACTGCTCAACGAGATTGAGCAGCGATTCGAGGCTTATCGCCAACTGACGGACCCGGCTGCCCGCAAGCAGGCTTACCACGAGATTGACAGCGTCAGCCAGCTTGCCGCCAAATTCAATATCCCCAACGAGTACGACAAGCTGATGGCACTCATTGGCTCTGACGGGACCAATGCCTATACCTCGTTCGACCAGACTGTGTATGTGGAGAATATTCCATCAAACGAGATTGAGAACTGGGCACGCATCCAGGCCGACCGCTTTCAGAACATGGTCATCCGCGGCTTCCATACCGAACTGGAAGCCGTCTACGAGGAGTACAACCTCTACCTCAGCGACGACGGCGAGAAGATGATCAATGCACTGCTCTACAAGCTTTTCCCAGGCCACCCATACGGCACGCAGACAACCATCGGCACTCAAGAGCACCTGAAGAACCCATCGATCACCAACATCAAGAACTACTTCAAAAACTACTACTGCCCGAACAACGTAGCCATCTTCATGGCCGGCGACTTCGACCCGGAAAAGACTATCGCCATTCTGGAGAAGTACTTCGGCGAGTGGCAGCCCAACCCCGACTGTGCACGCCCCGAATATGAGCCGCAGCCCGCTCTCGCCGCTGCTGTCGACACGACTGTCGTAGGTCTCGAAGCCGAGAGCCTTTACATGGGATGGAGCTTCCCCGGAGCCAAGGATCAGGCATGCGACACGCTGTCGCTCATCAGCGAGGTGCTCTCGAACGGCCGCGCCGGACTCATAGACCTCGACATAAACCAGCGTCAGACGATGCTCAGCGCCGGAGCAGGCGATTACCAGCTCTGCGACTACAGCATCTTCTTCATGGCAGGTAATCCCCGAGAGGGGCAGACGCTTGAGGAATGCCGCGACCTGCTGCTGGCCGAACTCGCCAAGCTGAAGAGCGGCGACTTCCCCGACGAGCTGTTGCCGGCTATCATTAACAATATGAAGCTTCGCGAACAGCGCCAGATGGAAAATAACCGCGCCCGTACGCGTATGTTCGAGGACGCCTTCATCAACGGCAAGGAATGGAAGAACGAAGTGGAGCGCATCGACCGCATCGCAGCCCTCACAAAAGAGGACATCGTAGCCTTCGCTCAGCGCCACCTGACTGATAACTTCGTCACCGTATTCAAACGTCAGGGCGAAGACCCCAACCTCAAGAAGATCGATAAGCCCGAGATCACCGCCATTCCTGCCAACCGCGACGAGATGAGCGCCTTCGTCAAAGAGATTCAGGACACAGAAGTGGAGCCCATACAGCCGCGCTTCGTTGACCTTAAGAAGGATCTCACAGTGGGCAAGACGGCTCAGAGCCTGGAGCTGGCCTATAAGCAGAATACCGAGAACGACATCTTCTCGCTGACCTTCCGCCTGCCCTTCGGCACAGCTGCCGACAAGCGCATTGACGCCGCTGCCGACTACCTCGAGCTTCTCGGCACCGACTCGCTCACAGCCGAACAGATTCAGCAGAAGTTCTACGGTCTGGCATGTACCTTCGGAGTCTACACAGGCCCCTACCAGACAAGCATCGTACTGAGCGGCCTCGGCGAAAGCCTTCCCGAAGCGCTGCAACTGATGGAGAAGGTGCTGGCAGGAGTGCAGGTGGACAGCACGGCCTACGCCGCCTACGTGGCCAACGCCGCCAAGGCCAAGGCCGATGCCAAACTGGAGCAGCGCCAATGTTTCAACACACTCTTCGCCTACGGCCTCTATGGTCCGCGCAACGGCGTCCGCGATCAGCTGACGCCGATCGAACTGGCTCAGCTTAATCCGCAAGAACTTGTCGACATCCTTCATGGACTGACAAGCTACGGCCACACCGTCCTCTACTACGGCCCGGCCTCGCAGCAGGAACTCGACAACCTGCTCAGCGCCCACCACACGGTGCCCGCCGAATGGACTGCTGCCCTGCCCTTCGAGGAATACCGCGAGCAGCCTACGCCCGAGACGGAGATCCTGCTG
>JAFUFW010000038.1 GCA_017469685.1 Bacteroidaceae bacterium | reverse complement strand
TGCTCCCGGCATCTATGGCAATGGCGAAGGCGGACAGAACAATGATATCTGGGGCTCGCAGCCTGTCATCGGCAATACCGAGGGGCAGATCTACGACCATAGTCAGCATGATATCTACTGGGGCATGGACTTCGTCAGCGGACTCTACGATCGTAGCATCTACACCTTCATCGGTGCTGGCGTGAAGGGCGACCACAACTGTATGTGGGATCTCAATGCCTATGGTCTTGCTCCCAACCCCAATGTCGTGAAGACTTGGGAGGACCTCACCAACAGCCATGTCCTCGGCACATGGAACCATGTCGTCGATTACTGTTGTGCCGGTATTATCGACTTTGAGCCCACAACCACATTCGCCGGTCGCATCCTCGCCGTAGGTCTCGCCGCCTATGAGTGGAACATCGGAGGGCAGAACGAGAAGCAGGGCCAGTTGGAGCGTTTCACTCAAAACTGCATCAGCTATCTGAAATAAGGCTTCATCATCCATAAATACACATTGATATTATCCCATGAACGCACTGTGGCGGGAGGTCGTCGAGCCTCCCGCCTTCTTTTTGCCTCTATTCTTCAGGAAAAATGGTGCACCGAACGATTTTTTGAGATAATTGAAACAAATTTTATTGCTGCTTGGGCTCAATAATCGTTATCTTTGCAGACGAAATAACAACCACACAAGACTAAAATGCTACTATGAGAATTAATTTATTCATGGCTGTTGCCATTTTTGTTGCAGAAGCGGCGAACGTCACCGCCCAGACGGTAGTGGCTCATTTCCCTATGACCGTTTCTTCTGACGGCAAGATTGCTGAGAGCGTCAGCGGACAGACGTTTGCCGTTACCTCTCAGCTCCCGGTCACTACGGCCGAGGGCGTTGGTGGCGATGCATTGCGTTTCGATGGCTACTCATGTTTCGTCAGGGCGGCAGTACCCGCCAGCACCTTCAGCACGGAGGCGCTGACAGTCAGCGTTGTGCTGGCAGCCGAGACATATCCTATGATGCGTGTGGAGGATGCAGAGCAGACACCTTCCTACGCTACAATTTGTGGCAATCTCAATGAGGATTCCAAGAAGGGCTTCGCCATCGAGCTGTCATCACAGGGTGACCTTCGCCTCCGCTTCGGCTCGGCAAGCGGATTCCTGCTCTCTGTGGCAGGCACGGAGAAATTGCCTCATGGCCAGTGGTGCATGGTGTCGGCCGTCATGAACAAGGCAGCCAACAAGGCTGCGCTCTACTTGAACGGGACTGAGATTGGCTCAGCACGCATGAGCCGTGCGGACATCGTTCACTCATCCGACGATTTCTATATAGGCAAGAATCATGAGAATGTCACAGACCCATGGACGGGCAAGATGCTTCTCAATACGTTTTGCGGTCTCATAGATGATATCAAGATAATGAATGCTGCCATTGACTTCTCTCTCGTGGATATCATTGATTACAGCTCGATAACCCCCGACTTCAATTACCCCGCATCTCGCTACGCAGCCTCGCTCTGGCGCCCGCAGTTCCATGCCATGCCTTCTGGCGGATGGATGAATGAGAGCCATGGCATGACCTTCGCAGACGGTCGCTACCACGTCTTCTTCCAGAAAAATGCCAATGGCCCGTATATGGCACGCCTGCATTGGGGGCACCTCTCCAGCCAGAACCTCTACGACTGGACAGAAGAACCGATAGCCATCGCTCCGGGCGAGAGCTACGACATCAAGGGGTGCTGGAGCGGTTGTGTATATGAGAACGGTGGCACACATTATATATTATATACAGCCGTAGATAATGCCCGTGCTACGATTGTGCAGGCAACGCCCAAGGATGCCGCACTCACCGCATGGCAGAAGCAGGGCATCGTCATCAACGGCCGTCCTGCCGGACTCAGCGATGACTTCCGCGACCCCTACTATTTTGAGGCTAACGGGCAGGAGTATATCATCGTCGGGACCAGTAAGGGCGGCGTAGGAGCCTGCACGCTGCACAAGCTCTCGGGTGGCACATGGACCAACGATGGCGACATTTTCTTCCGTGGTGGCGACCGCAATCAGCACGGGACGTTCTGGGAGATGCCCAACGTGACGCCTCTGGCGGGGGGCAAGTACCTCTTCACCTGTACGCCATTGGGCACAGGAGTGGGTGTTCGAACGCTTTGCTGGGTCGGCAGCATCGATGCCGACGGCCATTTCCAACCCGATGCCGCCGGCGCTCAGACGATTGAGCTTGGGGGCATAAGCCGCGATGGCTATGGCTTGCTCTCCCCGACAATCTACCGCCATGCAGACAAGACCCTCCTCATGGGCATCGTTCCTGACAAGCTTCCCACACAGATCAACAGCGAGATGGGCTATGCTCACCTGCTCTCGTTGCCCCGTGAAATCAGCGTGGACGCCAGCGGTCAACTCGTTCAGCGCCCCTACAGCGGTCTCGCAGCCATGCGTTCGCAGACGACCTTCAGCCAGCAGCTGACCCTCAACGGCGTGCAATCCCTCGCGCCTGTCAGTGGTCGCCAGCTGGAACTCCTCGGCACGTTCACCGTGGGCACAGGGCAGATGGGCTTCCGCTTCCTCGGCGTAGGCGATCGTGCTGCCATTCTCACCTACGATGCGGCTCGTGGCACCATAACTCTCGACCTCACAGCCCTTGCACGCACGCAAAATGACAATGGTGTCTACAACGGCACCTACACCGCCACTCTCCCAGTCCGCCCAGCTGCGGGCGAACAATTGTCGTTGCACGTCTTCCTCGATGGCAGTATCGCCGACATCTTTGTCAGTGACCGTTGGGCCTTCTCCGTGCGCCTCTTCCCCACCGGTGCCGATGCTGTTGCAGCCGAGGCTTTCGCTTCCAGCCCCACCGAAGCTACGCTGCAAGCCTGGACGCTCGATGCGTCTCAGACCTCAGACGACATAAGCGAACTGCCGGCAGAGGGAGGCAATGGCAAGTGGACTATGGACAATGGACGATGCTTTGACCTGAGCGGGCGACGCGTAGCTGGCTCTGAGTGGAAAGGAATCTGTATCGTCGGCGGCAAAAAGGTAATTCGATAATCTACGGCCACTCGTTTATGTTTGCAGACTCTCTCGTAGTCATAGGCATGGCGGCACTCTCGCTTGGCACCATTCGCGAGGCCGAAGGTACGGTGGAACGCTCCTTCCTGCTGCGAAATGCAGGCTGGCACGCCGTATGTCTGAGCCAAGGTTACACCTCCTGTGGATGCACTACTATTCAATTCGCCAAGGATAGCTGTATAGCCATTGGCGATACCACCGCTGTCATTCTGCGCTTCAACCCTCGTGGCAAGAGTGGTGAGTTCTTCGAGACAGGCACGCTGGTGTATGCCGTTAATGGCGATCCGTCAGCCAGACAATCCTTGACGCTCTCACTCGAAGGCACCTGTCTCTCATCAGAGGAATCCCTTGCGCAGCAGTTTCCCATTCGCGTGTACGAATCATTGTGGCTAAACGCCAACCGTTTCGACCTCGGTATAATGTCGGCGGGCGAGACGAAAGAGCGTGGCGTCGTCGTCCTGCATAGGGGTGAGGCTGGCGATAATGGCCAGGTCTCAGACCGCCAGGAACTCATCACCGTTAGTTTTTCAGCCGATGCGCAAATGCCAAAAGGCGTGCAGCATATTAGTCGTACGATCAGCGTGCAGCATGACGGGAACACAATCAGCATCCCCATCATGTTAGATGTGCGCGTAAAATAGCCCTTTCTCTTGCAAAAATGTTGCGGAGAAACATTTTTGGCGGTGAAAGAACGTTTTTTAGTACGTCCTATTTAATAATACAGGCTATATTTGCAGCACTAAAGACGCACAATTAGATCTTATAAACTCGAAACTAAACACATTATTATTCATGAAACGAATCCTTACAGTAATGTCGCTAATGGCGGCTCTGGCTGTGGCTGGCGCATCAGCGTCGATGGCACAGGACGTGCAGGGAAAGCCCCTTCACGCCGATCAGCTGGCGAATGACAACTGGCTGCTGCGTGTGGCACCCACCGAGACGTCCAAGTATCTGTTGCTCCCTGTGGAGGAAAAGGCTCCCGAAGCACGCCTGAAACTGATTGTCGACGGACAGTTGCGCCGCAACATCGACGTGCGAATGGCGCTGCACAAGATTGACTATTTCGTGCCGCTCATGCTCGACGAGTTCCGTGGCCACGACCTTGTAATGCAGGTTCACATGAACATCGACCGCAGCAACCGTGGCGGCACTGCCTCTGAGATCTGCTGGCAGAACATTCGTCTTAGCGATGAGTTCAATATGACCAACCGCGAACGCTTCCGTCCGCTCTATCATCACACGCCTGTCTACGGATGGATGAACGACCCCAACGGCATGTTCTACAAGGATGGTGTGTGGCATCTTTTCTATCAGTACAACCCCTATGGCGCCATGTGGGGCAATATGAACTGGCGCCACTCGACCTCGCGCGACCTGCTACACTGGCAGGACGAGGGCGTAGCCATCTCGCCCGACGCCCACGGAGCCATCTTCTCTGGCTCATGTGTCGTTGACGAGAAGAATACGGCCGGCTTCGGCGCTGGCGCTGTAATCGCTCTCTACACCTCGGCAGGTGATGTGCAGAGCCAGTCGCTTGCCTACTCAACCGACGGCGGCCGCACCTTCACACCATACGCAGGCAATCCCATCCTGACGGCTGACGTGCCCGACTTTCGCGACCCGAATATGTTCTGGAACGAGGATATCAACGCATGGAACCTCATCCTGGCCGTGGGGCAGGAGATGCGTATCTACTCGTCGCCCAACCTGCGCGAGTGGAAAGAGGAGAGCCGTTTCGGACTTGGCTACGGCAGCCACGACGGCGTATGGGAGTGCCCGGACTTATTCAAAGTGAAAAATGAAAGAATGAAAAGTGAAAAATGGGTGCTCGTCTGCAACATCAACCCCGGTGGACCCTTCGGCGGTTCGGCCACACAGTACTTCGTGGGCGATTTCGATGGGCATAAGTTCACTTGCAACTCCGACCCTCAGGTCACGAAATGGATGGACTGGGGTAAGGACCACTACGCAACGGTCTCGTTCTGGGGCGCTCCTCAGGGACGCCGCACAGTGCTGGCTTGGATGAGCAACTGGCAGTATGCCAACGACGTGCCGACCCGGCAGTTCCGCTCTGCAAACTCAATAGCCCGTGACCTGGGCTTGTTCAATGATGGCAGTGAATGGTACGTCAGCGTTAAGCCTGCGCCGGAGATGCTTGCAGCACGCGGAAAGAGACTGAAGAATCCAGCCGAGGCTTGCGAGATAGTCGTCGAACTCAAGGCCTCGGCCACCATAACACTTGCCAACGCTAAAGGTGAAAAGGTCCTGATGACATACGATGATGATGCACGCATATTCAGCATGGATCGCACCGGTAGCGGAGAAGTAGGCTTCAGCGAGGCCTTCCCATGCACCACCAAGGCTCCTACTCACGGACGCCTCAGGCAGTTGCGCATCTTCGTTGATCGCAGCTCCATCGAGGCGTTTGATGCCGAAGGGCGCTTTGCCATGACCAACCTCGTCTTCCCCTCAGAGCCATATAATAGCCTGAAAGTTAAGGGCGGCAAGGCAACCATATATGATTTGATTGATTGATGCATCATCATGCAGCAAATGCTGCATCATTATCGTGCAATTGCTGCATCATGATGCAGCAACCAACAAGACTAATTAACTAAATCAAATAATGCAATGACAAAAACAAGTAAACTTGCACTCGTCCCCGTGATGCTCTGCTTCTTCTGCATGGGCTTTGTGGACTTGGTGGGCATCGCCTCCAACTATGTGAAAGAAGATCTCTCGCTGACAGACAGCGTGGCCAACGTCTTCCCGTCGCTCGTATTCTTCTGGTTCCTGATCTTCAGCGTGCCTACAGGCATGTTGATGAACAAGATAGGCCGCAAGAAGACCGTGCTGCTATCGTTGCTGGTCACCGTCGTGTCTCTCATACTGCCATTGTTTGGCGAGAGCTTCGGCGTGATGTTGGTGGCCTTCTCGCTGCTGGGCATCGGCAACGCGCTGATGCAGACGTCGCTCAACCCGCTGGTGAGCACCGTCATGGGCGGCGGCAATCTTGCCTCGACTCTCACCTTCGGACAGTTTGTCAAGGCTATTGCCTCGTTCTCAGCTCCGTATCTGGCCATGTGGGGAGCTACGCAGGTTATCCCCGAGTTCGGCTGGAACTGGCGCGTGCTCTTTGCCATCTTCCTTGTCGTGGGTGTGCTCTCCACTCTCTGGTTGTGGGCTACTCCCATCGAGGAAGCGCCCATTGAGGGTAAGCCTTCCACGTTCGTCGAGTGCTTCAAACTGCTCGGCACCCCGATCGTGCTGTTGTCGTTCCTCGGAATCATGTGTCATGTAGGCATCGACGTAGGCACCAATACCACCGCGCCCAAGATCCTGATGGAGCGCCTCGGCATGTCGCTCAATGAAGCTGCCTTCGCCACATCGCTCTATTTCATCTTCCGTACTATCGGCTGCCTCACGGGTTCCTTCTTCCTTCGCGTGTTGCGAATGCGCACGTTCTTTATTGTTTCAGTGTGTATGATGGCCTTGTCCATGTGCGGCCTGTACTTCGGTCAGGATAAATGGGTACTCTATGCTGCCATCGCCCTCGTGGGCTACGGCAACAGCAACGTATTTTCTATGTGCTTCGCCACAGCCCTGGAATCGATGCCCAGCAAGCAGAACGAGGTCAGTGGCCTGATGATCATGGGGCTTTTCGGCGGCACCATTTTCCCGCTGCTCATGGGTTTCATGAGCGATGCCATGGGGCAGGCCGGAGCTGTGCTTGTCATGGCCGTAGGTGTCATCTATCTATTCACGTATATCAAACAACTTAAAAACCGCATAAGACTATGAACGAAAAACGTTATGTCGTAGGCCTCGGCGAAGTCCTGTGGGACGTTTTGCCTGAAGGCAAGAAACTCGGCGGGGCACCTGCCAACTTCGCTTACCACGCAGGGCAGTTCCTCGGCTCTGACAACACCATTGCAATCAGTGCTCTTGGCGAGGACCGTCTGGCTGATGAGACCATCGAAGCTTTGCGCGAACACAACCTCAACGACCTGTTGCCCCGCGTGCCTTATCCCACTGGCACCGTGCAGGTAACCCTCGCTGAGGGCGGCATCCCCACGTACGACATTAAGGAGAACGTCGCTTGGGACAATATTCCCTTCGACGACGATATCGCAGCCATCGCTAAGAACTGCCGTGCCGTCTGCTTCGGCTCGCTTGCCCAGCGCAACATCGTGAGCCGAACCACCATTCAGAAGTTCCTTGACGCTACGCCCGACGATTGCCTCAAGATTTTCGACATTAACCTGCGTCAGCAGTTCTACACCAAGGAAATCATACAAGAGAGCATCCGCCGCTGCAACATACTGAAGATTAACGATGAGGAACTGGTGCTCATAGGCCGTATGTTCGGTTATCCGGGGCTCGACATCGAGAACAAATGCTGGCTCATTCTGGGCAAGTACAACTTGGACATGCTCGTGCTCACCTGCGGCACCAACGGCAGTTATGTCTTCACGCCCGGGAATGTCTCGTTCCAGGAGACGCCGAAGGTCACCGTGGCCGACACCGTTGGCGCTGGCGACAGCTTCACCGGCAGCTTCGTAGGCAGCATCCTCAATGGTAAGAGCGTCGCCGAGGCCCACCGCACAGCCGTCCGAGTCAGCGCCTTCGTATGCACGCAGAACGGCGCCATGCCCGCTCTGCCTACAGAGCTTCTTGCTTAGTAGGTTGCCCCCTGAGAGGCTTTTTTGCATTTACTTCCACCAAATAATTGGTGATAAAACGGAAAAGATGTATTTTTGCATCGCCAAACAGAAATGAACGGAAGTAATATGCGCAAAATCAGCCTCTTCATCCTTCTCACCTGCCTTGTGCCGCTAAGAGCACAAGACTTAGCTACGCGTCTGGTCGCCACTGACTATCGTCTCAGTTACGACCAGACGCGATCGTTGGGCGTAGATGTAAATGCCCTGACGTTCTTTAAGAACAACGAGTTCGGCGGCCCTCAAGCGACAGGCTACACTCTCCCTGGTTTCTGGCTGCAGCCGCGGCTGTCCTACCAGCCCATGGATGTCATACGTCTGGAGGCAGGCTTTCATGCCTTGGTGTATAATGGAGCAAACAAGTACCCGTGCTTCGCTTACCACGACATAGCGCGGTGGAAGGGCAACCAGTACCAGCGCGCGAGCCATGTGCTCCCGTTCTTTAGGGCTCAGGCGCGCCTCGGCAGCTTCACGTTTGTGTTGGGCGACATCTATGGAGGGGCAAACCACGGGATCGTAGAACCTCTGATGAACGCCGAGGTCAACCTCTCGCAGGATCCTGAGATGGGCTTCCAGCTACTCGTGGACAGGCCGCACTACCATCTCGACGCGTGGATCAACTGGCAGAGCTTCATCTTTCGTGAGGACACGCATCAAGAGGCTTTCACCGTGGGCCTCTCTCAGCGCATAGCACTTGGTTCTCCGCTCTCCGCTCGGCCAAGCAGGACGCTTGACCATTCACGGGCTTTCAACTTCTACGTTCCCATCGATGTGCTCATCCAGCATCGCGGGGGAGAAATCGACGATACGCACACGGGCGTGCAGACAATAGACAATCTGGCCGTGGGCCTCGGCTTGCAGTGGAACAGTAGGCGGAAAGTGTTTAACGGGTTGAACGCAGAATTGTTGGCTTTGGGCTGTTGGCAGCAGACCGGGCAGCTGTGGCCTTTCGATTCGGGTGTGGGCGCATCGGCATCGGTGAGCGTTGAGCTGCTTCGTCAGGTCAGGCTGTTTGCCACGGCTGTCTATGCCAAGGATTTCTGCCCAATCTACGGCGCTCCGTTCTTCTCCACATATTCAACGAAGACGGGGGGGCGGTTCGAGAGTGTTCTCACGCCCCACATTGGCGTTGAGTGGTTCCATACGTTTGCTAAAGACTACGTGCTCGGTGCTAAGCTCGATTCCTATCTTGCCCGCACGGGCGTCGAGACCTTGCCCGACGGGCAGCAGCGTCCGTCGGCCTTGAACAACAATTTCACTTTCGGCATCTTCATGCGCTGCAGCCCGCAATTCATGATTAAGAAATTCGGAAAGTGAAGCTTGCCTGAGCGCTTTTATTGGAGCGTAAAAAAATTCGGCTGGTTGCATCGTCCAATGCAGCCAGCCGAATTGACCTGTTCAACCGGCTGAATTTGGCAATCCAGCCGGTTGCATTTATTCTTTCCTTAGGTTCTTGAATGCTTCTGACCTTATGTGTGGGCAACAGTGAGCGTCAGATGAAATTCACCTCAGGTGTGATATTGATGCCGAATTTCGCGCGGACGTCAGCCTGTATCTGCTCGCACAGCGCCTTGATATCCTTGCCCGTGGCACCTCCGAGGTTCACGAGCACCAGCGCTTGCCGGTCGTAGACGCCAGCCTTGCCCAGCGCCTTGCCCTTCCATCCGCATTGCTCAATAAGCCAGCCTGCAGGCACTTTAACGCGCTCGGCGTCGACGTCGTAGTGAGGAACAGACGGGTTTTCTGCCGCAAGCTTTTCGAAGACTTCGCGCGCAACGAAGGGATTGGTGAAGAAACTGCCTGCGTTGCCAAGTTCAGAGGGTTCGGGCAACTTGGCGCGACGGATCTCGATAATCGTCTGGCGCAGTTGCTGTGGAGTCAAGTTTGTCTCATCAAAACCGCGCTCCTCGATGGCTCGGCGCAGACCGCCGTAGTCGAGGATGGGGCGGAAGGCGTGGGAGAGGCGGAAGTGGACATGAGTCACGGCGTAGCGGCCGCGCAACTCATGTTTGAAGGCACTATCGCGATAGCCGTAGCGACACTCTTCGGCAGTGAAATGACGAATCTCGCCTGTCTCGAGGTCTACTGCGTCCACGAAGATAATGAAGTCCTTGGCCTCAGAGCCATAGGCTCCGATGTTCTGAACAGCCGAAGCACCTACCTCGCCAGGGATGAGCGACAGGTTCTCGAGCCCGAACCAGTTGCTGTCAATCGCGTACTGCACCCAGGCATCCCACGTGATGCCAGCCGTGACGCGAACGTAGACGTAGTCTCCCTCATTTGCCGTCACATAAATTTCCTGCATGCTCGAGTGGAGGATGGTGCCTTCGTAGTCGCCGAGAAACAGCAGGTTGGAACCGCCGCCTATGTGGAGTAGGGGAGAGCTGTCGCCCGCCGCCGAGCGTTGGCGAATGAATGCCTGCAACTCTTCTACTGAGCTGTATTCTACAAACTTATGGGCTTTGGCCTCAATCCCGAATGTGTTGTGCTCCTTGAGCGAGCAGTTTTCTGTAATTTTCATTTCAACCTTTCAACCTTTCCGCTCGACCTTTGGTCGCTTCTATGAGCGACAGCGAGCCTGAAGAACATTCTACGTTTCAATTTTTCAATTCTCATAGTCCGTCAATTGCCAGCGCCCGCTAATGTCTCGGTGGAAAATCATTATGCTTTGCAAACCGTTTGCCAGGCCCCGCATTTGAACAACCATGCGGTTAGGGTTAGGATAGGTCTGGCCGAAGTTAACATTAGTTATAACGTCCTGAGGTATCTCTGGTGCGAACTCAAACCATTGGTCGGCATCTATTGTTCCAGTGATGGGCTCATACTCAGAGTCTTCGTCGGCAGTGGTATAGCGCAGGGGTGTGCGCACGTGCTGGCGCTGGAAGGTAGAGTCGGTGGCAAACTGGCGGTAGAAATCGAAGAAGCCTTCAAGGTCGGTGTGCTCAAACGGGATGTCGTACATCTCTGCAAGCATCCACAGCCCGTTCATTGTGTCACGCTCGAAAGAGTAGGCGCTGATTGTGCGGCTGTGAAGATATATTTGCTCTACGCGCGCGGACGTCACGCTTGAGTCCTGAGCCAGCGACATCTGCTGCCGCGAATTCCACAGCACGGTGCAGAAATCCTGACCGAGGAAGATGGCGTGGTGGCGCCAGTCGGCCTGCTCAATTGAGCTTTCATCGCCATTCAAGTGTAGGACAGGCAGGGGAAAACGTACGCGAGCTCGCTGCAGGCGGGCGCTTTGGTCGAACTTGAAGATGAAGTCGTTGAACAGCTCATCCTCTGTCACTGCGGTAGGCTCGGCTGCAGTCTCCAAGTCGAGGGCAAAAGTGTCCTCCAACTGAAGAATGGAGTCAAGCAAGGATGAGTCGTTGCCAGACTCATAGGCATAGTCGTGCATCGGCTTGGCCCTTCCGCCACAGCCGCTGACGACTAAGCTCACGAAAACGTACAACAGCACAACAGCCATTGTTGCCCATTTCCCATTCATTTCTGCTTTATTTTGCTTCCCTTTTAGGTAAATTCGCGCAAAAGTAGTTTAATTTTCTCATCTTCCCTCACTTTTTGCAAAGAATTGTATATCTTTGCGCAGTTTTTGAAGATAAATCAATAGTACTATAAATTATTTATGCTCGAAAAAATAAAGCACATCTTAGCCGAAGTGCAGAACCTCAGCGCTGCTACGCCCGAGGAAGCAGAGGCTCTACGCATCAAGTATCTCAGCAAGAAAGGCGAGATAAGCGCTCTTATGGAAGAGTTCCGTTCTGTGCCTGCCGAAATGAAAAAGGAAGTAGGTATGCGCATCAACGAACTCAAGACGCGCGCCACCGAACGTATCAACGAACTCAAGGCGGCTGCAGCCTGTCAGGAGACGGTCAGCGATGACCTCGACCTCACCCGCACACCTTATCCTATATCCTTGGGCACGCGCCATCCGCTGACTATCGTAAAGAACGAGATTGTTGACATCTTCTCGCGCCTGGGCTTTACTCTTGCAGAGGGTCCCGAGGTAGAGGACGACTGGCACGTCTACAGCTCGATGAATTTCGCCGACGACCATCCCGCCCGAGACATGCAGGACACCTTCTTCGTTGAGGCTCACCCCGACATCATACTCCGTTCACACACCTCCAGCGTGCAGGCCCGCGTCATGGAGCGCCAGCAGCCGCCCATCCGCGTCATCTGCCCGGGGCGCGTCTATCGCAACGAGGCCGTCAGCGCACGTGCCCACTGCTTCTTCCATCAGGTCGAAGGACTTTACGTCGACAAGAACGTGTCGTTCAAGGACCTGAAGCAGGTGCTCCTGCTCTTCGCCCAGGAGATGTTCGGCCCCGACACGCAGATCCGCCTCCGCCCAAGCTACTTCCCCTTCACCGAACCTTCGGCAGAGATGGACGTCAGCTGCACCATCTGTGGCGGCAAGGGCTGCTCGATGTGTAAGGGTTCCGGCTGGCTCGAAATCCTCGGCTGCGGTATGGTAGATCCCGCTGTGCTCGAAGCCAATGGCATCGACAGCAGCATCTACACAGGCTACGCCTTTGGCATGGGCATAGAGCGTATTGCCAACCTCAAGTATCAGGTCAAGGATCTTCGCCTCTTCTCCGAGAACGACGTCCGTTTCCTTGAAGAGTTCACCGCTGCAAACTAATGTTACATCTTTCCCACGCCACCCTCGCCTTTGGCGACCGAATCCTTTTCAGCAACCTTGACCTTAAGGTGGATCAAGGTCAGCTGGTTGGCATCACCGGCGAGAGTGGCTGTGGCAAGACCTCACTCCTGCGCGCCATCCTCGGCTTCGTGCCTCTCACCTCTGGCACCATCGAGGTGTGCGGCTTGCCCTTGGATGCCCATCACATTCACGACATCCGTCGCCGCACTGCTTACGTGCCTCAGGAACTCCAGCCCCCCGCCGATACGGGGCGCGACCTCCTCCGGCTTACCCATGATCTCGAAGCCAACCGTAGCTTCGCTGCCGCCCCCTCCATTCTCGCCTCCCTGGCCCTCGACCCTTCGCTCCTCTCCCTTGAAGCTTCGAAGCTTTCTGGCGGTCAGCGTCAGCGTCTCTTGCTTGCTGCTGCCCTCTCGCTGCCGAAGCCTCTGCTGCTCCTCGACGAACCGTCATCGGCTCTCGACGAGGAAAGCACACAGCGAGTGGCCCACGCTATAATTAGTGCTTGCAGAGATGAACGTCGCGCCGCCCTCGTAGTCTCCCATGACCCTGTCCTCCTTTCGTTCTGCGACAAAACTATAAGCCTATGAAAACAGCCTTGATTCAACAAGCCTGCACGTCGGACATAGAAAAGAATAAAGAGCGTTTAGCAGCTTCCATTGCCGATGTCGCTGCCCGCGGAGCCGAGCTCGTCGTCCTGCAGGAGTTGCACAACACCCCATACTTCTGCCAAGTCGAGAGCGTCGACAACTTCGACCTCGCCGAGCCCATCCCCGGTCCCTCCACCGACTTCTACGGTGCCCTGGCGCGCGAGCATGGCGTCGTCCTCGTCACCAGTCTCTTCGAACGTCGCGCTCCCGGCCTCTATCATAATACCGGCGTCGTCTTCGAGCGCGATGGCAGCATTGCGGGCATCCAGCGCAAGATGCACATCCCCGACGACCCCGCCTACTACGAGAAGTTCTATTTTACCCCCGGCGACCTCGGCTTTCGTCCCATCAAGACTTCCGTCGGCGCGCTCGGTGTGCAGGTGTGCTGGGATCAGTGGTACCCCGAAGGAGCCCGCCTGATGGCCCTTGCCGGTGCCGACATTCTCATCTATCCCACAGCCATTGGATATGAGTCAAGCGACACGCCCGAGGAACAAGCCCGCCAGCGTCAAGCATGGCAGCTCGTCCAGCGCGGTCACGCCGTGGCCAACGGCCTCCCTGTAGTGGCTGTGAACAGGGTGGGGCATGAGCCCGATCCCAGCGGGCAGACCCGTGGCATCCAGTTCTGGGGCACCAGCTTCGTAGCCGGTCCTCAAGGGGAACTCCTTGCTGAAGCTTCCTCCACAGAGCCCGAGAACATCATCGTCGACATCGATCTTCACCGCTCCGAGCAGGTACGCCGCTGGTGGCCCTTCCTTCGTGACCGCCGCATCGATGCCTACGATGACATCCTTCGTCGCTTCTGCGACTAAGCAAATATTCGCCCCCCATTCAGCCCACGAGGGGGCATTTTTCACTTTTCACTTTTCACTTCCCTTGGCAATCCATTTCACCCCTTCCACCCCCACCATCTCCGACCTCACGCTTCATATGCAGATGCCCGAGGCACCAGGCCCTGAACAGACTGAGGTCCGTTCCACCTTCTTCCCTGCCGAGTGGTTCCCGCAGAGCGGTGTGCAGCTCACGTGGCCACACGTCAGTACCGACTGGGCGCCCTTGCTTGCCGAGGTTGATGCCTGCTACGTCAGCATCGCCTTGGAGATACTTGTGCGAGGTGAGCTACTCCTCATAGTGACCTCCGAGCCCGACCGCGTGAAGGCCCTCCTGCATGAACGCATCCCCTCACGCCTTCTGCCCCATGTCCGCTACTTCGAATGTCCGACCAACGACACATGGGCGCGCGACCACGGCTTCCTCACCCTCATGACCGAGGCCGGTCCCCGCCTCCTCGACTTCCAGTTCAACGGCTGGGGACTTAAGTTTCCCTCCCATCATGACAATCAGATCAACCGCCGCCTCGCCTCTGTCGTATCCTCTGCAGAAGTCTGTTCGGCGGTTTGCCCGCCTGAATCCCCGCTCCACGGCACATACGAGCCTCACCTCGATTTCGTCTTCGAGGGCGGCAGCATTGAAAGCGACGGGCGCGGCACCATCCTGACTACCAGCGAGTGCCTGCTCTCGCCAAACCGCAACCCTATGCTCACCCGTGGCGATATAGAACACCACCTCCTTAATTATTTCAATGCCGAGAGGGTCCTCTGGCTCGACCACGGTTACCTTGCAGGCGACGATACAGACAGCCACATTGACACCCTCGCCCGCTTCTGTCCCAATAATACCATCGCCTACGTCCAATGCACTGACCCTGCCGACGAGCACTACGAAGCCCTTCGCGCGATGGAAACCCAACTTAAGTCATTCAGAGTGCTCGGCGATTCTGTCGCCGAGGAGGACTACCGCCTTATCCCCCTCCCACTTCCTGCGTCCATCTGCGACCCCGACGACAACCATCGCCTCCCCGCCACCTACGCCAACTTCCTCATCATAAACGGTGCTGTCCTTATGCCTGCCTATGGTCAGCCGGAGAACGATGAGCAAGCCCGTCGCCAGTTGCAGAAAGCCTTCCCAAAGTACGACATCGTTCCCATCGACTGCCGTGTCCTCATCCGGCAGCATGGCTCCCTACACTGCTCCACAATGCAATTTCCTGTCGGGGTGCTTACTACTTAACACTCTGGCATCTCACTCATCAATCTGAAGAGGCCCTTTTATTTCACTGTTAACTTTCCATTTTTTTCACTTCTCCACCCATGGATATATCACTTCTCTCCTTAGCCATCGGCCTTCTTCTCCTTCTTATCCCCCTCTTTTTCCTTTGGAAACTGCGAACGGGACTCGTGCAGGCTACGCTCATAGCCGCTGCCCGCATGATTGTGCAGTTGTTTCTTGTTGCCATCTATCTGCGCTACCTTTTCGAGTGGGACTATCCGTGGCTGAACACTCTGTGGGTGGTTGTAATGGCATTGGTTGCGACCCACACCCTTGGCGAGCGTACCCATCTGCCCCGCCGTATCGTGGCTATCCCTGCTTTCGTCAGTTTCATGCTATCGGCCCTCGTTGTCGGTTTCTATTTCCTGTGCATTGTCTTGCAACTCGACCACCCCTTCACCGCCCGTTATTTCATTCCCATAATGGGCATCCTCATGGGCAATATGCTTGGAGTCTGTGTGCTGACGCTCAGTACATTTTATAATGGAATAGAACGCGAACAGGCCACATATTATTACCTCTTGGGCAACGGCGCTTCGCGTTTCGAGGCGTGGCTTCCTTTCATGCGCGAGGCCGTCATCAAGAGCTTCACGCCTTGCATCGCTAATATGGCCGTCATGGGCATCGTGGCTCTGCCTGGTACGATGATAGGGCAGATCCTTGGCGGCTCGGTGCCTGATGTTGCTGTTAAGTACCAAATGATGATAGTTGTCATTACTATGAGTGCCTCTATGCTTGCCCTCATCCTCTCTCTCTGGCTCTCTTCGCGTCAGGCCTTTGATGCCTTCGGGCGCTTGAATCTTGGGAATAAATAAAATGACAATATATCCTTTTTAATCATGAAGATCGTTATCCTCGACGGCTACACCGTCACGCAAGACGACCTCGACTGGAGCCTGCTGCAAGCCTTGGCTGCTGATGGTCAACACACTGAGATTATCATCTATGACCGCACCCGTCCCGAGCAGACCGCAGAGCGGTGTGCCGGAGCCGAGGCCGTGCTGACTAATAAGGTCGTTCTCAACGCCGAGCTCATGGCCTCTCTGCCCTCGTTGCGCTATATAGGAGTGCTGGCCACAGGCTATAATGTCGTAGACACCGAGGCCGCCCGTAGGCTGGGCATCATAGTGACGAACATACCTGCCTACAGCACCGCTTCCGTGGCGCAGCTTGTCTTTGCCCATCTTCTGAACGTCACCAACAGCGTTGCTCACTACGCCGCAGCTCGCGACCGCTGGCCCTCGTCGCCCGACTTCATGTGGACCGACACGGCGCTGACGGAGCTCGCCGGCAAGACCTTCGGTATCTACGGTCTTGGCAATATAGGCACAGCCGTGGCTCAGATTGCGCTGGCTTTCGGCATGAAGGTCTTGGCCGTCACGAGCCGTGAGCCAGAGGCGTTGCCTGTAGGCGTAGAGAAAGCGTCATGGGAGGCTTTGCTTCAGGAGGCTGACGTCCTCTCGCTCCACTGTCCGCTGACGCCCTCCACGCGCGCAATAATAAATAAGGACGCGCTCGCGCGCATGAAGACCTCGGCCATTCTCATCAACACTGGTCGCGGACCCCTTGTCGACGAACAGTCCGTTGCCGACGCTCTCGCTGCCGACCGTCTTGCTGCCTATTGCGCCGATGTGCTCTCCACCGAGCCTCCTGCCGCCGACAACCCACTCCTAAGCGCTCCCCGATGCTTCCTCACGCCGCACATCGCGTGGGCCACACGTGAGGCTCGCGGGCGTCTTATTGCCATCGCCACAGCAAACTTGAAGGCTTTCTTTGATGGAAAACCTGTGAATGTGGTGAATATTGAAAAATGAAGATTGATAATTGAAAGATAATTGTAAGGCAATGGATAAAGATGTTGCGCTGGTGTTGTCCAGCGGAGGCGCACGGGGCTTGGCTCACATAGGAGCCATTGAGGAACTTGAACTTCAAGGTTTCAGGGTAACCTCTGTGGCAGGCTGCTCTATGGGTTCGCTCGTAGGCGGGGTGTTTGCAGCTGGTCGTCTACATGATTTCAAGCAATGGATGTTTGACCTCGACCGTTCAAAGATGTGGCGCCTCACCGATCTCTCGCTTAGCCTTACTCATTTAATGAAAGGGCAGCGCGTTATCGACGCTATGAAAGAGGTGGTGCCGGACGTCAACATCGAGGATTTGCCTGTGCCGTACTGCGCTGTAGCCACCGACTGGGAGACTGGTCGCGAAGTTGTCTTCCGTAGCGGTAGCCTTTACGACGCTATACGTGCAAGCATCTCGATGCCAGCCGTGTTCAGTCCTGTACGCCGCGAAGGGATGATTCTTGTCGATGGCGGCGTCATAAATCCCTTGCCCCTCACCCATGTCCAGCGCCACGACGGCGACCTGCTTGTGGCCGTGAACGTCAGCGGTCCTGATTTCGAGGGCAAGAACCGCCAGCGTCTTGAGCGTGAGGAAGAAGAGGCACGCCAACAGCAAGAGCGCCATGCCAGCAAGCGCGCCAGCAGTAATCCTCTGCGTCGCCGCCTGCCCTCGCTGCCCACGCGCGCCGAGCTGCTCGACCGCTTGCTGCCTGACGACCTCGACGTGAACTACATCACCCTCGTGGACCGCGCCCTCTCCATCGCCATCAAGCAGAATGCTGCCCTCAACCTGCAGCTCAACAAGCCTGACATCCTCGCCGACATTGCCATGACCGACTTCGACGGCTTCGACTACGATAAAGGCGAGGAGATAGCAGCTATGGGGCAGCAGGCCATGCGAAAGGCCATTGATGCTTATAACAAAAAAAACGTATAATCCGTACAATCCGTAGTTTATTACACAACGTTACTGTCGTTGCATCTAAAACAACTACGGATTGTACGGATTATACGGTTTTCTGTTATGCGACAGAACGGAATTACAAGCCCGTTTAGTAGTTCTCGGCTTTAATCTGGAAGTAGCTCTGGGGGTGATTGCAAGTGGGGCATACCTCGGGAGCCTGCTTGCCTATGACGATGTGACCGCAGTTGGCGCACTGCCAGATGACGTCGCCCTCGCGTGAGAATACGATGGCATCCTCGATATTCTTGAGCAGCTTGCGGTAGCGCTCCTCGTGGTGCTTCTCAATAGCGCCGACCAGCTCGAATTTCTCGGCTATCTCGTCGAAGCCTTCCTCGCGAGCCTCTTGTGCCATACGGGCATACATGTCGGTCCACTCGAAGTTCTCGCCGTTGGCAGCGTCGGCCAGGTTCGTCATAGTGTCGCTGACGGAGCCTCCATTGAGGTACTTGTACCACATCTTAGCGTGCTCTTTCTCGTTGGCTGCCGTCTCTTCGAAGATGGCGGCAATCTGTACGTAGCCGTCCTTCTTAGCCTTCGAAGCAAAATAGCTGTATTTGTTGCGAGCCATGCTCTCGCCGGCAAAAGCCTCCTTGAGGTTCTGCTCTGTGCGGGTTCCTTTCAAGTCTTTCATTTTTGTCAGATTAATAGATTATACCACGTTCTGTATTTCCTTTTGCAAAGATAGTGATTAAAGATAAAAGTGAAAAATGAAAAGTGAAAAATTATGGGCGAAGTTGCAAAAAGATTGAAAATGAATGATGAAAACAGAAAAAAACCTAATCCTTAATCCCAAATCCCTAATCTTTTACTATCTTTGCAGCAGAATCAATCTAATGGGTGTGACATGGGTAAACTAATGTTACTTCTCTATTTTATCTTGTCTGTGTTTCCCGCCGATGCCACAGAGAACCGTCGCCACATACATGTGGTGCGGCGTGGCAGCAAACATTCGCACCGAGGAGATACAGTAGCAAAGATATGGATAGAAGAAAATGGACATAAGAAAATAGAGATTGCATGGTCAGAACTCTCAGCCAGTGAAGAGGCTGAAATCCTTGAAGCGATTGATAAACACTGGGAAGAACTGAACCAGCGTATAGACGATGTCTTTGCTGGTCGTAAAATTCAGATAAAAAGAATCAAATAAGATAAAGGAGGAAACCATATGTGCAAGTATAAAGACACAAACTTGGGCATCAAGAAGCTTGACTTCGGAGTGAAACGCGGCACTATGGCTGTGTTCCTGACAGATGGGCGCGAGGTAATCGTTCCCGTCTCGATGTTTCCAGACATCAAACAGCTCTCTCGCGCTGATCGTGAGGACTGGATGATTATGGACGACCAGTATTTCTCGTTCGAGAAACTGAGCAAAATCTACTCTGTTAAGGATGTGCTGAAAATATAGATTTAGCACCACTTTCACATAACACCACTCAATTATCTCTGCCTATGTAGAATACTCACTCATTAGACATATAGACTGAAGCGTCCGCTTAGATCCTTGTTATCCAAAATCGGCAATATTTAAGATAACACACAAGAGTAAAAAGCTTGGATGCTCACGCCTATGGCGTGGGCTTTTATTCGTATATAAGTGTGTTAGGTGTTTGCCGATACCTGGATAACGTAGACGAAGTAAGTAGTCCACGTTTTTTGTATCGTAATTGTAATATCAGTATATATAAGATAAATATAACAGTTAAAATATTATTAGTCCTTCCGCAATGAAAAAAGATTATTATTCGCCAACAATGGCATCTGTATCAGTAAACGCCTCTCTCCCGCTATCGGGTAGCGGGCCTGTAAAGGTGAAGTCGATAACAAATCCGGATAAGAAAGAAGCTTTCTTTCATTCATTCTTTGGCGTAGACCTATTACGCGGAACGGGTGGTAAATGGGATTTTGTCGGGAAAGACTATAACAATCAGGGACGTGCGTTATACACATTCAAAGTGTCGAATCTCCATGACCCGTTCTTTAAGGAGGCACAGGCGAATGTCTTTGAAGACAAGGGTGCAAATTTCACTTTCTACTCCAAAATTCCCGAATGGAACCATCCTTTCGACGTTGTATTCAAGATTGAGAAGAACCTCATCTACGGAGAGGGTTATACAGAAGATGTCAGTATCAAGAGGAACCGCGATAAAATCAACAAGAAGGAATGGCTGGAGTGGGAGATAGACGATATGAATATCAAGATGTGGTGGGATATTGATGATGACAGACGCTATGAACTCAACCTCTGGACATCCTTTGACCTATTTGATTATGTCAAGCATCTGTTACCCGCACAATATCAGGCGGTTCGTGATGTCAACGTCAAGCCAAAAGCTGCAGAACAAGAGATACTCTCTCGTGAAGAATTCCTATCAGATTTCTTTGGCGTGAACGTTTTACGTGAACCAAACGAGGAGTGGACATTTGAAGGTATCCATCCCATCAACAAGTATTATAAGTTTAGTTCCGACAGGTTACAGGACACGTTCTTTAATAGTTGTAATGTGATAGCTTTCAAAGACGGCGGAGCAAATTTCTTGTGGCAGCCTGTTCCGTACACGATGAATAATGCGCTTCAAATAGCTTTCCTCATAGAGAGAAACTTGTTCTGCCAAACGGACATGACTTATGAGGATTGCGTGTCCAAGCATAGAGAGCATCTTCAGAGCTATAATAGTATTGATTTCAAAGATGATGAGTACAACATAAGTATCAGCCATGATACGAGCGAGGACACGATGACTTTGACGCTGTGGACGAATTTGAATAAGAACGAAATTATCGGCAAGGCAGATGAAAAGGCGCCAGAGAAATACCTCCCGAGAAAGAAAGGCGAGGAAGAACTTATTCCGCGAGATCAATTCCTGGCTGATTTCTTCGGCGTCGATTTATATGGGGCCCCCGATGAGAGTTGGACATTTGAAGGGTACAAAGGTGACACAAGACCTCATTATGTCTTCAGTAAGAACATAAATGACCCCATCTTCCATCACTGTGAGTTGTCTGCGTTCACTAAAGGGGGAAGTACCTTCTCATGGGTGGGTCTTAAGTCAGAGGCTCTTGAAGCCTTTAGCGTTGCCAGCATCATCGAGCGTAACTTACGGGAGGACGAGACATTGACCCCGGCAGTCTGCCTGTCGAAATACATAGAAGTAGTCCTTGGAAATACCGATACGATTGATATACATATAGATGATATGAACTTCCAGATTATTAACGATAATAATATGGGACTGATCCGACTGATAGCAAGTACCAATATCAACAAAGACGAGGTCGTTAAGTCGTTTGTCAGATGAAAAACTGAGATTAGGCAATGAAGACTAAGTATTTTATTTTCGGTGCATTTTTTACTGCATTATTCTTCATAGGCTGTAAGTCAAGAGAAGAGAAAGCTCTTGAAACCATCATAGATGCGATGTTCAAGACGCTTTATGACTTCGAAAGCTATGAACCAATTGAGACAACGGTGGATAGCCTGCAATATGACATGTATGGAGACACGTTGGTTCATAGTTTTGTCATGAGAATGAAGCTGATGGACACGCTAATAGATGACTATGAGAAGGAATATAGAGATGCGAAGAAGATTTTTGACATTTGGGACGATCCAAGGATGTATTATTACAGCGACTTTGCATATAATAAAAGGAAGAACGCGTATGAAGACATGCAAAAAGCATTACTAGCGAAGACCGTGGCCGAAAATGTTCGCGGATTATACCTTGACTCGCTAATAATCTTGAAACAAAATCATTCGAGTGAGTTATACGGCTGGCGCGTTCATCATAGATTCAGATGTAAGACAAAGGGAGGATCACCGGATTTATGCGACTATGTGTATTTTATGGATAGTAAATGTGAGAAAATATATCTTACCATTGATGAAAAAGACTTCAATTGGGGCGATTATGTCGATTATGTACGCAGGGCTTACGAGGAAGCATATGAACAACAGTCGAAAGAACAGATAGAAGTGGATTCAATAATGTTTGATTGAACCTCATCAAATTATTTCAGGAAAAAACTACCCAAGCCCCTAAAGTGCATGAACATCATCAGTGGTAAGAAGTTTGTAGTGAGGTAAACGATTTCTGACCTACAAAATGATAATCTGTGCCACCAGCGTGAGCTTTAAGTCATGCCGGTGGCATTTCTTCGCAAAAGTTTCTGAAAAGGACCGCACAGCGCAGAAAGGTGGAGGAGGGAAGAGGAGAGGATTTTTTTAATTGTCTACTCGCCGAGGGTCGTGAAGGTGCGGTAGGTGCCGAGGGAGTCGTAGATGAGGTAGGCGTTGAGTTCGGGATGGCGGGCGAGCAGGGCGCGGGCGCTGTCAAGGCCCATGACCATGAATGATGTGGCGAAGGCGTCGGCCATGGCGCAGGTGGGGGCGAGGACGGTGGCCGAGAGGAGCGAGTGGCGCACGGGGTAGCCTGTGGCAGGGTCTATGGTGTGGGCAATGCGTCGGCCATCGTCTGTGGTGTAGTAGTTGCGGTAGTTGCCGCTGGTGGCCATGGCGCAGTCGGTGATGGCGAGCACGGTGTCGAGCTCGGTGGAGGCGCTTTCGGGGTCGTCGACAGGGCGGTTTACGCCTACGCGCCAAGGCTCGCCTTTGGGGTTGGCGCCGCTGACGACTACTTCGCCGCCTATCTCAACCATGAAGTTCTCGATATTGCGCTGGCGTAGGAGGTTGGCCACGACGTCTACGCCGAAGCCTTTGGCTATGGCAGAGCAGTCGAGGATGGCGCGAGGTTCGTCGAGTTCAAGGTTGCCAGAGGCAGCGAGCCTTACGCGCTGCCAGCCTACGAGGCGGCGCAGGCTGTCGACGGCGGCACTGTCGGGCAGCGAGCCGCTCTTGAAGCCGAAGCCCCAGGCGTTGACGAGGGGTGCCACGGTAATGTCGAAAGCTCCGCCTGTGGCTTCAGATACTCGCTGCGCGAGCTGGAAGACGATGCGGAAGAGGCTGTCGGTCTCTTGGCTCTCGCCCGCGTTTATTCGGCTGATGGTGCTCTTGGGGTTGAACATCGAGAGGCTGTTGTCCACCTCCTGCAGGGCTGCTTCGATGTCGACCTTGAGGTTGGCGCGCGACTGATAGCTGACGTGGTAGAGTGTGCCGAACACGGCGCCCTCATCTTTCTGGAAGGGGGCTGGCGCGTTGTGGCGATTTATGATGAGGTAAGAGCCTACGGCGAGCAGCACCAGCACTGCCAAGTGCCAGCGTCGCCACTGGCTCCGCGGTGCGTCCTGCGGCGTTAGAGGCGAGAACTTAGCATCTGAATCTATGGGATTGATGGGATCGGTCAAGAAAATGTAAAATGTAAAATGTAAAATGTAAAATTGAAGATGGAACCCCTTAAACTCTTAGATGTCGAAGAGTAGTTTGAAGGAGCCGCCCCATGCGGTGCTGCTGCCGGTCTTGCCGTAGCCAGGAATGTACCAGGGCTCTCCTTCAGGTGCCCGCTTCTGTTTGAGCTTGGCTTTTATGCGTATGTCCCATCCGAGGTGGACGATGCTCCAGAGACGTGTCTCGAGGCTGAAGACAGCTTCCATCCAGTGGCAACGGCCGTCGAGGTCGTGCATCTGCACGTCCTGGGAACCGCCCCAGATGGGGTCGGTGAGTGGCACGGGCGAGGTGAAGTCGTAGGTGTACTTGGCAAAGCCGTAGCGCAGGCCTCCCATCATGCGGTTGCCGTTGTGGCGCTTGTTGAAGTTGTAGTCGGCTCCGACGCGGAAATAGGGTGAGCGGACGTGGAAGCGGTTGTCGATGTCGCGCCCCTCGTGGTCGGCCTCGCCAATGCCCAGTTCTGCTATGGGGAAGTATTTGTCGAGGATGTTTATGCGGCCGAGCACTTCCATGTGGCGCCAGTCGGAGCCCAGGGCTTTCATTATGAAGCCCACGGCGTCGGCGCCTACGGCCACGCCGTTGAGGAAGTGGACTTTCTTCTCACGTCGGCCGTTTACTTTGTCGGCCACGGCTTTGGCAACGTCGCCTATGGTCACGACGCTGTCGGTTGCGGCCACGTTCGTAGTGTCGGCAGCGGCTTTGTCCTGTGCCGTTGCCGTGCATGCGAGGGCGAAGAGCACTGCGAGTGTGCATGCGAGTCTATTCTTCATCGTCGGTCTCATCGTCAGTGTCTTGGCTTGTGCGGAAATAGATTTGTATGTTCTCGAGCCCGTCGTAGTTCACCTCGGGGTTCACGACGAGGATGGTGTCGATAAGGTTGTGCGTGGAGCGTGCGGCGGTGATGGTGTGCCACATGTGCACGGGGCACGAGGGGTCGTCCCAGTGGCGCTGGTTGTGCTTGGTCACCCAAAGGGTGTCATCGGCCGTGCGCCCTTGCAGGTCGGTGTAGTGGAAGTGGAGCACGTCTTCGCCGAGGAAGTAGCTCACGGGCAGACTTACGCTGCTCTGTCCGATGAGCTTGTTCGCCAGCACGGAGTCAGTGCCGAGGGCGGTGATGGTGATAGTGTCGCCCACGCTGACGGCATGTCCCGTTATGAGCTCACCGTCGGCGTCATAGCTTGCGGCATAGAATCCGTAGACACTCTCGACAGTGTTGTTGAGCGGGCACGAGAAGTTGTCGCAAGATAGGAAACTGAGAAATGAAAAGTGAAAAATGAAAAGTGAAAAATGAAAGGCCGTGCGCAACAGCCTTTTAGCCATCCGTTCCTTCATACCATCATTCCTTTACTCAATTTTCAATCTTTCAATTTTCAATCTTTAAATCTCCTCCCTTATCTGGTAGCTGTTCCTCTGTTCGCTGTTGCGGCTTATGAGGTCGCCGAGGAAGCCGGCGACGAAGAGTTGTGTGCCGAGGATCATCATCGTGAGGGCGATGTAGAAGTAGGGCGAGGAGGTAACGAGACGTGCGGGTATGCCGTGGGCCAGGGCGTAGAGCTTGTTGGCGCCAACGACGACGACTGCCACGAAGCCGATGATGAACATCAGCGTGCCCCAGAGCCCGAAGACGTGCATGGGCTTCTGTCCGAACTTGCTGAGGAACCAGAGCGTCAGCAGGTCGAGGTATCCGTTGACGAAGCGGTCGAGGCCGAACTTGGTCTTGCCGTACTTGCGTGCCTGGTGGTGGACCACTTTCTCGCCAATCTTTGTGAAGCCTGCGTTCTTGGCCAGATAAGGTATGTAGCGATGCATCTCGCCGTAGACCTCTATGTTCTTCACCACGTCGCGGCGGTAGGCTTTGAGGCCGCAGTTGAAGTCGTGGAGGTTGTGAATACCACTTACGGCACGTGCCGTAGCGTTGAAGAGCTTTGTGGGAATGGTCTTCGAGAGCGGGTCGTAGCGTTTCTGTTTGTAGCCGCTGACGAGGTCGTAGCCGTCCTCTACGATCATGCGGCGCAGCTCTGGAATCTCGTCGGGCGAGTCCTGCAGGTCGGCATCCATGGTGATGACGACGTCGCCCTGTGCGCGCTCGAAGCCGCAGTAGAGGGCCGGGCTCTTGCCGTAGTTGCGGCGGAAGCAGATGCCTTTGACTTCCTTGTGTTCGGCGGCGAGACTTTCTATCACCTGCCATGAGGTGTCGGTGGAACCGTCGTTGACGAAGATGACTTCGTAGGTGAAGCCGTGCTCGTCCATGACGCGCTTGATCCAGGCGTGCAGCTCGGGCAGCGACTCGGCTTCGTTATAAAGAGGGATTACTACCGAAATGTCCATATTCTAATAATTTTCAATTATCAATTACCAAACTTCTATTCCCATTATCCTTCGGCCTTGTGAACGAGAAGAGAGCGGTGGGGAAGGCGATGAAGGTGGCCAAGAGCACGTTCCAGAACAGGAACTGGAGCGTCAGCTGCGAGGGTGGTGTGGCGCTGAAGGTGGCGAGGGCCTCGTTCATCAGCTCGTCGACGTTCTGTCCGGGCATCATCTGCTGAATCATGTCGTGCATCTCGGGTTGCTCGAGCATTTCGCCGTAGGAACGCACGAGCGTGCCGCCGTCGATGTATGCGAAGTAGACGTACTGTGCGGCGGTGCAGAGCAGCGCTGCCGCCAGCATCATCTGCCATGCCATATACCATGCGCGCCTGAGCGGCAGCGGGGCCACTTGCTCGCGGAAACCGCGCAGAAGCCACACGCCTAATGGCACTGAGCAGACGCCCACTACGATGCCGAGGCTGCCCACGCTGGGGTGAGCCAGGGCGTACATCGTAAGTGCGAAGCTGGCCACCCAGCAGAGGCCTACCCACAGCCCGTACAGTGCTGCGTATGCCCTCGTCTGCTGCCGTTCGGTGGCTTTGATCTGCCTGTTGTTGTCCATAGTGTTGGCGTTCTTGCTTTTTATTCCGCGCGCAAAGTTACGAATTAATTCACAATACAAGGTTCATAATTCATGATTATTTTGCATTCGCCTTCTCTTTTAGTGCTAATGGCTCGACGAATAACTCTATCACTACGAAAAAAACCTCAACGCTTCCTGATGGGAGTGCTGAGGTTTTTTTCTATATCTGAGTGTAAGGTGCCGGCGAAATGTTCTTCAGGCTTGCTATCGCTCAAAGGAGCGGCAGAGCCGAGCGAAAAAAAGGCTTAAGGGTTTTGGGCAAAAGGCTTAAGGGTTATAGCCAAAACCCTTAAGGGTTATTGCCAAAAGGCTTGGCCTGATTTTTTCACCCGCCTAAACCTTCGTCGTTGATAGCCTGTGGACCGCCGTAGGTGCCTACGAGCAGGATGGCATCGGACGAGGTCTCGCGGACGAGGAATAGGAAGGGATGGTCGGGGATGAAGGCGGCGTAGATGTCGGAGGAGAAGTCCTGATGGGAGCCGGCGCCGGACGTTGTCGTGGAGCTCTCTGGGGCGTAGCAGCCGTTCTCGTTTATGGCAATGCCCGTCGTCTGCTGGAACAAGTTGACGCTGAAGCCGCTGTTTGGGGTTATGCTTACGAACGAAGTGGAGGTAGAGAACATTCGCCGTATGCCCTGTTCGCGCAGCTGATCTATGAGTTGGCTGTGGCTTGATGTGATGCTGAATGAGGGCATGAAGATGTCGAGGTCTGCCTGTCGCCATGTGATTTGGCTTATCTGGTTGGCCGTGAGTTCGCTGAGGAGTTGCGACGGGGAGCTGTTTTCGTCTGGCAGCATGACAATCATTTCAAATGCTCCGTTCCCGAAAGGCAGACAGGTGGCTTTGTATGACTCCGTACTTGCGAAAGGTGCGGTGTGCCTCGACCGCATCATCTTGACTCCGGCTTTGGTGCCGTCGGCCTTGGTGAAAGGCATCAGTGCCGCCTCTTCCTTGTCGAAAGGCTCGCTCCATGGCGCCTTCATGTATAGGGCACTGAGGAAATAAGCCACGTCGTCAGGCTTTACGGCATCGAGCATGTGGCTTGCGAGGCCGTGTGTCTTCTGGCGTCCCCAATCGTTGATGTAGGTGAGAGCCTCTGGTGAACTGAAGTCGAGTAGGCCATAGTCGGCGGTGTAGTATCGTGCAAGGAAATCAGGGTAGCCAGCGTAAAGGGTGAAATCATTGCGAAGGAAGAGGGCGTTGGCCAGATAGAGGCTGACGCTGGTGTCGGTGAGAGGCATCGATTCAATAAGTTTCGCAAATAGATTGTTGAAGACGTCTGTGCTGATGAGCGACAGGTCTGGTTCTGCCTCGCCTGTGAAGGCGCGCAACACATCCATTTGCTCCTGCTCGCCGAGGCCAGCTCCGAAGCTCATCATTGCCACGGCATAGGCCACACTGAGCGGAGAGACAACGAAAGAGGCGTCGGGGGCGTCGGAGGTGTCTGCTATCTGCCTGACGAGGTTCAGACCGAAGTCGTTGAGACGGCTGATGCGGGCACGCTCTTCGTTGCTGACAGGTATGTCCTGGCGCGATGAGCTATTCTCAGTCGTCTTCAGGTCCTTGTGTATGGTTATCTGCCCGTCGACGACCTGTCCGTTGAGCTTGAACGTCTGCTCGTAGACGGGCCTGCCGCCTTCCCATTTTATCTGGTGGCTGAAGGTGATGATGTCCGGTTGGCTGTCGTCGCCACAGTCGATAACGATCTGCTCGTTGTCGTAGGCCTGCGTGGCATCAAGTTCGCCGAAGAGGAGATAGTCGTTGCTGAAAGTGAGCCCGTAGAATGTAGGCATATAATCGCGTGTACGCTTGGCGCAGTGGTAGCGCGTGCCGCGGAAGGTGGCAGTGATGCTGGCCGTATTGACGCTGTTGAGCACGCTGTAGCCGTTGGTGTCGAGCACTTTTATGCTGACTATGATTGGCGGGAAGTCCCAGATGATACCGCCGTCATAGTCGTCGCCGTTTGTGCAGGAGCCAAAGCTCAGCAGCAGGCACGCCAATAGAAGAACGCTCTTTCTCATTTTCATTTATTCATTATCCAATTCCGTCCAGCTGTTCTTTGCTTTTTGGATTACGATTTGTCCGCTGACGTTCTTGCCATTGAGCTTGAATGAGGTTGAGATTTTGGGGTCGCCGTTGAGCTTCCATTTGCAAGTGTGGTTCAGCGTGATGACATCTGGTTGGCTGCCGTCGCCACAGTCGATAACGATCTGCTCGTTGTTGTAGTTTTTCTCGCCGTCAAGTTCGCCGAAGAGCAGGTGGTCGCCCTCGAGCTTCAGGCCGTAGAAGTCGGGCATATAAGTCCGCGTTCTGAGATCTTCCCGGCAAGTATATGTCACGCCTTGGAAGGTTGCGGTGATTCGGCTTGCCGTCTCGTCTGTAAGCAGGCTATTGCCGGCTTCGTCTACGACTTGAATACGGACGACCACAGGATATATATCCCATTCCATGTCGTTATCGCAAGCGCTGAACGCAGTGCCAAGCAGAAGGCACGCCAAAAATTCTGAAATCAACTTTTTCATTGTTGTCTGTTCTTTATTTATTTTCAATTATCAATAATTCAATTTTATAGCGTCCATCTTAAGCCTACGGCAGGCACGAAGCGGAGGGGATGTTTGGTGCGGTAGGTCTCAATGTCGGAGCCAGTGGGGACAAACCATTGAAGCTGTGGCTCGGCAAAGATGCCGAAGAGGCTGTTGCAGTTGAATTGAGCACCAAGGCTGAGCGTGGTGGAGAACTGCACGGGTGCAGAGAGAGAAGTTGTGGTTGTTGATGACTCATTCCAGACCTGGCTCCTCGATTCTAATGCGGCCTTCACGGGTATCTCTATGCTCCCGCCTGCGGTGGTGTAGGCCGTGAAGAAGCGGCTGTCGAGGAAGCGGAACTGTGCGCGCAGAGGTATGCCGAGGTAGTGTATACGTTGTGATTCGTGAATATACTGTCCGTTAGCATAATTGTCGGTCGTAGAACTGAGTTTTGTGTATGAGAGGCCTGTCTCGGCACACCATTTTTTAGTAATAGGGATGCTCAAGTTCATGCCGACGACGACGGGGAGTTTGTGGCTTGTAGTAGAGTTTGAGGCATACTTTGAAGAAGTATATGATACATCGGAGTATCGCCATTGTTTTACCATCACGGCGCTATTGTTGTCGTAGGAGTAGCCATTGCCTATGGGCAAATAGTAGTTATCAGCCAAGTTGCTGTTCTGATAGTCATTACGCGCATTACGTGTTTCGATACCATTGTCGCTCACATTGGCCAGCAATCCGCCGTCTGCTCCGATGTTGACGGACAGTGTGACCCGAGAAGCACCCTCGCTCGCGCGTACATTATTATATTTATAGTCTTTCTTCGCGGCTTGTCCTGAACCTGTAGCCTCGGCAACGAGGTGGTTGAGGCGATTCAAGTCGATGGTGAATTGGCTTGATGTGGAGTCAGGGGTAGACGCCTCCGTCTTTCCTTCGACATCATCTATCGCAACGCCATCTTTTTCAACCTCTTCTATGACCGCCTCTGAAGATAAGGCCGCTCTGGCGGTGGAAGTCATCTTGTCTTCTGTCTGCTTGGCTTTCTTCTTCTCCGCAAGTATGTCGTCGCCCTTTGTTGTAAGCGTGTTGGTTGCGAGAGCCTCGGGAGCAATGGCTCCTTCGTCTTCAGGCAGTACTCCGGCTGGAGCAATGACTGGGGCTTCTGCAATCTGCGCCGTTTCTTTGGGGCTGAAGATGATGTAGGCCACGGCGAGCATTGCTGCCGCCGAGAGGGCTGCAGCGAATGGCCACAGGCGGCGTGAGTTGTGCGAGCTTCCGGCCGGGGCTGGCTGCGCTTCGGCGGGAGTGGCGAGGTTGTTGAGCTTCATCATCATCCTCTCTTCAAACCCCTCGGGCAATGAGGGCAGCTGTTTGTTCTGCTGCTCCACGGCCCACCGCAGGTTGACGTCATCGTGGCGCCAGCTCTCTATTTCGTTGTGTGTCGGGGTTTTCATTGTTGTTGAAGTCTTAGGATGATGTTGTAGAGTCGTTTTCGTATTCTGTGGAGGCGTGTGGCGAGAGTTCCGGGTGGCGCCTCCATGATGAAGGCTATTTCCTTCAGTGTAAGGTCATCATAGTAGAATAGGTTCACGAGCGTCTGCTCGTCTGTTGGAAGGTGGTCGAGCGCCTGGCGCAAGAGCTCTGTCAAAGTGCTGTCGGCTTTCTGGAAGTAGTTGCTGATGGCTTCCTCGTCGGCCTGTGCGCCTAAGGCCGGATATTGGTCAAATGAGACAATTTCTGCGCTGTGGCCTCGCATGTGGTTTAGCGCCGTGCGATAGGCAATCCGGTTGAGCCACGTCTGCAGCGCAGCCTGCGCTGGCTGGTAGTCGTTGATGTGAGTTATGGCGCTCAGCAGTGCGTCCTGGGTCAGCTCCTCGGCGTCGAGGGCATTGTGAGTCATTCTCACGATGAGTTTGAACACAGCAGGTGCGTACAGCTTCAGAAACTGTCTTTGTGCTGCAGCGTTGCCTTGACGGAGACCGCTGAGCAGCTGTTGTGTATGTTGGCCGTTGCCGGAGATGCCGTAGCTGTGTGCCAATACTTACGTTGTTTTTCTTGTCTCTCTAATCTTATATACACACTTTGGGACCGAGATATTACATCCGGTCCCAATATTTTTTCATTACTCTCTTCTTTTTATTACCCTCGTTCCTTATCTCACCTCATTTCTACCACCGTGATGCCAGCTCCGCCAAACTGAACGTGCTCGTCGCGAGCATCTGCTACGGCGGGGATGGTGCGGAGATACTGGCGGATGACCTGCCGGAGGGCACCCGTGCCCGTGCCGTGGAGTATGCGCACGCGGTCGGCGCCAACCTGAATGGCATCATCGATGAAGAGTTGCACGGCGTTCAAAGCCTCGTCGGCTCGCATTCCCCGCACGTCTATCTCCTGACGGAAGTGGAGCGATGTCTCGCGCATGAGTTCCCGCGTCTGGCGGCTCACGAAGGTGACGCCTGCCGACTGCTCCTGCTGCTTTGGCTCCTGTGCGGGTACGAGGCGGTCGGCTTTCACAGTCGTTCGCATCTGTCCGAAGAGCACCGTAGCCTGCTTGCCGTCGACAGAGAGCAGCTTGCCGACGGTCGTCTGGCCTTTGAGGCGGACCCATCCCCCATTGGGGGAAGTGAAAAATGAAAAATGGTCGGCTTCACCTCCAAATGAAAAATTAGGATTACCTGTGTTGGCTGAAAGTAACTCAGATTTTTCAGTTTTCATTTTTTCATTTTTCATTTTCCTCTCCTGTCTCCTCCTTATCTTCTCCATTTTCCGCTCTATGGCATCGTCGGTGGCAGCAGCAGTGTCGCTCTCAATCTCTCGTATTTTGAAATCGTCGAGTTGCTGGCGCGTGCGGCGGGTGGCTTCCTTCTCAGCCTGTGCCTCGCGTATCTCCCGGATGGTGCGTTCTATGCGTGCATTGGAGTCGAGCAGTAGCTGCTCAGCTTCGTCTTTCGCTTTGCGTATGATGTCTTTTCGCTGTCGGTGCAGCTCAGCCACTTCCTCCTCGTAGCGCGCTATGGTCTGCTGCATCTGTCGCTCGCGCTCGTGTATTGTCTCGCGCTTCTGCTGCCAGTAGCGGCGGTCGCGCACAATGTCCTGTAGCCATTTGTCGGAATTTACGTAGTCGCGCCCAACGATATTGGTGGCGTCGGCGATTACGTCCTCTGGAATACCTATCTTGCGGGCTATCTCCACTGCGAACGACGAGCCGGGTTGTCCTATTTGCAGCTGGAAAAGTGCCTGCATCAGGTGGCGGTCGTATAGCATCGCACCATTGACGACGCCGTCGGTCTCCTCGGCGAAGTGCTTGAGGTTCTGGTAGTGGGTGGTGATGATGCCGAAGGCGCCTTTCTGCACGAAACGCTTGAGCACCGCCTCGGCTATGGCGCCGCCTATCTGCGGCTCAGTGCCGCCGCCGAACTCGTCGATGAGCAGGAGTGTGGCAGGGTCGGCGTGGCGCATCATCTGTTTCATGTTCAGGAGGTGCGAGCTGTAGGTCGAGAGCTCGTCCTCGATGCTCTGCTCGTCGCCAATGTCAATCATGATGTGTTCGAAGATGCCGAGGCGCGAGCGTTCGCCCACGGTGATGGGCAAGCCACATTGGAGCATATATTGCAGCAGGCCAACCGTCTTCAAACATACGCTCTTGCCGCCTGCGTTAGGGCCTGAAATTAGAAGTATGCGCTGGCGGCGGGTAAGCTCAATCTCCAAAGGCACCACCTTTTTGCCGTGTTTCTCGAGCGTGCGCTTCAGCAGGGGGTGTATGGCCAGTGTCCAGTCGATGAGCGGGTGTGGGGCTATCTGCGGCTGCGTTGTCGTGAAGGCGCCCAACTGTTCGGCCAGCAGCGCCTTGGCGCGCACGAACTCCACGTCGGCCAGCATCTCAAAACTCTTGAGCAGTTGTGGTATGTCGGGGCGCAGGCTACCTGTGAACTCGCGCAGGATGCGGATAATCTCGCGACGCTCTTCACCCTCGAGCTCGCGGATGCGGTTGTTGGCCTCCACGACTTCCTGCGGCTCTATGAAGACGGTCTTGCCCGTAGCACTCTCGTCGTGGACTATGCCTTTAATCTTACGCTTCAGTGCCGGTGCAACGGGGATAACCAGACGGCCGTCGCGCATCGTGGGTGCCACGTCCTGTGCCACCGTCCCCTCAGCCTGCGCATTCCTTAATATATTATTCAGCACGCGGCTCACGCTGCCCTCGGCGCTCGCCATCTCACGCCGTATGTGTGCCAGCTCAGGTGATGCACTGTCCTTGATGTGGCCAAACTTGTCGAGAATACTATCAATCTTTTTTATCAAATTGGAAATTGAAACGTGAAAATGGAAATCAGGAGTTGCCCTCCCGTAGATACGGGTAGCCACCATGAGGGCAAGGGCTGGATAGGCTATTTCTTCAGAGCAGCCTGTTTCCCCATTGTCTGTTGACCGCTCATCAGCGCCAGTGTTTTTAGCTATTGTCAATTCCTTGACTATAGTCGCAATTGTCTCAAGCGCCCTCTTCAGCGCAAACATCTCATCAATCTCGATGTATGTGCCCTCGATGCGTATGCGTTGCAGTGTGGGACGAAGGTCGTAGTAGCCGGCATCGGGGAAGGAATCCTCTTCCTTGCGTATGCGCTCGAACTCGCCGACCTGCTGGTGTAACGTACATAGGAGCTTGGCATCAGTTAGGAAGATCATCTCGTCGACGCGCTGTTCGCCCAGCGGGCTGAGGCAGAGAGCCTTCAGCATCTGGCGCACATCCGTCATTCCTATCTTGTCTTCAAAAGCTTGAGGATATATCATGATTGAGGGGGGAGAAATTATGGGTTTAAGAGTTTAAGGGTTCATAGAGGAAGGGGGCATTCTACAAATGTGCCTGCAAAGGTAGGCCAAAATCTTGACAAAGATGGGCTTTTGTACATTTTTTCTAAAAGAAAGATACAAAAAAAGTGGTGAAGATAAATTATTATCACTAACTTTGCGGCCGAAAAATATCAAAAGCATATTTCAGTTCACAAAAACACGCACACTATGAAGAAAAGTATGAAAAAGGTGCTCGTCTTAGGCAGCGGCGCCTTGAAAATCGGACAGGCAGGTGAGTTCGACTATTCGGGTTCGCAAGCCTTGAAGGCGCTGCGTGAGGAGGGTATCTCCAGCGTCCTTGTCAATCCAAACATCGCTACTATTCAGACCTCTGAGGGCATTGCCGACAAAGTTTATTTCCAACCGGTGACGCCCTTTTTTGTAACTGAAATAATAAAGAAAGAACGTCCCGACGGCATACTCCTCGCTTTCGGCGGACAGACTGCCCTCAACTGCGGAACGGAACTCTACCTCAACGGCACACTGAAGGAGTACGGCGTAGAGGTGCTGGGCACCAGCGTTGAAGCTATAATGAATACCGAGGACCGCGACCTCTTCGTAAAGAAGCTGGCCGAGGTGGACCTTAAGGTGCCCGTGAGCCACGCCGTGGAGACGATGGACGATGCCCTCAAGGCTGCCCACGAGATAGGCTTCCCCATCATGATACGCTCCGCCTACGCCCTCGGAGGCCTCGGCAGCGGCATCTGCCCCGACGAGGAGAAATTCATTGAGATAGCCGAGAGCGCTTTCACCTTCGCCCCTCAGATCCTCGTCGAAGAGAGCCTCAAGGGATGGAAGGAGATTGAGTTTGAGTGCATACGCGACGCCAACGACCGCTGCTTCACCGTAGCCTCGATGGAGAACTTCGACCCCCTCGGCATCCACACCGGCGAGTCGATTGTCGTGGCTCCCACTTGCTCTTTGACCGAGGACCAGGTGAAGATGCTGCAGGATATAACTATTAAATGTGTAAAGCACCTCGGCATCGTGGGCGAGTGCAACATCCAGTTTGCCTTCAACGCCCAGACCAACGACTACCGCATCATCGAGATTAATGCACGCCTCTCGCGCTCCAGCGCCCTCGCATCCAAGGCTACAGGCTACCCACTCGCTTTCGTGGCAGCCAAGATAGCCCTCGGCTATACCCTCGACCAGATAGGCGAGATGGGCACGCCCAACTCAGCCTATGTAGCTCCGCAGCTGGACTACATGATATGCAAGATACCCCGCTGGGACCTCACCAAGTTTGCCGGTGTCAGTCGCCAGATAGGTTCGTCGATGAAGTCTGTAGGCGAGATTATGTCCATCGGCCGTTCGTTCGAGGAGATGATACAGAAGGGACTGCGCATGATAGGTCAGGGCATGCACGGCTTCGTGGGTAACGACCACACCCGCTTCGACGACCTGGACGATGCCCTGCAGAACCCCACTGACCTGCGTATCTTTGCCATTGCACAGGCACTGGAGGACGGCTACAGCGTGGAGCGCATTGAGCAGCTGACCAAGATTGATGTTTGGTTCCTGGAACGTCTGAAGCATATTGTAGACCTGAAGCACCAGTTGCAGACCTACAACTCACTGGAAGAGATACCCGACAACTTCCTGCTGGAGGTGAAGCAGGCCGGATTCAGCGACTTCCAGATAGCCCGCTTTGTACTGAAGCCCACCTCAGGCAACATGGAGAAGGAGAACCTGGCCGTGCGCCAGCACCGCAAGCAGCGCGGCGTGCTGCCC
>JAFUFW010000019.1 GCA_017469685.1 Bacteroidaceae bacterium | reverse complement strand
TGCCTCCACATGGAACTGCTTCTCTGCTTCGTCGAAAGCGACGCGCGGCGTGGGCAGGAAATGCTCTAGCCCCTTGCGGACACCCACGGGGCCGCTGCCGGGGCCGCCGCCGCCGTGAGGTGTGGAGAAGGTCTTGTGAAGGTTGATGTGCATGACGTCGAAGCCCATATTGCCCGGGCGGCACTCGCCGAGGAGGGCGTTGAGGTTGGCGCCATCGTAGTACATCAGGCCACCTGCGGCGTGCACCATCTCGGTGATCTCTAACACACGGGGCTCGAAGATACCGAGGGTGTTGGGGTTGGTCATCATCATCGCTGCCACCTCGGGGCCAATCTCTGACAGAAGCTCGCGGAGGTGATCAACGTCCACGGTGCCATCCGGCAGGCTCTTCACCTCTACGACCTCAAGGCCGCAGACAGCTGCCGAGGCGGGGTTGGTGCCGTGGGCGGAGTCGGGGATGAGGACTTTGGTGCGACGAGGATGAGAATTTAAAAATGAAGAAATTAAAGAATTAAGTTCTTCCTGCGACACAGACCCACTCTTTTCATTTTTTAATTTCTGAATTTCTTCATTTTCTTTCGCCTCGTGATACGCCCTGATGACCATCAACCCTGTCAGTTCGCCGTGGGCACCGGCGCAGGGATTCAGGGTGAACTCGCTGAGTCCGGCCAGTTCGGCCAGTGACTGCTGGAGGTTGAAGTAGACTTCGAGGGCGCCCTGGCAGGTCTCGGCGGGCTGTAGGGGGTGCAGGCCGGCAAAGGCCTTCATGGCGGCTATTTCCTCGTTGATGACGGGATTATACTTCATCGTGCAGGAGCCGAGGGGGTAGAAGCCGTCGTTCACGCCGAAGTTGTTGTGGCTGAGGTTGGTGTAGTGGCGCACTACGGTCAGCTCGTCGCACTCTGGCAGACGGGCTGCCTCCTTGCGGCGCAGCGCCTCGGGCAGTTCGGCGGTCGAATGTGTGCGGTCGTAGTCCTGAGGCAGTGAGTAGCCCCGGCGTCCTTTCTTCGAGAGCTCGAAGATCAGGTTTCCATATAATGTTCTGTTCATTTGTTCAAAAATATAAAAATGTAAGAATTAAAGAATATAACAGGTCTCGGTTGTTCTGGGGTGTTGAACTTTCATTCTTACATTTTTTCATTTTTATATTCTTTGAATATCTCGCAGAGTTCGTCAATCTCCTCGGGCGTGCGCTGCTCGGTGACGGCCAGCATGAGGGTGTGCTCGCCCACCTTGACACCGGCGAGGTAGCCACACTCGGTGGCTTCGGCCAGAAGGGCATCGAGGTCGCCTTCGTAATCGACACAGAACTCATTGAAGAAGGGCTGGTCGGGGTAGGTGAGGCGGAAAAGGCCCGTGGCGAGGAGCTTGTCGCAGAGGCTGTGGGCACCAGCATAGCTCATCTCGGCAGCCTCGCGCAGGCCTTCCTTGCCCATGACGGCGAGGTAGATGGTCACGTAGAGCGCCATCAGGCTCTGGTTGGAACAGATGTTGGAGGTAGCTTTCTGGCGACGTATGTGCTGCTCGCGGGCCTGCAGGGTGAGCACGAAGGCACGCTGGCCGCGGTTGTCGAGGGTCTGTCCCACGATGCGGCCGGGGAGCTTGCGGATGAGCTTCTCTGTGCAGGCCATGTAGCCTACGCCGGGCCCGCCGAAGGTCATGGGGATGCCAAGGCTCTGGCCTTCGCCCACGGCCACGTCGGCACCCCATTCGCCCGGCGTCTTCAGGATGGCGAGGTCGGCGGGGTTGGCGTTGATGACGAGGATGCCCTTCTGGTTGTGTACGGCATCGGCCACGCCCGTGAAGTCCTCCACGATGCCGAAGTAGTTTGGCTGCTGGAGGATGACACCTGCCACGCCGCCCTCGGCGAGCTCCTTGTCCAGGGCTTCGCGGTCCAGGGCACCGTTCTTGGCGGGGATGAGCTGGAGGGGCACACCGTGGAAGTGGGCGTAGGTGTCTAAGACGCGGCGCACCTTCGGATCCACGGTCTCGCTGACGAGCACGCGGGTGGCCTTCTTGGCATTGCCCCACGCCATCATAGCGGCTTCTGCCGTGGCGGTGGCGCCGTCGTACATAGAGGCGTTGCTGATGTCGAGCCCAGTGAGCTCGGCTATCATCGACTGATATTCAAAGATATAGTGCAGCGTGCCCTGCGAGATCTCGGCCTGGTAGGGCGTATAGGAAGTGAGGAACTCGCTGCGCTGGATGAGGTTCTGCACCACGCTGGGAGCATAGTGGTCGTAGCAGCCGGCACCGGCGAAGCAGATGAGTTGCTGGGCATTGAGCGGGTGCGTGAGCTGCTCGAAGAAGAGGCGCAGGTCGGTCTCTGAGAGAGCCTGCGGCAGCTCATAGTCGCGCTGGAAGCGCGCAGCCTCGGGGACATCGGCGAAGAGGTCGTGCACAGAAGAGACACCGACCGTAGTCAACATCTCTTTCAAATCCTCTTCAGTATGAGGAAAGTACTTGAATTGCATGTGGAAATAGATATTTGAACCACGAATTACACGAATTATTCATGATCTTGCTATCATAGAATTATTAACAAATTTCACGAATTGATGCGACACGCTACGCGGGTGTCGAGTGCAACAACTTGTAGATGGCTTTCGGCACCTGCATAGCGTGCCGTATAGAATTCGTGTCATTCGGAATAAATCGACATCGTCAGAGGATGTGGATAATTCGTATAATTCGTGTAATTCGTGGTCGGAAAAGTGTGTTTATGCTGCGCAATGTGCCTTGTACGCTTCGACGTCCATGAGGTTGTCGAGTTCGCTCTTGTCGCTGAGCTGGACCTTGATGATCCAGTTGGCGAAGGCGTCCTTGTTGAGGAGTTCGGGCTCGTCCTCAAGGGCTTCGTTAACCTCCACGACGGTGCCGGAGACGGGCGCGATGAGGTCGCTGGCGGCCTTGACGCTCTCCACGGCGCCGAATTCCTCGCCGGCAGTGACTTCGTCGTCCACCTCGGGAACGTCAACATATACGACGTTGCCCAGTGCGTGCTGAGCGTAGTCGCTGATACCAATGTAACCAAATTCGCCTTCAACGCGAACGTACTCGTGTGACTCGCTGTAGTAGAGTCCTGATTCAAAGTTTGCCATAATTGAAAATGTGATAATGTGATAATAAGAAAATAAGATAGGGAAAGAGTTATTCCTCGTCCATGTTCTCTCTTGTTTTCTTAATTACCTTTATTAAAGTTCCTATTTCTTATAATGTTTATCGTAGAATTTCTTTTTGACGACCACGCCGGGGAAGGTCTTCTTGCGGATTTGCACCTGTAGCGGTGTGCCGAGCTTGGTGTGTTCGGTCTTGACGAGGGCCATGCAGACGCTCTTGTCAACCGAGAGGCAGTGGTAGCCGGTGGTGACTTCGCCAACGACCTCGCCCTCGGGAGTGAGGACAGCATAGCCGTGACGGGGGATGGCCTTGTCGGTGAGCTCGATGCCCACGAGGCGGCGGGGTACGCCATTGGCCTTCTGCTCAGCGAGGGCTTCCTTACCGATGAACTCAGCCTTGTCCAACTTGACGAAGATAGAGAGACCTGCCATGATGGGTGAGATGTCGGCGCTGAGCTCGTCGCCGTAGAGCGGCAGACCGACCTCGAAGCGGAGTGTGTCGCGACAGCCGAGGCCGCAGGGCTTGCTGCGTCCGCTCTGGATAAGCCTGTCCCATGCCTGCTTTGTGAACTCGTGAGAGCCGTAGATCTCAAAGCCGTCCTCGCCGGTGTAGCCAGTGCGGGAGATGATAATGGTTTCGCCCTCATCGCCTTCAGCGACATCGAGCGTCTTTGCCGTGTAGAACTTCAGCTCCTTACAAGGCAAGCCAAGTACTTCTTCGACAACGGTCTCAGCTTCGGGACCCTGCACGGCGAGCTGGCCGTAGTAGTCGGACTGGTGGTCGAGGTTGATGTCGAAGCCCTCGGTGTGCTCTTGCATCCATGCCACGTCCTTGTCGATGTTGGCGGCGTTGATGACGAGGAAGAAATCGTTCTCGCCCATCTTGTAGACGAGTAGGTCGTCGACGGTGCCGCCGTCGGGGTAGCACATCATGCCGTAGAAGATCTGTCCGAGGTGTGCGCCGGCGACGTCGTTGGTGAAGATATGCTGGACGTAGCGCTCGGCATCGGGGCCGGTGATGCACACTTCGCCCATGTGGCTCACGTCGAAGACGCCGCAGTGCTGGCGCACGGCGTTGTGCTCGTCGGTGATGTTGGAGTACTGGATGGGCATGATGAATCCGCCGAAGGGCGACATCAGCGCGCCGAGTGCCACATGGCGGTCATAGAGGCAGGTTTTCTTTTCCATAGATAAATATTGGGTTAAGGTATTCTTGTTCGAGGGTTCTTATGGCTTGCACGTCCGGCTGTGTTAGCTCGAGCGTGCTGTTGCAGAGGCGTTCGCGGAGGTACGTCTGAAACTCCACGATGGTCATGTCTGTGTGTTCCTTGAGCAGTGTAATGCGCTGTCGCACGCTCTCAACTCCGTGTTTCGAGAGTTTAGTCTGCGGCGGAGTGATGGCGTGTAGCATGTGCTCCATGTCAGTGTCGAAGAGCATAGTGCCGTGTACGATGCTGTGGCCAGGGATGTGGTAGAATGCGTTGCCAGAAACCTTACGTCCGTCAACGAGGACGTCGTTATTCTCTGTCGAGGTTGCTGGTAGGCCGAGGTCGGCGAGCGCAGCGGTGACCATCTGCATATAGCGGGTGAAGGTCGTCGTTACCTCATCGGAACGTGTAATGTAGCTGAGCATGAGGTTGGAGCGGTCTGCGTACACACACCCGCCTCCGCTTTTGCGGCGGTAGGTTTGTATGCCGTTGTGGCTGCAGTAGTCGAGGTTAACCTCGTTCTCAATTATCTGATTGCGGGCGAATATCACAGTAGGCTCCACCTGCCATGTAAAGAATAGGTCATCCCCATCGTTGCAGTGGCGGGCCAGATATTCTTCCATGGCCAGATAGAATGTCAGACGATGTTGTTCGTCGGTCGGTAAAGTTACGTAAATCATGTAAGGCGTCGTCTTTGGCCACAAAAGTAGCAAAACTCTGTGATAAAGTAGAAATCTTTATCACTTTTTTTTGTTTTTTATGCAGTTTTCCACGGAAGATACAGTATCTTTGCGGTCGGAATTATAAATTAATGGAACCTCCGGCCATACAATCTCCCACTATGAAAGATAAGATTCTTTGTAATTTTTACCTGATAGCTTTCGGAGCGCTGGCTCGTCTGCCGCTTTCGTGGCTTTACGTGTTGAGCGACGGCCTGTGCTGGTTGATGCTGCATGTCTGGCCTTATCGTCGTCGCGTAGTTCGTGAGAACATCCTGCGCGTCTTCCCTGACCGCACGGATGCTGAGCGCCGTGAGTTGGAGGTGGCTTTCTACCACCATCTCTGCGACCTAATAGTCGAAGTCATTAAGCTGCTGCATATTTCCGATGATGAGTTGGCGCGGCGTGTGGAGTCACACGGTTTAGAACTTGCCGACGAGTGTGCTCGTCAGGGAGTGCCGTGCTTTGTTTTGTGCGGGCACAACGGCAACTGGGAATGGGCGGAGCAGTTGTACATGAGTCTGGCAGTTCCTACGACATGTTGCCAGGTCTACCACCCGCTGCGCAACAAGGCTTTCGACCAGTTTATGCTTCGGCTGCGCGAGCGTTTCGGCAGCGTAAGCATCCCTCAGCTGCGTACGCTCCGGACAGTTTTGCGCCTGCGCAGTGAGGATAAACCTTTCATCGTGACTTTCATCGCCGACCAGCATCCCAACACTAAGGTACAAGAATATTGGACTACGTTTCTCGGTCAGGACTCTTCCTACATTACTGGCGCTGAGGAGATTGGCCGTAAGATAGGAGCACGATTCATATTCATGGACTTTGAAAAGCCTCAACGGGGGCATTACCGCATCTCGCTGCACAAGATTGAACCAGCCGAGGGCGAGCAGTTCCCCTACACAATATCTTATCTCCGTATGCTCGAAGCCTCAATCGTCAGGCAACCGGAGTTGTGGCTATGGTCGCACCGTCGCTGGCGCCTTAGCCGTGAGGAGTACAACCGCCGGCAGGCTCTGACCTCTAATCCTCGCTTTGCGAAAGGTCCGATTAATTAATGTCCTTCATTCTCGCTGGCGCTCATAGAAGCGGCAGAGCCGGGCAAAAAAAAAAGGCTTAAGGGTTTCGGGCAAAACCCTTAAGCCTTTTTGCAATTTAGGCCAAGCCTTTTGCCCGAAACCCTTAAGCCTTTTTTCTTAACTCCTCAAGCATCGGACAGAAACCTCTTTTCACAGTTTCTCGAACTGCGACTTGTCAGGGAAGAGTTGCTGCAGAAATGTGGCCGCGTGGCGCCGGTCGTCGTCATTGGCAAACTGAGAGTCGTTCATGCAGAAGAACACAGGGTTGTACTTCTTGAACTTGGCGTAATATTTTCTGTTGTCGATATGGAAGCGGAAAGAGGTGTGCTGTGTGACGTAACACAGATGTGCACGCTTCTCGGCCAACGGCACATAAGAATAGATGTTCCGTTGAATATCATTCTGGGCGCGGACATGGTTGCATAGCGTAGCGCTTATTTCTTTGTCAAACACCTGACGCACATGCTCGTAACTGTCCTTTAAGTAGGCGTCGATATTGTGATGGGTTTTGCTACTGTAGTAGGAGCCGTATTTCTGCTCAACGAGTAATGCGGCATTGTGTATTGTCTGCTTATAGTTTGTAAGATGTTTACCCTGAACCTTTGTCCTATATAGAATTGACAACTTCTTGAAGGGTCTCCAGTTCATGCGCATTATAGGCAGAGCGTCTTTGGCGAAGAACGTATCGGGAGTTACAGGCTGATTAAAAGACATATCGTCGTTGGCATACAGGAAATGCTCTGCCAGGCCTGGAATCTTGTGCAAGTGATGCTCTATCACTACGGAATTAAAGCATGGCAGACACTTCGGCGGCATTATCTCCGTGTGATCAACAATCTGAATCTTCGGATGCGAGGTGTCGAGCCATTCGGGCACCTGATCGTCGGTGACGATGAATATCTTGTGGATCCACGGAGCATACTTCTCAACAGAACGTAAACTGTACTTTAACTCCTGGTTGTCTACATAGCGTCCCTTGCAGTTAACATCATCAAGCGAAAGATCTCCTATACTGGCTTGTCGTTTGGCTATCCACTTAGGGTCGTTGCCATTGACCCAAAGATATACTAAATCAATATCCATTATAATTAACAGATTAACACATTAAATACCTTTATTATTGTATAGTTGTTGTTTGATTTCGGGATAATGCTCGAGAATAGCATTTAAAGCGAGGACATTTCGATCTGTACGTCCTTTAAAGTTCGTTGTCTTCAGCGATAATGCCTTAGGTTTGTCCAACCCACGTGGCTTGTTGCGGCCAAAAGGGACGGGGATGACAGGGAACCCGTTCGCCACACCTGCCGCCCAGAACCATATATCATCGGTGCTCGGAGCCAATTGGGTGAACAATTCTTCGTCCATCATTTCCTTTTTAAGTGAATGGGGAGGATAGAGCACTCCGCCTACGCCCGTCTGCAAGTTGAGGAAACTGCGATGAATCCTCTTGAACAGGAAATCATACCAGCGGTATTTGCTCCAGCCACGATAGGGCTTGCCCAATTTGATGCGCTTGGCACGATGAGCCAGCACTGCGTCAGGGAACTGAGCGTGAAGGTTCAGTAAATCGCGAAGCATGTGTCGGTGGTACCAGACGTCATCATCTACTGTAACGATTACGGCGTCGGGGAAATCGATGAGGGCAGGTATGAGCTTACGATATGAGCGTATGTCCCTGTCGTAGTTCCTGATTTCGAAAACGGGGTTGTTCTCTGCCAGCGACTTAAGGCTCTCAGGTATCTCGCCCTCTCTGAATTGGGCAAACGTGAGATAAAGAATCAATTTGTCGGGAAGCACGGAACCGTTTAGCAGCGACTGCACGGCTTCTGCCGCATACGGGATAGCCGCCGGAAACGAGGTCATCGAAACCACCACCTTCTGCTTTAGCATATTAACGAATTAACAGTTTAACAGATTAACGAATTAACGAATTAACGAATTGACACGCTCGTGTCCTCTATGTCGTTGAGGTCGTACTGTGTGAAGTACTCCGAACGGACTGTCTTCTGCGTTCCGCTGGCTCTGCCACGAGCCTGCTTTTCGATGAATTCCTCATACGACCTTACGGCATAATGGCTTATGCGTATGACGTCTTGTTGAGGTTCGCGCTCACGGAAGTTCTTTGTTACGGGCTGGCCGTGAGAATCGGCTATGTAGCCGGATATCTTTGCAGCTTCGTGGCAGCCTATCATCGTGAACACCCTGCGGGGATCAACGATGCTCTTGACGTGGCGGTTCAGGTAATGGTCGGGCTTGGAGTGGAACCTGAAGCGCTCCATCATCGTGCCAGGCAATTTCTTCTGCTGGCCGCCACTGCCGTATATTAGCCAGTTAACCTCTACAGCGGCAAAAGATTCAAACCCCTTCAGGAAATCAGCTATTGAAGCGTCCTTGACGGGAACTATAAATTCGTCCAAGTCAATGAATGCAATCCACCGGGAAGAGAAACGATAGTTCGCCAGACAATCGTCGTAGGCCGCTAACTGTCGTCTGTACCCAGGCCAGTATTTATACTCTACAACGCCCGATTGAATGTATGGCTGAAGAACATCCTTCGTGCCGTCTGTGCTCTCATTGTCATAGATGTAGAATTTCTCCACGCCATGACTCATGTGCCACTCAATCCATTCTTTGAAATACGGTCCTTCGTTTTTTGCTATTGCGCATACCGAAAGATAATGCTCTGGCGACGACTTCTCGTTTTTTATTTGCCTCTTCAGCCTGATGGCGTTGATGGGACCGAAGCGCAATATCCCGCGCCATCTGTTCCGCGCCATCTTGTGTGGAATAAGTCCGGCAATGATTTCTGCAGCTACCTTGTGCATATTCAGATTAACTGATTCTCAGATTAACAAATAACTAATTAACAAGGTCTACAGTTCAAAGCTTGATTTCTTAGGTAATATGCTTTGGAATGAATCTCTTATGTTGTCCATCACAAGGTCGTAATTGCGGATGTGGACATTATCGTTTAGGCATATAAGGGTATAGGACTGCTGGCGTATCGCCTTTATAGCTTGCTTTGGCCGCACCATGAGAGGGAACATCTTTGTGTCGCGGTACGTGTTGTACGGGCAGAAGTTACCCTCACAGATCTGCCACATACGGAAAAGTTCTGGGGTGTAGTCGGTCAAAGCACGGAACTTGTTGACGGAAGTCTCGGTTAGTTCTTTTTCCGCAGCGTCCCAAACTTCAGTAAATGTGGATTTCAGGTATGGCTGGGCGTTGTGGGGTACGCGCAGAGTGATGAACTTATCATAGAGCTTGAGGATATAATTCCACCGTGCCTTCATGCCGTAGCTTCGGTCAAACCATTTGTCGTGATGAAGCGCCATTACCTCCCTCTTATCGAAGTGGCGGTTGATAATCCTGACGTTGTTTTTTATTCTCTTGTACCACTGCGACCAAGATGGATTATAAGCAAACACAGCGATGTCGCACGGGAGACCATTCCTGAAGAAGCGTTCTTCCTTGACGTGGTTGATGATATAGAAATCATCGTTAAAATAGACAAAGTGCTCGGCCAAATCAGGTATCTTATGCATATAGCGCTCTATAACCACAGAGTTGAACGATGGCAGAAATTGCGATGGAATAAAGTCCTTATGGTTAACCAAATTGATTTTTGGGTGACTGGCATCAAGCCATTCCGGCTTTTGGCCACTTGTCACGAAATGAATCTTTCGTACCCACGGCGCAAACTTCTCGACTCCTCTGAACCAGTACTTCAGGAAACCATTGTCTCTGAACCGCGCTTCCGAGACTCCGTTCTTCGTATTCTCTTTATTGCCGGAATATTTGGAAAAATCACTCTGCCACTTAGGGTCGTTCATGTCGACCCATGTAATCACAAAATCAATGTCCATGTATTTGTCTCTATGAGCGTTATTTTTATTGCGGGCAAAAATACAATAATTTTTCTTTTAGCAGAAGAATTCTACCTGTTTTTTGATGTAAAGAATAATGTTTTTATATTGTAATCTCTCCGCAGAGCGATTGCTGCATTTGTGCTCGAATGAATTGCGGGTCGTTACTGAGCCCTCGCAGGTGCATCAGTTTAGCTATGGCACATTCAACTGTGCTGTCGAAACCGCCGATGACGCCTGCTGTCTTCAGCAAGAAGCCGCCGCTGTAGCGTGCCATCTCTACGGGACCCGCAGCACATTGTGTGATGTTCACGACCGTTATCCCTCGCTCCTCTGCTTGCAGGAGGGCCTCCTTGAGCCATGGCTGCTGGGGAGCATTACCGCTGCCGTAGGTGCGCATGACCACTGAGTGAAGGCCTGGGGTGTTGAGCAGATGACGGACCGTACACTCCTCAATCCCCGGGAAAAGTGTGAAGACCACGACGCCAGTGTCCATCTCTGTGTGAGGCGTCATAGGTCGATTGAAATCGGGGCGCAGGATAAGTCCGTCGTGGAAGCTAATCTTTACGCCCGCGTCTGCCAGATGCGGGAAGTTGAATGTGTCAAAGGCATTGAACCCCTCGCTGTTTACTTTCGTGGAGCGGTTGCCGCGAAGCAGCTTGCCGCTAAAATAAATGCACACTTCAGGCACGCGTGGTTGGCCTTTTGCACCCTTGGCTGCTGCTATCTCGATGCTTGTTATCAGGTTTTCGCGACCATCAGTCCGAAGCTGGCCTATAGGTAGCTGAGAACCTGTCAGGACGACGGGCTTGGTGAGGTTCTCAAGCATGAACGACAAGGCTGATGCTGTGAAAGCCATCGTGTCTGTACCATGAAGAATAACAAAACCGTCGTAGCTGTTGTAGTGCTCCGTTATTATTTCCACAATACGAGTCCACAACTGCGGATTCATATCGCTGGAATCGATGGGTTCGGCGAACTGATGAACGTCTACGTGCGCCGGAATGTCTTGCAGCTCTGGCATGTGGGAGAGCAGTTCGTTGAAGTTGAGGGGCTCAAGCACACCTGTGCTCGGATTAATGCCCATGCCAATGGTGCCGCCGGTGTATATTAATAGAACGTGTGATTGCATAATATATTAATGTGCTATCGAGTATTTCTGCCCTTTTTGAATTACGAATCCGGTTTTTCGTAACTCTTGAAACTGACGTCCTCCAAGGTCGTAGAATTTGCTGTCAGCTGATTGAAAGGCCGATGCGCTAATGCCGTCGGGGGCCTGCTCCACGTGTCCTCGCAAGCGCAGGTCATCTATATATAAACGTGTCTGATTTGTTGCGCCTTGATTCTCAGTAGTCTTGAGGCCAAGGGTGATGTCAACATCGGCGGTTTCACTCCCTTCGTCAGGCTCTACACTGAAGCCAATGACCTTTGTCTCCCAAGTGTCGGCGGAGGTGGGGTAGGGGGCATAAAACTCTTCATCATTGGCGGTAACTCTACAGAGCAGCGTGTTCGTGTTCCCGTCTGTTGAAGCGATTACATTTTCTGCTGTGCGACGACTCTCGTTGGCGCACGAATAGCGTAGCTTGAAGCTGAGCTCGTAGTAGCCCTTGGGCAGAGCTACGACCTGCTTCACGGCGTTGGTGCCCACAGTCCATGAATTTAGGATTGATAGGCAACGTTTGCCCACGCTCTCCTCAAAAGCGGCTGGAACGGCCATGATGCTGGCGCTGTTGCCGAGTGAGGAGGGCGAGACACAATACTGAGTAAAGCTATAGGGCATTGAATAGAGGAGGGCGAATTTGCTGGCAGGCGAGAGCGTGCTCGCTGCATCCCAACCCTTTACGGGCAACACTTGCGGAAACTGGCTGTCTGCGGCACCGACTGTCTGCGTGTAGCAGGGAGCGTAGGTTGTGCCACTAAGGGTGATGCTGCCTGTGGTGCCCCATGTCTCGTCCTCCTCGAAATTAGGGTTTACAATGTACTGTGCAGTAAGATCAGTAAGCTCCTCCTCGACTTCTTTTGCGTAAGCCTGTAGCTCGCCGTCGTCGAGGCGGATAATGAGAGTGCCGGACTCAGGGATCAAGAAATCTTTGCTGACGACACTGCTGCCATTCATTATGCTGACGGTTATGTTCTGCTCATTGTGAATCAGTGAACGTACGTAGAGTTGCTTGTCGTCAACAGGGTTGAACATCTTGGCTGCCACGCCTGTGGCATTTTTGATGAAAACTGTTAACGGATGCATCAGTGAGTGGTTCTCGTCAAGTGCTATTGTCGCTGAGCCCGTGCTGCCTTCGATGATGGTCTCTGTTTGCAACACTGGTGCTCCGAGGCCTTCTATGGCGAGGCCTTTCAGCTTGGCTTTATTATTTGCACCACCAGCCAAATTAGCCACGATGATGTTGCGCTCACCGTCTGGGTCGCAGGCGATGAGGCCGTTCCAGCCTTCGGGCAACTGCTCGTTTAGGCTCATGGCCTGTGCCTGCAGGCGCTCTGTCGTGGCTGCGTCAACGCGGCTATAGTAGATGACGGCCGTACGGTCTACAGTATTACCAGCAGTGATGGCTTCGTTCTTTTGAGAGTACAAGGGGTAGAACTTGGCACATTGTATGCTGTTGTTTAATGCACGGTCGCCGAAAGCCATCTGGCCAGTGCCTCCGAGGGTGACGATGCCTACAGACTGGTCTATGTTTGCCCAGTGCGTCTGCCAGGTGTGCGTGGCGGCGCCATTGGTGGTGACTTCGCCTTCATCCGTGTAGATGGTTCGTTGCTCTGAGGTGAAAGGGTCAACGGTGATAGCCAGCAGTCCGCCTCTGCGTCCAGTGAGCGTGGCGTTCTGTAGGGCTTTGACGTTGCTCAAGTAGACCACGGCGTTACCGCGCGTAGCTGCGAGTACGAAACTGTTCTCCAACGTGGCATCATTGGTTGTGATGCGTCCGTTCATCGTAAAGGCGGTGTCGTAGAGCTTGTATATACCGCTTACTGTTGGTGATGCATTTGTGCCTTTGCCGCTTACAGTGTACCAGCCCAGCAGGTTGCCTGTGTTGTTCGCACGGAAGGGGCAGATGATTTTGTTGCGGTCGGGTGTCGTGTCAGCAATATAGCCAGTGTAGCTCTTCAGACCGTTGCTCCATGAGAAGGTCACGAAGCGGTCGTCTGATGAGGCTCTGATTATGTTCTGTGACTTGAAGATGTATGCCTGCTGCTGGCGAATGGAGAAGTCGTTCCACGTCGAAGGTTGAAGGTTGGCCGTCGAGGCTGCTAAGTGCATCAGGTAGGTCATCATGACGCGGTGGGCCTCGACGCCCATTCGGCGCGGACCTATATCGCTGTTAAGGAGCCATGAGCCATCCTGCGTTGTCTGCTGGCGGGCCTTGATATACTTGTAAGCCATATTCTCAAGCATCAGCGCATCGGCGTCGCGTAGGAAGCAGGCAGCGGTGCTGTAGCTGGTGATTTGATCGAAGAGGAAGAGGCTCCAGTCGTTGCCGTTGGGCATGGCAAGTTCGCCGTCGGACAGGGCTAAACGCTTGAGCACGAGGTCGAGCACCTGCTGCTGGTTGTGCATCAGCGCGTTAGTCTTCCATTTCGTGTTGTCGCCTTGGAATAGGAGCATGGCCAGATGTGCCTCGCCAAGTTCCTGCATCACCACGTTCTGGTAGGATGTGTGGAAGAGGTTGTGGTTCTGCAGTGTGTAGTCGTCATAGAGGTTCTGGCCACGATAATAGTCGGCCACGGTCTTCTGGTCGTAATCGGGATCGATGACGGAAGTATTATTGGCATCGTCCACTTGCGAGTAGCTATTAATGGCGAAGTCGCGCAGACGGTCAAACCAGCGGGCAGCTTGCGCATCGTCGGGGTAAAGCCCGAGGGCGCAGGCCAGTACGTCGGCCTCCCAGCCGTTCTCCTCAGCTTTAGTGTCGCCGGCATAGCCAGTTGGAATAGAGCGGCCAAGCTCGTAGTTGCACTCAGCCTTTACCATATTATATATGTATGAGCGCTGGGCATCGGTAAGTTCGTCCTTGAGGAAATGCGAGGCGTAGCAGAGACTCATTGTCCACAGTGAACTCTCCCATACGGCATCGTTCGTGGCCGTGCTGCCCCAGTATTTATTGTCGGCTGTCACTTTCAGCTTGTTTGCCTTATGTGTCGAGTAGCCGAAGACGAGGCTCTTCATTGCCATCTGCTTTACTTCGTCCCATGTCATGCCCTCTGGCAGCGTCACCTTGCCTTGGGCATATTTGCAGAGGAATGCTGCTATCATAGCGAAGTCTGCATTGGTGCGCACCCCGTCCTCGTTGCTCTGCCCGGCGCTGTTGCCCTTGAAGTAGCCGCAGACTTCGCCGACAGAGTTCGGCGCCTGGCAGTTGAACCAGATACTCTTGGCATACTGCATCGAGTTGGCCAGCATCTGAAGCAGGTCCTGCATCATCTCTGCTTCGGGCACGAAGTCGTGGGTGATGATGCCCTCGGTGTAGCGTGTAGCTTCGGGGGTGGGCTCGTCGGGCGTGTCGGCAGGCAATTCAGTGAGACGGAAGTCATCAAGGGCTATCTGACTGCCGCCGCTGACCCATGTTACGCTGACTTCAACGTCGATTGTAGCCGCCTCAGCGAGCGTGAAGCGTAGGCTGGCGGTAGTCCAGTCGGAGCTTGCCATGCAGCCTGCTGAGCCTTGGGCGAAAGCTATGGCAGCTGATGCAATGCTCTTTCCGTTAGTTTTCACCTGGATGATAGCGCTGCTGGTGGCGGAATTAGCATAAAAGGCTTTCACCTTAGCTGTGAGCATGTACTTGCCGGCAGTGAGGGCCTGTGTCGATGTCTGGCTGACGGTGCTCGTGCCGTTGGTCCAGCCCATGCGCTGGAACAGGGCATACTGCCCCTCGGCAATCGTGGTCTTGCCAAAGTTGTTGTCGGTGAAGCAGTCGGCAGTGATGAGCAGCTGCTTGTCGGGGCGGGTGGTGGTCCATCCTGTGATGGCGCTGACGTCCCATCCGCGCAGGCCGTCGGCCGCCTCGCTCTTTTTCAAGGCATCAGTACACTGGGCTGCATCAGCCTCGAAGGAAGGATTCGTTAGGTAAGCGGATGTGACATCGGTCTGTGCCGCAGTGTGCAGGCTGGCGGACAGCAGCGCGGCCGCTGGCAATAGATGGCGTAGGTGCTTCATGTTTTTATGCTGGTTTTTATATTTGTTTCTGTACTTTTCAGCTCCAAAGGTACACATTTATTTCGTACGCACAGTGCACGGGAGAATAAAAAACAGTGGAATGACCGTTTTTTTCTCTTAAACTCCGTCACTTCATCGCCCTCGCTTGTCATTTGGTCCGCCCCATCATGCCGCTCGTCGGATTCATCTTCGGTGTAAGGAGAAATCGCCGTACCTTTGCAAAGATAAATATAACCGTCAATACAGCAAGATATGGTGAGTGAATATGTTTTCAATGTACTGGTCAAAGCCATGTTCGGTATGGCGGCCATCGTTTTTATATGCCTCTACTTCGTCAATGCCGGATATGGCAAGTTCCACACGAAGGCATGGGGATGGAGCGTAGGTAACAAGTTAGGATGGGTGTTGATGGAGGCTCCGGCTTTATTCATGATGTTCGTGATCTGGCAAATGACAGGCGGCAGCACCCACCAGCCTGAGGTGATGTTCCTGACGCTGTTTGAGTTCCATTATTTTCAGCGCAGCTTCATCTTCCCTCTCTTGATGAAGGGCTGTAGCCGTATGCCCGTTACCATCGTGCTGATGGGCGCCGTGTTCAATATCCTCAACGGCATCCTTCAAGGCGGCACCCTGTTCTGGTTCCCGAATCCGGCATTTGAGGAGGGCATGGGCTATCTGCTGCGTGAACATGTGCTGGTGGGCATCCTCCTGTTTGTAGCAGGTCTGTGCATTAACTGGCATAGCGACCATGTCATTCGCCACCTGCGCAAACCCGGCGATACGCGCCACTACCTGCCCCGGGACGGCATATACCGCTATGTGACAAGTGCCAACTATCTCGGAGAGATATTGGAGTGGACAGGCTATGCACTGGCTGTGGCGACACCCGCAGCATGGGTCTTCCCCGTGTGGACGGCAGCGAATCTGGTTCCACGCGCCCATGCCATCCACCGCCGCTATTGCGAAGAGTTCGGCAAGGAGCAGGTGGGCCGCCGTAAGCGCATCATACCTTTTATATATTAAATATGTGCAAGAGAACTGAGATGAAGAAGATCAATGTATTCCTCACAGGTGCCACGGGTACCATGGGAACGGCAGGCCTCAAGGAACTGCTGGCCAAAAAGGATATGTACAACGTACGCGTGCTGGCACTGCCTACGCGACGCGACCGCAAAATACTAACCCCGCTGAAAGATGAGATTGAAATCATCTGGGGTGACCTGCGTAACTACGACGATGTGCTGCGGGGCGTTGCGGGCAGCGACATCGTCCTGCACGTGGGCGGGCAGGTAAGCCCCAAGGCAGACTATAAACCCAAGACCACACTGAGCACCAATGTGGGCGCCGCCCGCAACATCCGTGATGCGGTGCTGGCGCAGGGCTACCGCCAGCCCAAGGTGGTATACATCGGTTCCGTGGCACAGATGGGCGACCGCCGCGAGCCCCTGCATTGGGGCCGTACCGGCGATCCAATCTGTGTATCAGCCTACGACCACTATGGCATTACGAAGGTCATGGCCGAACGCATCCTCACCGACAGCGGCATCCGCCGATGGGTGAGCCTGCGACAGTCGGGCATCCTTTACCCGGCCATCCTCAAGAACTATGACCCCATCATGTTCCATGTACCCATCCGTGGCGTGCTGGAATGGGCGACCGTGGAGGACAGCGGACGTCTGTTGGAACGTGTGTGTCGCCCCGAGGTGCCAGACGAGTTCTGGAACCGCTACTACAACATAGGCTCAGGTCCTGAATATCGCATATCGAACTATGAGTTTGAATCCCTGCTGCTGAAGGCTATCGGCTGCCCGCGTCCCGAACATATCTTCGAGGCACGGTGGTTCACCACGCGCAACTTCCATGGCATGTGGTATCTGGACAGCGACGTGCTGGAGAACTACCTGCACTTCCGTGGCTATGTGCCATTGAAGGAGTACTTCGAACAGATGAGTCGCAGCAACACCCTGCCATTGGCCATACGCTTCGCCAAAGCCACGAAGGTAGCCTGTTTAGTACCGCATATCGTGAAGCTGGCCATGGCATTCATGGCGTACAGGAAGACCCACGGCACGCAGCGGTGGATTCGCGAACACAACGAGCAGCGCATCGCGGCCTATTACGGTTCCCTGGAGGCTTACAGCAAGATTCCCGGCTGGAAGCATACCGACCTGTCGCATCCCACTGACAAGGCTGTGTTGTTGGATCATGGTTACGATGAACGGAAACCGATGTCCGAGTTCACGATTGAAGACATGCAGCGCGCAGCCTGCTTCCGTGGCGGCAAGTGTCTCTCTGCGACGATGACGCGTGGCGACTGGGATACACCCCTACGGTGGCAATGTGCCGAGGGGCATCGTTTCACAGCCTCGCCGAGGCTGATTCTACTGGGCGGGCACTGGTGTCCCGAATGTTTCCCCTATCCCTATGTCGGCGAATCAAGTGCACGGCCGTGGCAGTGGGATGCCGAGGCGCGTCGCAATCCCTTCTTCGCACAGCTGTGGGCGCCCCTTCATGAGGCAGGAACTAATCATGTCTATGATGCCCATGTTTTCGACGGATGGGAAAAAACGTAGGGGAAGTTACTTGTGTGTGCCGGAATTTGTATATCTTTGCGGCGCAAAGGAGATAACCACACCACAGTGAACAGGAAAGCCATGAGGTATCTGATGATTGAAGATGAAACGCTGGCCTGCGAGGAGTTGCAACGCCTCGTCAGGCTGTTGCGCCCTGAATATGAGTTGGCGGGGCGGGCTGGCAGCGTGCAGGAGGCTGTCGAACTCCTGCGCGCGGGGTGTTACGACCTCATGTTCATGGACATCCGTCTGAGCGACGGGCTCTCCTTCGATATCTTCCGCATTATGCCGAACCACATCCCCGTTATCTTCACCACGGCCTACGACGAGTATGCACTGCGGGCCTTCAAGGCCAACAGTGTTGACTACCTTCTCAAACCCGTCAGCGAGGAAGAACTGGCGGCCGCGCTGGAGAAGTTCGAGGCTAACCGTCAGACTGCAAACCCCACACCTGCCGTGCAGCGTGCCGAGAATGACTACCTCCTCCATTGCCGCCGCACACGCTTCCTGGTCACCTTAGGTGATGAATACCGCTATGTGACAACGGCTGACATCCGCGCTTTCATGGCAGAGGAAAAGTACACCTATCTCTATACACGAGGCGGCAAACATTACATCGTGCCGTATTCACTGGACAGCTTAGAGCAGATGTTGGATCCGAAGGAGTTCTGCAGGATCTCACGGAACTGCATCGCCCATATCGATGCCATTGTGCGATGCAGCAAATACTTTGGCGGACGCCTGTCCATCCGTCTTTCGCAGGATTGTCCCGGGGAACCGCTCATTGTCAGCCGCGGCAGGGTCATGCAGGTGCTGGCATGGATGGACGGTGCTGTAGCAGAAGGCACATAATATATTGTTCCCAACACCCATTTATGCATGAAATCCTCCTCGAAGCACTTCGGATTCTTTGTCCTGTCGATCTCTGTCATCGTGTCGTTGCTGTTCGTCACGTTCTTTTCGTTGGCGGTGCCCGACTTTGAATGGTGGAGCATCGGTGTTGCCCTGGTGGTCAATCTGCCGATTGCCTGTCTCTTCGTGTGGGTAACCATGCAGTTCGCCGTCTATCTGGAGCGCTGCCACGTACCAGTCCAGTGGCGCTACGTCATGGAGGTGGCTACCATTGTTGGCCTGTTCCTGATGATTCGCTGGCTCCATCTCTCGCTGCTGAGTTACTTCATCACTTTTCCCGTGCCGCTGCAGCGCGTCCTGTTGCCGGCAGTGGTCGTGGCCGTGTTGTTGGTACAGCTTATTGAACTCGACCTGTATCGTGACCGCATACGGCGCGAGACGGAAGAGAAAATCAACTACCAGCAGATGATGCTGCGCCGACAGTTCTCGCCCCATTTCCTCTTCAACAGCCTGAACGTCCTCGCCGCCCTCACTTATAAAGATGCAGCAATAGCCAACCGCTTCATCAAGAAACTGTCACGGATCTACCGTTATATTTTGGACACGCAAGAGCAAGTGACGGTGCCGCTGACGGACGAGCTCGCCTTCGTGGATAACTATGTTTACCTGCAGCATATTCGCTTCGCCGATGCCGTGCGGGTGGAGGTTGTGCAGAAGGTGCCCGCCGGAAACCATCTCACCGTGCCGGGCTGTATCCAGCAGTTGGTGGAGAATGCTATCAAGCATAACATCGCCACCGCCGTGCAACCGCTGGTTATCCACATAGAGATACAAGCAGAGGCCATCACTGTCCGCAACAACCTCCAGTTGCGTCCCGATGATGTCAAGCACGGCACGGGTCTGGTTTACCTGCGCGAGCAGTTTGCGCTGCTGGGGAAGGAACTCGTCATTGCGCAGGCGGCAGACGCCTTCATCGTCACCATTCCCCATGTGTAGCCTCCCTGTTTTGGCTGTGCTGATGAAAAAATGATAAGATAAAGAAAAAAAACAGGCCGGAGTGCGTACGTTTCTCAACTTTTTTGTACCTTTGCGCCCGCTTTCGGAGCACATCCCTGCCTGCGGGCAGCCCGTGTGATGGCGAATGAAGCAACATTCATTTAGAGTAACACAAAAACTAAAACGAAATGAAAACAATCGAGATCAAAGGTACTGCACGTACCGCCGGCGGCAAGAAGCTGGCCAAACAAATGCGCAAGCAGGGCATGATTCCTTGCAACATCTATGGTGAGAAGAAGGGCGAGAACGGTCTGCCCGAAGCTACAGCTTTCGCCGTCAGTGAGAGCGAGCTCCGCAAGCTTCTCTACACCCCAGACATCTACACTGTAAAGCTTGACATCGACGGCAAGCAGTGCCTCGCCATCCTCAAGGAGGCTCAGTTCCACCCCGTGAAGGACAATGTGCTCCACGTCGATTTCTACGAGATTACCGACCAGAAGCCCATCGTCATGGAAGTGCCCATCAAGCTCAACGGCCTCGCAGAGGGCGTCAAGGCTGGTGGTAAGCTTGCTGCCAGCGTACGTAAGATTAAGGTGAAGGCTGTTCACACCGCCATTCCTGAGCGCCTTGACATTGACGTGACTCACCTCGAGCTCGGCAAGACCATCAAGGTTGGTGAACTCAGTTTCGAAGGTCTCGAACTCGTCACCTCGCCCAGCGTCGTCGTATGCCAGGTTAAGATGACTCGTAACGCCCGTAGCGCTGCAAGTGCTGAGGGTGCTGAGGCTGAGGCATAAAAAGACCCACCCAACCCCTCCCGTTAGGGAGGAGAGTGATTGTTCTCAAGAAATCGAAAGACGCAATGGACATTTACAATGGCTTTGCGTCTTTTTTTTACCATTTCTCTATAAACTTCAATTCTAAACGTCCCTCCGTGTTTACTATTATAAAACGACTATTTGAAAACGTATTTACGCCCCTCTCCTCTCCAAGGGAGGGGACGGGGGAGAGTCTTATGGAAAAATACCTTATCGTAGGCCTCGGGAACATAGGGCCCGACTATGAAGGCACGCGCCACAATGCAGGCTTCCGCATCGTTGATGCTATGGCAGCAGAGAAAGAAGCTGCTTGGGAGGATAAACGCTACGGCTTCATCACACGCATCAGTGTCAAAGGTCGCCAGCTCATACTCCTTAAACCTACCACCTTTATGAACCTCAGCGGCAACGCTGTGCGCTATTGGATGCAGAAAGAGAACATCGCACTCGAGCATCTTCTCGTCTGCGTCGACGACATCGGCCTGCCATTCGGACAGCTCCGAATGAAACCCTGCGGCAGCGACGGTGGCCACAATGGTCTGAAGCACATAGCCCAGATATTAGGCACTCAGCAGTACGCCCGCCTGCGTTTTGGAATCGGCAACGACTACTATCCAGGCCAGCAGGTCGACTATGTCCTCGGTCGTTTCCCCGAAGAGCAGGAATCCCTCATTCCTGAAATCACCAAGCAAGCCTCCGCTGCCATCAAAACATTCTGCTTAGTTGGAGTGCAGATGGCGATGAATCAGCTGAATAGAAAGAGACCCACCCCCGACCAATCCCTGTGAGGTCGGGAGGAAGGCTGGCACATTAAATCATATCATTCCGATGAAATATAGTTTATTTGCCTTGTTGGTTCTTTGTGGATTCCTCTCTTGTTCGAAAGACGATGTAGCTGTCTCTGATGCCTCACACACACCTGATGGCACATTCGTGTCCGTTATTGATGGCTATGAAGTGATGATTGTCGAAGTGCAGGGCGGTCAATGTCATAGTTTCGTCTTATGGCAAAGCGACGGAAAACAACTCATGTTTTCTGGTTTCGACACTGAAGGGGTATGGCCCAACTACACTTATTCAACCAGTACATTCCAGATGTCGGCCACATACAATAGTGATGCAACTGAATTTACGGCTGATTATTCGGGTGTTATGAAGTCTGATTATATAACTATAGCCTTTGATGCTAAAGGTGTGAAGTTTTCCCTTAATAGGATGCCATTAGACGAAAACATGGATGGTGTTCCAGATGTTTTGCAATAGTTTTCAGCACATCCGAAGCGTGACAACATAATAAAAGCAGCTTTCAATGAATCATAACAATAAACAAACCTCGCGCCAGCCACTCCCCTCCCAGACGGGAGGAGCTGGGAGTGGGGCTGTTGTGGGGGGCGGGTCCGCTCGCCTCGACAAATGGCTGTGGGCCGCCCGCATCTTCAAGACCCGCAGCATCGCGGCGGCGGCTTGCAAGAAGGGGCAGGTGAGCATCGCTGGCGCACAGATGAAGCCCTCTCGAATGGTGAAGGTCGGCGACGTCGTTGACGTGCGCAAACCGCCTGTCACCTACAGCTTCCGCATACTTCAGGCCATAGAGCACCGTGTGGGGGCAAAGCTTATACCCGAGATCCTCGAGAATGTTACGGCTCCAGAGCAGTACGAGCTACTGGAGATGAACCGTATCAGCGGCTTCGTAGGTCGTGCTCGCGGTACAGGGCGTCCAACCAAGAAAGAGCGCCGGGCCCTCGATGACTTCGGCGCCCAGGCTGCCGACATCCCCGTCTTCTTCGGGGATTTCGATTTCGACCTCGACGACGGGGATGAGGAATAACCGAAAGAGCGCACTCGCCACTGCGGCGGTGCGCTCTTTTCGTTTGCCTAAGTATATGTTAGTTTCTTGAGGCTCCCCTCCATATTCAGTTCGTAACTCATATACGCACTCACGAATCAGTTTCACAAACTATTTTGACAGGTGTCCCTGAGTCTTAAGCAATAGAAGTCCATATTGCACTTTTTCCAGCTCCTTTTCAGTCAAGGTCTGCATGAAAGCCTCTAAAAAATCGCCGTAAGTCCTTATCTTACGTTTTATGGTGCAAATGCATATCAAGTTGTCGAATCTTGCAACTTTTAAAATAAATAATTAAAAGCTGGCAATATATTTTTACACTCGACGCCCTTCTTGAACTCAAAAATGCTGATGAATAAACTTTTTTTCTTGAATAGTTTTGTTTTAAAATGATATTCTTATACTTTTGCATTGTTGAAATACATTGCAGGCCTTATACGTGGTTATAGCATGTGTATATCACAAATGCTGACAGCGGTCGGTTCTTTTATTGGAATAATCGAAGCGTTATGCTTATCATTCAACTGAAACTTAGGAAATTTCAAGCACGAATAGATGACATGATGGCTTCCATGCGTACGCGTGGAGTGTATCTATTTCTTTCGTGCGGGTTTCCTAAGGCCTCAGTTGTTGAAGTGGATGTTATTCCACGCTTTATATGTATTCATCTTATTCAGTTAAACCCTTTTATTTTGTCTTATGAAAAAAAACGTTATCTTGTTAATTGTTGTAGTTCAATTAATGGCTTTGAGCTTGGCAGCTCAGAATGTGCCTTCTACAGTGGCTTTAAGAATTGGGACTTAGGTACCAGTCAGAATTGTAAGCCCTTTAAAAGCCTCGGATGTTCGAGTTGGTAATATTGTTTATTTTAAGGTAAGTAATAATGTAATCGTGGACGATGTCGTTGTTATTCCTGCAGGTTCTTCCGTATCGGGAACTGTCTATAAGGCAAAGAAATCATCGTGGTGGGGAACAAAAGGTAAATTAGGCGTAAGATTGAACAGGATATCTTTGGCTAACGGTGGAGTTATACCGATAAATGGGAATATTTATGTCACAGGTAAGAACAGAACACCAATAGCTGTAGCTTTATTTTTATTCGGTAGTTGGCCTTTGGCCTTTATCCCTGGGACGAGGGCAGAAATGCCCATAGGCTTTGAGGCGATGGCAACTATAGCTTCATTTGTGGAATTTGATAGGCACGGTCATGTCTTGGCACAAGTTAACAATCAAACGGGTGTAGGTAACTACAAACCAACAGTCAATATTAGTGGTCATAACTTTAATAGCGGCGGAGATAATGGAGTTAAGAACTCAAGTAATAAGATCTCAGGAATCAGCAAAGATACTATATTAGTTACGAAACGTTCAGAAACAATCATCAAAAATTTGTCTGTTGAAAATAGTCAGATACGGTACCAACAGAAAGATTCAAATAAAAGTCACATAATGGATAAAGATAAGGTAATTAGCTTATTATTGCCGTTTGTTGACGATAAAGATGTATTAAATTTCCCATGCGAAGGTCTGCTTAATTTAAAGGGATATAATCCATTTGAAGCCAACAAAAGCATACCTGTGACAATTATGTCAATTGATGATGAAATTATTTCTTATCGACAGTCCAAAGATTCTGGGAATTCACGCATTGTAAATATTTCAAAAGTAAGAAGGGTAATGCTTGAACGCCCTAATTCAGAAGAAGAATTTGGAATCAAAACTTATTGGTATAAACAATATTAAGAGGCAAGTATAAGAATAGGACACTTTTATGAATTAACTCACCGGTGAAGATTGTTTCTCATCAGTGAGTTGTTCTCTTTTGAGAGGTTTCCATTGTGAAGTAAACCGTCTTCGACGGGGGCTGTGATGAAGGAGGAGGTAGCACAGAATAGGTCGTGCTTGTGTGCCCTAAATGATGAACCTTAGTTATGAGGAGGTAAGGTGTATGCGTGGATGAAATCTCCATTAAAAGGATTGGGCTAACCCTTACCAGCACTCCAGCTCCTCGGCAATCTCTGGTAACAGGTCGCGGTGGAACACGGGTTCTTTCGTGCCTTCGCGCTTCTGACAACGGTAGTTGTCAAGAAGTCGGAAGGCGTATTTGCCGAGGGCGATGATGGCGATGAGGTTGCAAGCCGTAAGCAGAGCCATGAACAGGTCGCCTAAGCTCCAGACAAGATCTAAGCTGGCTAAAGCACCGAACATCACCACAACGCCTCCTGAGAAGAGACGGTAGGCGGCGAGCACTGCGCTACTCGACGTCATGAAACGTATGTTGGCTTCGCCGTAATAATAGTTGCCGATGATGCTCGAGAAGGCAAAGAGGAGGATGGCGAGAGCAATGAATGTTGGGCCGAATGAACCAATCTCGGAGTTCAAGGCTGCCTGCGTAAGGGCGATGCCGTTCAGCTCGGGCGTTTCATACAGTCCGCTGATGAGGATGACGAAGGCTGTGCACGAGCACACCAGCAGCGTATCGGTGTAGACACCCAGCGCCTGAATGAGTCCTTGCTTCACGGGGTGTGTCGCGGAGGCCGTGGCTGCCACGTTTGGAGCACTGCCTTCGCCGGCTTCGTTACTAAACAGGCCTCGCTTCACTCCGCTCATTATGGTCGCTCCGATGGCGCCGCCTAAGCCTTGTTCCACGCCGAAAGCGTTAGTGACAATGACTTTTAGCACATGCGGCACCTGTTGTATGTTCATCGCGATGATGACCACCGCCAGCACAAAATAGCCAATAGCCATCAGCGGCACAAGCACGGCGCTGACGTTGGCGATGCGATGGATGCCGCCGAAGACGATGACCAGTGCCGTAGCCGCCAATACACAGCCTACCACCCACGGGCTCCAGCCGAAGGCTTCGTGCATGGCGCCGCAAATGGTGTTGCTCTGAATGGAGTTGTAGACCAAACCGAAGGTCAGGGTGATAAGGACGGCGAAGAGGTAGGCCATCCACCGGCAATGCAAGCCCTTAAGGATGTAGTACGCCGGACCGCCAACGAAGGACTCGCGCTGTCGCAGTTTGAATAGCTGGCCTAACGTCGACTCGACGAAAGCCGTGGCAGAGCCAATCAGTGCTATAATCCACATCCAGAATACAGAGCCGGGGCCGCCAATGGCTATCGCTGTAGCTACGCCAGCCAGGTTTCCAGTGCCCACTCGTGTGGCCACGGACACCGCAAAGGCTTGGAACGATGAGATATGTCTGTGGCCCCTACTGCCCTCTTTGTCGCCTGCGGTGCCACCGCTGCCAGCCGTGTCGGCCAACAGCCGAAACATCTCGCCCACCATGCGGAACTGCACACCCCGCGTCCTCCACGTAAACCACAAGCCGCATGCCACCAGCGCAGCTACCAGCACGTAGCCCCACAATGCATCATTGATTGCGTTTATCTGTTCGGGCATAAACTTTGGGACTGCTCTGCAAAGGACTCTATCTTCTATGAGGTCTTACATCGCGAAGACGTTGAAGCCGCCGTCGACTACGGCGACGGTGCCTGTGACGAAGCGTGAGGCGTCGGAGATGAGGTAGTGGATGGTGCCGCAGAGTTCCTCGGGCTGGCCCATGCGGCCGAATGGTGTCTGACGGATGACGTCCTGTCCGCGCTGGGTGTAGCTGCCGTCTGGGTTGGTGAGCAGCGAGCGGTTCTGCTCGGTGATGAAGAAGCCTGGGGCGATGGCGTTGACGCGGATGCCCTCGCCGAACTTGCGGGCACACTCGGTGGCCATGTAGGCTGTGAAGTTGCTGATGCCGGCTTTGGCGGCGGCGTAGCCGCATACGCGCGTCATGGGGCGGAAGGCCGCCATGGACGAGAAGTTGACGATTGAGCCTTTGCCCCGTTCAACCATTGGGCTCAGAAAGACTTGCGTGGGGATGACGGTGCCCGTGAGGTTGAGGTCGAGCACGGTCTGAAACTGCGACGGGTCGAGGTCGAAGAAGGTCTTGTCGGGGGCAATGGTAGCCCCAGGCATATTGCCTCCGGCTGCATTCAGCAGGGCATCAACACGTCCGTAGCGGGCAAGGACGTCTGCACAGTTCAGCTCTACCTTCTCACGGTTGAGCACGTCGGTCTCAAGGAAACAGGCCTCGCCGCCAGCTTGAGTGATGTCAGCCACGATAGCTTCGCCCACGTCTTTCTTGCGGCCGAGGATGACAACTATTGCTCCTTCGCCCGCAAGATATTTGGCAATGGCGCGGCCGAGGACGCCCGTGCCGCCGGTGATAACAACGACGTGATTGTTAATGTCAAAAAGCTTGCTCATATAGTTCTTGGTTTCTATTTATGCTCGAGTGCGGCCAGGACGCCTTGCATCTGTGCCATGGCGTACATGCGGCCAAGGAACGAGTAGCCTGCATTGTAGCCTCGGGCTTCATCGCCAAGCATCGTGCGGCCATGGTCAACGCGGAAGGGGAGTTTGGCGCTTTCACCTTCAAATATGCGGCATAGCTCAATGAGGTCTGCGCGGCCTCCAAGATGACTGGCTTCGGTGAAGTCGCCGTTAGGGAAGATATGGCAGGAGCGGAGGTGTACGAAATGGGTGCGGTGTGCGAACTCGCGCGCCATGGCTGTGACATCGTTGTAGGCTCCGGCTGAAAGGCTTCCTGCGCAGAATGTGATGCCGTTGTGTGGATTGGGCACGGCATTGAGCAGCCAACGGATATCCTCGGCAGTGCGTACTATACGTGGGAGACCGAGGATCTCGATCGGCGGGTCGTCGGGGTGGACGCACATATTGATGCCGCATTCTTCGCACGTAGGCATGATAGCCTCAAGGAAATATTTCATGTTGGTTCGCAGCTGTGCCTTGTCGATACCCTGATAAAGGGCAAGGAACTCGCGGAACTTCTCTATGGGCGCTTCATCACCTTCGTGGAAATTGCCGCTGACGAAGCCCTGAGTCTTGATGACGATGTTCTCCACGAGTTGATGGTCGCGCTCGGGCGTCATATTCTTTGCCAGCGCGTCGGCCTCGGCCAACACGTCGCGCCCCTGCCCAACACCCTCTGGGAAACGGAAGCGTGCCCACTCCTCGCGCGCGCCTGCACGTTTCAATATATATATGTCGAAGTATGCGAATTCGGCGTAGGAGAAGTAGAGGTTGGACGAACCATCTGCATTGGGATGAAGGAGGTCTGTGCGTGCCCAGTCGAGCACGGGCATAAAATTGTAGCACACGGTGCGTATGCCCTCGGCTGCGAGGTTGCGCAGGCTCTCCTTATAGACCTCAATCTGCTGGTCGCGGTCGGGGCCGCCGTATTTGATGGTCTCAGTCACAGGCAGGCTCTCCACTACGCTCCATCGCAGGCCTGCAGTTTCAATATACTTCCGCAGGTCGCGAATCTGCTCGCGCGTCCAGACCTCACCGAGCGGCACGTTGTGCAAGGCCGTAACGATACCCTCAACACCTATCTGGCGGAGCATCGCAAGCGTTATCTTATCATTCTTTCCGAACCAGCGCCATGTCTTTTCCATCTTGTTTCAATGTCTTTGCCTGTGGCATTGATTATAGTTTTAGGTGAGACTTGAATGTTTATAGCTCCACATTTTCATACCGTGGCACGAGCGTTTTCATGCATGCCCATGCAATGAGATAGGCTACGGCGCAATAGCAGAAGATGATCATGTAGCCAGCCTCCTTACCCTCGAAGCCGAGGAACTGGAAAGCTGCACCGCGGGCTGCGCTGTAGTCAAAGAGATGGCCAGCACCCCAGTTGACAATGAAGGAAACGATGCCGCCCGTCATCGTGCCGATGCCTGTGATGGTGGCTACGGCTGACTTGGGGAACATATCGCCAACGGTGTTGTAGAGGTTGGCCGACCACGACTGATGGCCGGCACCTGCCAAACCAATGAAGATGGCGGGCCACCAGGCGCTGTGGACACCCATAGGCTGAGCCAGCAGGGCAAAGACGGGCAGGAAAGCGAACATCAACATGGCGCGCAAGCGACCGGAGTAGGGTTCCATGCCGCGCTGCACCATGAAGTATTTGGGCAGCAAGCCTCCTGCGAGTATGCTCACTACGGTGACGATAAGGTAGACAAGGAAGATGAGTGTGGCGCCCATGGCTGAGTCGGAGCGGTAGCCGTACTGGTCGCTGAAGTAGGCTGGTGCCCAGAAGAGCAGGAACCACCAAACGCCGTCGGTGAAGAATTTACCGCAGATGTAAGCCCACGTCTGGCGGAAGGTGAAGCATCGGAGGAGAGAGAGCCGTTGGCCGGCAACATCGTTGTCGGCTGGCGGCTTTTCTGTTTCGTCCTGATTGATGTATGCAAGCTCTGCCTCGTTGACGTGCTTGCTTTGTTCGGGCTTTTCGTACATTGTCAGCCAGAAGCCTATCCACAGGAAGCCAAGGGCACCGATGATGATGAAGGCCCACTCCCAGCCGTAGGCGCGAGCCAGGAATGGCACGCTGATGGGTGCCACCAGGGCGCCTATTGACGAACCTGCATTGAAGATGCTGGTGGCCAGTGCACGGTCCTTCTTGGGAAAATATTCGGTGGTTACTTTGATGGCAGAGGGGAAGTTACCGCTCTCGCCGATGGCTAATATCATACGGCAGACCATGAACAGCCACACCGACGTGGTGGAGATGGCCAAGGCAAGAGTGCTGCCAGCCTCCACGGCGCGAAGGGTCTCGACGCTCTCAAGGCCTTGGATGTGCATCGTCATCCAGCCACAGCCTGCGTGTAGGCAGGCTCCCACACTCCAAATGAAGATGGCGATGAGGTAGCCCCGCTTGGTGCCGACCCAGTCGATAAACTTGCCCGCGAAGAGGCTTACGAAGGCGTAGAAGAGTGAGAAGGTGGCGGCGATGGTGCCATAGTCGGAGTCGGACCAATGGAACTCGGGCGCAATGAAGTCCTTCCACGTCAGCGAAAGCACCTGACGGTCGAGGTAGTTGACCGTGGTAGCGACGAAGAGCAGGCTGCAGATAGCCCAGCGCCAGTTTGTCTTATTCATATTGGAGGGTTAATAATAATTGGAGGTCTGTAATTCTTTTAAACGTTATATCGGAAAAGAAGGCGTCACAACCCGAAATACATCTTGGCATTGCCGTAGCAGATGTCCTCAACCATCTGGCGAACGCGCTTCTCCTCGAAGCCGGTGAAAGGAATGAGACCCTGCTCGATGTCATTGCCGAGCAGGTTGCATAGGGTACGGCGGAAGTATTCGTGGCGAGGGTAGGAGAGGAAAGAACGGGAGTCGGTGAGCATGCCTACGAATCGCGAGAGCAGTCCGAGCAGCGAGAGGGTGTTCATCTGGCGTTCCATACCATCCTTCTGATCGAGGAACCACCAGCCTGAGCCCCACTGTATTTTTCCTGCCACGCTGCCGTCCTGGAAGTTGCCTATCATGGTGGCCACCATCTCGTTGTCGGCAGGGTTGAGGTTGTTGAGGTTCGTCTTTGTGAGATGTCCTTCGCCCTCTAAGAGGTCGAGGAATCGAGCCATCGAACGTGCGGTGTGCCATTGTCCTATGCTGTCGAAGCCAGTGTCGGGGCCGATGGCGCGCATCATACGGCTGTTGTTGTTGCGGAGTGCTCCGTAGTGGTACTGCTGTACCCATCCGGCCTCGGCATCCTGCACGGCGAAGATGTAGAGCATAGCGCTCTTGAACTTCCGCACTTCTGAGTCTGAAAGCTGCCTTCCGCGCATCACATTATTAAATGATATGGCTATTTCAGTGTCGCTGTAAGGTTCTGCATAGAATTCCTCTAAGCCATGGTCGCTGAGGCGGCTGCCTTGAGCGTGGAAGAAGTCGTGGCGGCGTTGCAGGGCGTCGATGAAGTCGCTGAACGAGCGAATGTCCGTGTCGGCCGCGGCACCGAGGCGGCTGACGTAGTCTCTGAAGCGTGCGGGCTCTTCTACGGCCATGGCCTTGTCGGGGCGCCAGGCTGGGAGCATACGCGGTCCGGAGCCCGGCCTGTAGGCTTGATGGTGACGCAGGTCGTCAACGGGGTCGTCGGTGGTGCAGACGACCTCGACGTTGTACTTCCGCATTAGCCCTTGCGCTGTGAAATCTGGGTCGTGCTGCAGGCGGTCGTTGCAGGCATCGAAGATCTCGCGTGCCGTCTCGGGGTTCAGGCATTTGTCGATGCCGAAGGCTGTTCGCAGCTCGAGATGGGCCCAATGATAGAGCGGGTTGCGCAGGCAATAGGGCACGGTGGCAGCCCACGCCTCGAACTTCTCCCAGTCAGAGGCGTCGCCAGTAATCAGGCGTTCGGGCACGCCGTTGGTTCGCATGGCGCGCCATTTGTAGTGGTCGCCGCCGAGCCACAACTCAGTGATGCTCCTGAAGCGATGGTCTTCGGCCACCATCGCCGGGTCGAGGTGGCAATGGTAGTCGATGATAGGTTGGGGTGCGGCATGACGATGGTAAAGTTCCTGCGCGACATCGGTCTCGAGCAGGAAGTTCTCGTTCATGAAGGCTTTCATAGGCTCAGTGCAGTTTATTCAGCCACGATGCGACAGATGTTGACCACTGTCTGCATAGCTTTCTTCATAGACTGTATGGGCACGAATTCGTGGCGCCCGTGGAAGTTGAGGCCGCCGGCAAAGATGTTGGGGCAGGGGAGCCCTTTGAATGATAGCTGTGCGCCGTCGGTGCCGCCGCGAATGGCCTTGACGACGCAGTGGGTGCCCGTCTCCTCAATGGCCCGGCGTGCAATCTCTATGATGTGCTCCTTCCCTTCGAGCTGCTGCTTCATGTTGTAGTATTGGTCGCGGATGTCGGCAGTGACTACGCCTTGGCCGTAGCGCTCCTTGAACACGGCCACTAAGTCCTCGACGTGGGCCTTGCGCTCCTCGAATCGCTGGCGGTCGTGGTCGCGTATGATGTAAGACAGGGTAGCCTCCTCGACCGTAGCTTTCATGCCTGTGAGGTGGTAGAAGCCTTCATAGCCCTCGGTGCGCTCGGGCACCTCGTCCTTGGGCATGGCCTGGGCGAACTCGGCTGCGATGAGGCATGCGTTTACCATCTTGCCCTTGGCGTAGCCGGGATGCACGTTCAAGCCTCGGATGCGGATGGTGGCAGCTGCGGCATTGAAGTTCTCATATTCCAGTTCTCCCACCTCGGAGCCGTCCATAGTGTAGGCCCATTCGGCCCCGAACTTATCGACGTCGAAGAGGTGTGCGCCTGCGCCTATCTCCTCGTCAGGGTTAAAGGCTATGCGCACCTGTCCGTGTTCTATCTCAGGGTGTTCCATCAGGTATGCCATGGCTTCCACGATCTCGGCTATGCCAGCCTTGTCGTCGGCGCCGAGGAGCGTGTGGCCGTCGGTAACTATGAGGTCTTCGCCCACATGGTCGAGCATCTCGGGGAACATACGTGGCGAGCTTACGATGCCCTCGTCGGCATCAAGCACTATGTCGCCGCCGTCGTAGTTCTCAACGATGCGCGGCCGTATGTCGGCTCCTGAGCAGTCGGGGCTGGTGTCGTAGTGTGCGATGAAGCCTATCGTGGGCACCTCTGCTGGCACGTTGGAGGGCAGGGTGGCGTAGATGTAGCCCTGCTCGTCCATGGTGACGTCTTCAAGCCCCATCTCTTCGAGTGAGTCGGCGAGGTGGCGTGCGAAGATGAGCTGCTTGGGTGTGCTCGGGCATCCCTCAGCTTCCTCAGAGGACTGTGTGTCGTAGCTTACGTAGTCTAAAAATCTCTCTATCAATCGTTCCATGGGAAATGGCTATAATGTAAAACGGTCAGACTGTGAGATTATTTCACTTCCCATCCCAGTGCGCTGGCTCCGAGCACTGCTGCTCCTGCGCCGTCGAGCTCGCTGACGAGGAACTTGGCCTTGTCGCGGAAGATGCGGAGCACGGTGGCGTCGTAGGCGCGCTTGATGGGGTCCATGATGAGGTCGCCGGCCTTGGCCAGACCGCCGAAGAACACGAAGGCCTCAGGGCTTGAGAATGCAGCGAAATTGGCGCATGCCTCGCCCAAGAGGCGGCCCGTCTCCTCGAATATTTGTTTGGCCACTTCGTCGCCCTTGCCTGCGGCGATGGCTACGTCCTTCGACTCGATCTTGTCAAGAGGTATCTCGCGCAGGAGTGTGGGCTTGTCGGTCTTTTCAATAATCTCGCGGGCAGTGCGGGCCACGCCGGTGGCCGAGCAGTAGGCCTCGAGGCAGCCCTTGCGGCCGCAACCGCACTGGCGTCCATCCTTCTCTACGATCACGTGGCCCAGCTCGCCGGCCATGCCGTCGCAGCCCAGCACCATCTGTCCGTTGACGACGATGCCCGAGCCCACGCCCGTGCCGAGGGTTATCATGATGAAGTTCTGCATACCCTTTGCCACGCCGTACTGCATCTCGCCCATAGCGGCGGCGTTGGCGTCGTTGGTCAGGCGCACGGGAATGCCGAGACGCTCCGAGAACATCTGTGCCAAGGGTATCTTGCCTTTCCAAGGAAGGTTGGGTGCGAACTCAATCGAGCCGCTGTAGTAGTTGCCGTTGGGGGCTCCGATGCCCATGGCGTGGATTTTCTCGATGCCGCCCACCTCGTCGATGATGGGGCGCAGGGCTGCCACGCAGTCGTCGACGTACTGGTTGATGTCGCCGTGGCCAGCGGTCTTCACGCGCGTAGAGGCAACGATGTTGGCGTTCTGGTCCACGATGCCGAACTCAGAGTTCGTGCCTCCGAGGTCGAGGCCGATAACGTAAGGTTTCTTTTCCATAGTGCTGGTTTGCTGTTTTAGTTATAGTTTTTAGTATGTTTTCAGAGGCGTTTGAAAGAAGCAACTCGGGAAGTGTTAAAAAAAGGGCCAAGGGTTTTGGTCATAACCCTTAAGGGTTTTGGCGATAACCCTTAAGGGTTCCGGCCGAAAGGCTTGGGCTTATTTCTGACATCGCTTAGTGTTGCTGTTTCCTTTGGTTGGTTTTGCCGGGAGGCATTTCAAGCGTCAAAGATATATAATCTTTCGTTTTAAGTGAAAGTTTTTAATGAAAAAATGGCTTTTCTTGGGTAAAGTGGACCTTTTCTGCACGTTTTTTTTCATTATCTCGAAGAAAAGGCCGACCTTTGCAGGCGTATTTATGTGGTTTGAGCACATTACTATATTAGATTTGACCGTTAAGGGGCTCATCGTCGGCATCGTGGCCAGTGCACCGATGGGGCCCGTCGGTGTGTTGTGCATTCAGCGGACTCTCAACAAAGGTCGCTGGTATGGCCTTGTCACGGGCTTAGGCGCAGCCCTGAGCGACATCCTCTATGCCGTCGTCACCGGCGTGGGCATGAGTTTCGTCATCGACATCATTGAGGACCCTCAGTGGATGTATCTGCTCCAGCTTTTGGGTAGCGTGTTGCTGTTCGTCTTCGGCTACTACACCTTCCGCACCAAGCCGCAGCTGCGCCCCTCGTCGCACAACAAGGGCACACTGGCCCACAACTGCCTTACGGCATTCTTGGTTACGCTGAGCAACCCACTCATCATATTCCTCTTCCTCGCCCTTTTCGCACGCTTCACCTTCGTCGTGCCCGACCATCTCGGCCAGCAGATCCTCGGCTATGTCTCCATATTCCTTGGCGCCATGCTCTGGTGGTACGGCCTGACATACATCGTCGACAAGCTGCGTTCCACTTTCGAACTTGAACGCATAGGCCTTATCAACCGCATCATAGGCATGGTGGTGATGGTCGTCTCGGTGCTCGGATTGCTCTCTACGCTACTCGGCCTGACGTTGTATTAGACCCGTAGTCAGAGGTTAGGAATAGGAGAATAGGAACCAGAGATAAAATGAAAATAGCAAAACAACTCAGAGACAGTAATATAGCTGAATACCTCCTCTATATGTGGCAGCTTGAGGATACGCTCAGGGCCTACGGCTGCGATGCCGACCGATTGGCTGCCGACTATGTGCCGCGTTTCGACCTCACACCCGATGAGCGCCGCCGCGAAGCGCAGTGGCTCGCAGACCTCTGCACTATGATGCGCGAGGAAGGTGTCGCCGAGCGAGGCCATCTGCAGATGAACAGAGGCACGCTCGCCATGCTCACCGACTTGCATCTGCAGCTGCTCGACAGCCCTAAGCACCCCTTTTATTCGGCCGCGTACTATAAGGCGTTGCCCTTTATCGTAGAACTGCGCTCAAAGTCGGGGCGGCAGAATATGCCCGAACTCGAGAACTGCTTCGAGGCTCTCTATGGCACCATGCTACTGCGGCTGCAGCAGCGCCCCGTCTCGGAAGCTACGCAGGAGGCTCTCACGCATATTTCACACATGCTCGCCCTGCTCGCAGATGCGTGGCGCAAGGACAAGGCTGGCGAGCTGGAGCTTTGAAGATCATATAATGAAAGTCGGAATTAACAATATCTTAGTCACAGGCGCCTGCGGGCAGCTGGGCAGCGAGATGCAACTGCTGGCAGCATTGCATCCGCGCTACCAATGGTTCTTCACCGACGTCGTGCCCTCATCCCCGTCATCCCAGCGTTTCGCAGGCGGCAGTTCTCCAGCCGTAGCTTTTACCGTCAGCCCCCTCGACATCACCGACCCTGCCGCCGTAAGTGACTACGTTGAGGACAATGCCATAGACCTCATCGTCAACTGCGCCGCATATACGGCCGTCGACCGCGCCGAGGCCGATGAGGAAAAGGCCAACCAGCTCAACGCCGTCGCCCCAGGCTATCTCGCCGCAGCCATAGAACGTCGTGGCGGACAGCTCATTCACATCTCAACCGACTACGTTTTCGACGGCACCGCCCACACGCCCTACACCGAGGACTGCCCCGCCAGCCCGGCCACAGCCTACGGCCGCACGAAGCTTGCAGGCGAGAGGGCTGTGCTCGCAGCCAATTCCTCTGCGATGATTGTCCGCACGGCATGGCTCTACAGCCGCTTCGGCAACAATTTCGTGAAGACCATGCTGCGCCTCGGCCGCGAGAAGGGCGAATTAGGCGTCGTCTTCGACCAGATAGGCACGCCGACCTACGCCCGCGATCTCGCTGCCGCCATCATGGCCGCTGTCGAACAGGGCATCCAGCCTGGCATCTACCACTTCACCGACGAGGGCGTCACGTCGTGGTACGACTTCACTAAGGCCATCCACCGCATCGCAGGCATCACCACCTGCCGCGTCAGTCCACTGCACACTGCCGAGTACCCCACGCCAGCTGCACGCCCCCACTTCAGCGTCCTCGACAAGACCAAGATAAAGCAGACCTACGGCGTCGAGATTCCCTATTGGGAGGAAAGCCTGCGGGAGTGTATCAGCCACTTGTAAATCGTATATAATAGCATAATAACCTCGTGAACCAAGAAATAGAACGCAGGCGAACATTCGCCATCATCTCGCACCCTGATGCCGGTAAGACTACGCTGACAGAGAAGTTCCTCCTCTTCGGCGGGCAGATCCAAGTGGCCGGCGCCGTCAAGAGCAATAAGATCCGAAAGACTGCTACCTCCGACTGGATGGACATCGAGAAGCAGCGCGGCATATCTGTGACAACCTCCGTCATGGAGTTCGACTACTCTCCCCTGGGGGAGGCGGAGTCTGCCTTCAAGGTCAACATCCTTGACACTCCAGGCCACCAGGACTTTGCCGAGGACACCTTCCGTACGCTCACCGCTGTCGACAGTGCCATCATCGTAATTGATGGCGCAAAAGGCGTTGAGGCACAGACACGCAAGCTGATGACAGTGTGCCGCATGCGCAAGACGCCCGTCATCGTCTTCGTCAACAAAATGGACCGTGAGGGCAAGGATCCCTTCGACCTCCTCGATGAAATAGAAGATGAGCTACAGATTAAAGTGCGCCCCCTCTCCTGGCCCATCAACCAGGGGCAGCGCTTCAAAGGCGTATATAATATATATGAGGGGAACCTCAACCTCTTCACCCCCGACAAGCAACGCGTGACGGAGAAGGTGAGTGTGGAGCTCGATGCAGCCGAACTTGAAGAGAGGGTGGGGGAGGACGATGCCCAGAAACTCCGCGAAGACCTCGAGATCATCGAGGGCGTCTATCCCGAGTTCGACCGCCAGACCTACCTCGACGCCGAGGTGGCGCCCGTGTTCTTCGGCTCCGCCCTGAACAACTTTGGCGTCAAGGAGCTGCTCGACTGCTTCGTAGAGATAGCTCCGTCGCCCCGTCCCACGAAGGCTGAAGAGCGCGACGTACAGCCTGAAGAGCCTAAGTTCACAGGCTTCATATTCAAGATTACAGCCAACATCGACCCCAACCACCGCTCATGCATCGCCTTCTGCAAGGTCTGTTCGGGAAAGTTCGTCCGCAACGCGCCCTATCTGCACGTTCGTCAGGGCAAGACTGTCCGCTTCTCCTCGCCCACCCAGTTCATGGCGCAGCGCAAGAGCACCATCGATGAGGCGTGGCCGGGCGACATCGTAGGCTTGCCAGACAATGGCATCTTCAAGATTGGCGACACTATCACCGAGGGTGAGCAGCTCCATTTCCGGGGGCTGCCCTCGTTCTCGCCTGAGATGTTCAAGTACATCGAGAATGCCGACCCTATGAAGACCAAGCAGCTGGAAAAAGGTATCAACCAACTTATGGATGAAGGCGTGGCGCAGCTCTTCATCAACCAGTTCAACGGCCGCAAACTCATCGGCACCGTTGGCCAGCTGCAGTTCGAAGTCATTCAGTACCGCCTCGAGAACGAGTACGGCGCCAAGTGCCGTTGGGAACCTGCATCGCTCTACAAAGCCTGCTGGATAGAGAGCGACGATGCCGCACAGCTCGAGCAGTTCAAGAAGCGCAAGTACCAGTATATGGCGCGCGACCTCGAAGGCCGCGACGTTTTCCTCGCCGACTCAGCCTACGTCCTCAGCATGGCCCAGCAGGACTTTGAGCACATAAAGTTCCACTTCACAAGCGAATTCTAATGAGCAGAGAAAGAGACGAAGATATAAGAAAAGCCGTAGAGACCCTACGTGCCGGAGGCACCATCCTGTATCCTACCGACACTATCTGGGGCATCGGCTGCGATGCCACCAACCCTGAAGCTGTCAGGAAAGTGTTTGAGATTAAGCAGCGCGAGGACTCGAAAGCCCTCATCTGTCTTGTTGACAGCCCGGGACGCCTGCAACGCTATGTCCGCAACGTGCCCGACGTGGCCTGGGACATCATAGATCTGGCCACAAAGCCTACGACCGTCATCCTCAACGGTGCCGCAGGCTTGGCGCCCAACCTCTTGGCAGAGGACGGTAGCGTAGGGCTGCGTGTCACTTCTGAAGTCTTCTCGCAGCAGCTCTGCTATCGCTTCCAGAAAGCCATCGTCTCGACCTCGGCCAACATCAGCGGCGAGCCCTCGCCACAGACCTTTGCCGACATCAGCGACGAAATCAAGCGTGCCGTAGACTACGTCTGCCTCTCACGCCAGCGCGACACATCCCGTCACGAGCCTTCTTCCATTATAAAGCTTCGGCCGAATGGCGAAGTCCAGGTGATAAGAAAATGACTGCCGAATAAAAAGAAACCCCTTAGTGAGAAGCTAAGGGGTTTCTTTTTGCAACTATGTCAATCAGGCGGATGCCCGAGATGCGGCGCCACACCTCGTAGGACGTGCCATCTTTCAATACTATGTAATCGTCATCTCTTATTAGGAGAGTGCTTACGGAGTCGCCTATATGTATTGTGCTTGCGGTGACTTCAATGCCCCTGTCGGAATAAACCACGATGGAGCCGCACTCGAGAATGGACGATTTGGTAAGAACGATGATGTTTCCCAGCAATTCGTCGAAAGGTGTTGTGTATTTCCGGAAGGTGGCAAGCATATATTGGACGTCTTCTTCGGCGAACGAGCCTGAGTTGAGCTGAAACTGTCCTACCTTCAGCCACCCGCCAGTGAGCGTACCGTCGTCAGCCGAGGGCAGCGGGTTCATGATCAGGTCGAAGGCTGCCTTTTCCTCTTCAGTGTAGTATCCGGCTACGTATTTTTCAATGTTCCAATCTTTATAATTGAATCCTGGGGCATTAACATCAGTATTCCACCACCTAAGCGTGAAGCCTTTGGCATCGCTGTCGTACACTTGAACGCGATGAGGATTGGTGGAATGGTCGTTTAAGCCTGTGTAGTTGAAAACCCAGTTGTCGGGGTTCTGGAACTGCATCATCACCTGTCCGGACCTTGTAACCGTCATAGCCTGCAAAGTGGGGTTCTCTGTACATATCTTATATTGCTGGAAAGCGGCAGGCTTGCCATTCATTGATTGCAACTTATAGACGCCTCTCGGATTTTCCTTAGGTCCGCCTTGAGCGTTAGCTGTCTGGCTCGCGAGTGAACCAATAGCGAATGTCAATCCTAAGATGGCATACTTGAATTCAGAGTAATTCATACGTATTATGTTTTTCTATTGTTTGAACATTATTTTTTTACAAAGGTAGATAATTAATGTATGCACACTGTTTTTTGTGCGTTAATTAATCTAAAGTTGAGCCTTTTTCTTTCTGAAGAGCAGTTTAGGCGTGAAGAAACAAATATTTATAAGGAAAACTCATTGGATTTATATGGTTTTTATGTACTTTTGCGGCGCAAAAAGAAGAGAGCAGACGCTCGGTTGCAGATGAAATCATCCACGTTTGAGAAGTGCTTGCAGTGGCGTGCGACCCACATTAAAGACCGGCAGTTCATTTTATTGCTGGCCTTGGTGATAGGTGTGCTCACGGCTCTGGCCGGCCTGCTGCTGAAATGGCTCATTCATCAGATAGGCTATCTGCTCACTCATCAATTCTCCATCACCGGTGCCAACTGGCTTTATCTGGTCTATCCTGTTGTAGGCATCTTGATTACGGGCCTCTTTGTCAAGTACGTAGTTCGCGACGACATCGGGCATGGTATCACCAAAATCCTCTATGCCATCGCCCGTAAGAAGAGTCTGCTGAAGGTGCACAACACGTGGTCATCGGTCATTGCTTCGAGCATCACCATAGGCTTTGGCGGCAGTGTGGGAGCAGAGGCTCCTATAGTGCTCACTGGGTCGGCCATAGGCAGCAATCTTGGCCGCCTGTTCCGCTTCGATGCCAAGAAGATGATGTTGCTTGTAGGCTGTGGCGCAGCAGGCGCTATATCCGGCATCTTCAAGGCTCCCATAGCCGGCCTGGTGTTCACGCTTGAAGTGCTGATGTTCGATTTCACGCTGGGCAGCCTGCTCCCCCTGCTGGTGTCGTGCGTCACGGCGGCGGCCGTGACTTTCGCTGCGTCGGGTATGGACAATGTCTTCGAGTTTCATCTCGTCAACGGTTTTGCTCTCGAGCGCGTGCCAGCTTACCTCCTTTTAGGCATAGCCTGTGGCTTCATATCGCTCTATTTCACCCGCGTGATGAACTGGCTCGAGGACCAGTTCCGGCGCCTTGGTGCCCCTTGGAAGCGTTTCCTCGTGGCGGCGCCGATACTCAGTGTGCTCATTTTTCTCTTCCCCTCGCTCTATGGTGAGGGCTATGAGATGATACGCGTCCTGCTCAACGGGCAGGGACCTGCCGACTGGAACCAAGTCATGGAAGGTTCCGCCTTCTACGCTGCGCCACAGCTGCTTCTCCTCTACCTTTCCGGAATAATCCTTTTCAAGGTCTTTGCGACCACTGCCACCAACAGCGGCGGCGGTTGCGGCGGAACGTTTGCTCCGAGCCTCTTCCTCGGTTGCGTGACAGGCTTCGTCTTCGCCTCTCTATGGAATTTGCTGCCGGGCAACAGCATCCTTGTCCCCGAGAGCAACTTCTCGCTCCTGGGCATGGCCGGCCTGATGAGCGGCGTCATGCATGCCCCGCTTACCGGTATTTTCCTCATTGCCGAGCTCACGGGAGGCTACGGGCTGTTCCTTCCGCTGATGATGGTGGCTGTGTCCTCTTATCTGACGATTATCTTTTTCGAACCACATAGCATCTATGCAATGCGCCTGGCACGTAAGGGCGAGCTGGTGACCCATAACAAAGACCAGTCCATACTCACGCTGATGTCGATGGACTCCGTTATCGAGCGCTACGAGGAGCACTTGCATCCAGATGACGACCTTGGTGAGATTGTTAGGCAGATTTCATCGTCAGAGCGCGACGTCTTCCCCGTCGTGGACGACGCGGGTAAGCTCCTCGCCGTACTGATTCTCGACCGTGTCCGCAACGTAATGTTCCGCACCGAACTCTACCATCAGCTTCACGTTCGCGATCTCATGTCGCAGTGTGCCGCCCGCCTGACGACCAACGATCCCATGGACCTCGTCATGCAGACTTTCGATCGCACCCGTGCCTGGACGCTCCCCGTAGTAGATGCCGACGGCCTCTTCGTTGGCTTCATACGCCGCAGCCATGTGACGGCGCTGTATCGAACGATGCTTCAAGACCTTTCAGAAGAATAATCATGCGTATCATCTTCATGGGCACGCCAGAGTTTGCCGTTGCCTCGCTTCAGAAACTTGTAGAGAACAAATACGATGTCGTGGCCGTCGTCACGATGCCGGATAAACCTGTAGGGCGACATCACGACACCTTGCAGGCATCGCCCGTAAAGCAATACGCGGTAGGGCAGGGGATTCCTGTGCTGCAGCCTGAGCGCCTGAAGGATGAGGCTTTCCTCGAAGAGCTGCGAAGCTATCGTGCCGACCTGCAAGTCGTTGTCGCATTCCGCATGCTGCCAGAGGTGGTCTGGGCTATGCCGCCCATGGGCACCTTCAACCTGCATGCAGCCCTTCTGCCCCAGTACCGAGGCGCGGCTCCCATCAACTGGGCCGTCATCAACGGAGAGACCGAAACGGGCGTCACCACCTTCTTCCTCGACCACGACATCGACACGGGGCGCATAATCCATCGGGTGGCTGCACCCGTGGCCGACACGGATACCGTAGGCGATGTCTACGACCGCCTTATGAACCTCGGCGCTGACCTCGTACTTAAGACTATCGACGATATCTCCGTTGGCAGAGTCGAAACCATAGACCAACGTTCTGTGCTCGATGATTCCATTGTCGAGTTAAAACCCGCCCCCAAACTTTCTCGTGAAAACACACAGATACGATGGCACGAGCTCACCGTCAAGAGCGCTTACGACTTCATTCGCGGCCTGTCGCCCTACCCTGGCGCATGGACAACCTTGCGCACTGCCGACGGCAAGGAGACGCAGCTCAAAGTGTTCTTCGCCGAGAAGGACATTGAGAATGGGGCAGGGGCAGCGGACAATGAGTCATCAGCTGCTCCGGCGCAACATATTCATGCCTTATCTGTTAGCCATTCTTCATTGGCTGTTCACCTCCGCGACGGCATCCTTCGTCTCACAGACATTCAATTGGCAGGCAAACGCCGAATGGCGGCCTTAGATTTTCTTCGTGGGGCTCATCTTGAGGGCGCTTTGCTTGTCGAAACATAAAAAAGTGGCAAAAAGTTTGGTCAATTCAAGAAAATGCCACATCTTTGCAACTGATATACGTCCTGAAAGTTACTTTTCAGGTCGTTGTTCTGCCCTTATAAATCATTATTTATTCTTAATTATTCATTCTAAAAGTCATTGCCTATCGACAAAACATTACTCCTAAACACTTTTATTAGAAAGTAATGCAAAACCTCATGAAGGAGACGGATGAGAGACTCATACGGCTCTATGAAAATGGCAATGACGCTGCGTTCGACGCTCTGCTCGAACGCTATCAGCAGTCGCTTTATGCCTACATCCTGGCCATCGTTCACGACGAAGACCGGGCAAATGATTTTTTTCAGGAGACATTTTACAAGGCTATCACCTACATCCGCTCACATCGCTACACCGACAACGGCAAGTTCTTCGCCTGGCTCATGCGCATAGCACGCAACCTCATCATTGATTCCGTGCGCCACAATAAGCCGATGGTTGACGTTGTGACTGATGATGGCAGTGCTGCATTACAGAATACGGTAAGTCTCTCCGTGGGTACTGTCGAGACCGATTTCCACAACGAACAGACCATCTCTGACCTCACCGAGATGATTGCGCGCCTGCCGCAGAACCAGCAGGAGATAATTCGCATGCGCATCTACGAAGACTTGTCATTCAAAGAAATTGCTGCACTGACCAATTGCAGCATCAACACAGCCTTGGGACGTATGCGTTATGCTATAATTAATCTGCGCAAGATGGCTGTTGGCAAGGACCTCACGCTGCTGGATGTTTAGGCAATATCTCCCGCGCATCGAAGGCGTAAGTAGAATAACGGCATATAACAGACAACCCCGGAAGCTCCTTTTTCAGCTTTCGGGGTTGTCTGTTGTGTGAAAGTTATGTGAGAGTGCTTGCGGCTGATCCTTTCGTTTTGCGAAGGAACGATTTGCAGTCCCACAGGTGAGACGCCTTTTTATCTGGACGTAAGGTCCTTAGCGCACAATCTTGCGTGTCTCATTGCCCTGCTTGACGATAAGTAAGCCGCGGGCGGGAACGTCCCAGAGGTTGAAGCTCTCAGACGGAGTGCTATAGACGAGGCGGCCTGAGGCGTCGTAGACTTGGGTGAGAACGCCCGCTACGGATGGGCCGTCGGCCTCTAATGTTGAGATACAGTCGTAGAGCGGTTCCATAACTTCAGAGATAGTGCTGGTGGCTGCATCGCCGGTGTATTGTATCTCATAACCTATCTCACCACCTTCACAGAGTACGCTGTGCCACAGTCCTTCGCGCTTGTCGCGGCTGCCGAAGCTGATGCGATAGGTGTGACCGGCCACCATATCCTTCTCAACATAATAGTAGAACAAAGCAGCGGGTTCGCGCAGGAAGTAACCCACGCCCGGCTCCCACGTCTCGGGGTCCGTCTCCTTTATCTGCCACACCTTGCCCGTTGTCACATCGGTGCCAAAGAGTCCGAACTCGCCGTCCAGCGTCGCTGGCGACATGTTCACCATGCCTGCATTGAAAGTTATATGCAGTGCCACATGCGCTTTCCCGTCATCACCTTTCTCTTCGGCAAAGCTGAAGGTATAGGGCTGCCCGTCGTAGGAGTAGATACGGGGTTCGGGACGGTCGTTAGCGAGAGGCTCCTTGCGTATGCCATAAATCATGTCCTGCCCATCAGAGAATTGCATATCGGGAGGATTCATCAGCGAAATGTCGTAGTAGCCGTCACCATCACTTCCCCAGCCCCAGTTGACGTAGACAAGGCCGTCAGCATCAAGGCCGCAAAGGACGAAGGCATGACCGCCTTCATTCTCATCCTGCCCGCCGTAGATGACGGGGCACAGCTGGCGAATCTCGTCATAGATAATCTGGTTCCACTCATCCTGCGAACCTCCGAAAGCTGAGCGCTCAGCATATTTTATGCACTCCTGTGGGTAGGAGAAGCGGGTCGTCAAGGCGATGCCAGCCTCGTAGAGATAGGTGCCACTACCACTCTTGGAATATTGCATGTAGGTGGCATAACCACAGTCGCGAAGCAGCGTGGCTACACTCTTCTTCTGTCCGTCGGTAGCACGGCCATAGAGATCGAGATAGGGATAGAAATAAATGTCGTTGATGTCGAGGGAGTCGACAGTGTAGCGGGTACTCGTGGCTGACTGTGTATAATAGCAATATCCCCTGAATTTAGTACTGCTGGGATAGCGGCAATAGTTTATGCATTGCGCAAGGGCCACAGCCACGCACCCGGCCGGATAGTTGTTAGGGGTTTTCAGGTTGAAGGGATCAGACTGATGCCAATGTGTAGTGATGAAAGGCTCTACAGGACTCAGGTCGGCCTTCATGACACTTGTCAGGCCTAAGGGTTGATGTGAAGCCTCAGCCTGCTGGATATTACGCTCTACAAGCGAGAGGTACCAGCGCAGGCCCGGTGCAGTGGCTGCGTCGGCAAATCGGCCCTGAGCATATCCGATGACGGGGCTTGTGAGGTCGCTTTTTGAGACAATTACAAAACTTTCATCGGCGGGCGACGCAAATACTGAATATTCATCTGAGGAAAGGACACAGCGAGGAGCCTCGGCCACCGTGCCGCGCCCAGTCTTAACCTTCACTTCGGACGACGTAGCGAAGTGCCGCATCGCGATGTCTTGCATCTCTTTTTGCGAGCGTTCAGCAGCCATGAGGGTTGTGCAGACTGCTGTCAGGCAAAGAAGTATGATTCTTTTCATGGAAACATGTTTTGATGATTGGTATGTTTAAGGAAATTGTGCCGGGTTGGTTGAGCCCGGCACAATTCTAAAGTATAGAGAGTACGTTTCTAAGTGGCTAATTACTTTGCTGCGAAGTACTTGACGTTGCGCTTCTCGAGGCGGGTCACCGTCTTGACATCCTTGAAGTCTGCAATCTTCTTGTGGCTGACGCGCACGGCAGACTTCACACCGGCATTGCCGGTAAGGGTGAAGGTGTCTTCGCAAACGCCATAGGTGTCCTGATCGTTGTAATAGATCGTGTAGAACGTAAAGACATTGTCCTTGAAGAAGCTGACGTAGTTTGCATAGCGTGAATCACCGCCAGTGAAAGTCTGAACGTCTGTGATATACAACTCACCATGCTGGCCGGAGATGCCTGTAGGCTGGTCGGCGGGGATGGTGAGGCTGCCGTCTTCATTCATCACGAACTCGAGAGTCACATCAGAGCCCCAGGGAGCAATCTGGAAATGTGAGGCATTGTCGGCATCGCGGCTGAGAACAAGGTCCTCATCGATGGCATAATCTTCTTTTTCAGGATCGCTGAGGAGGTCGTAGTAGTAGGAACCTACATACAGAGCTTCCCAATTGATGGAAGGCACACCACCTTCAATCACGGCATTAACCTTGGATGCCAGCTCGTTGGCAACTTCGCCAGCCTCGTTGAATGCAATGATGAGCACGTAGTAAGTACCAGTCTCATCGAACGGCAAGCGGAAGGCTTCGCCATCGGCAACGTCAACGCCAGCTTCGCCAGCGATGATCTGCTCGCGTACGGTATCATAGGTCTCATCAGTTACGAGAGCTGCCTTGGCAGAGACAACGTCATCGCCAAACGAAGGTATACCTTCGACGTAGTATTGCTTATCGGTGGCAATGAAGCGGCCCACGTACTCATACTCGATGGTGTAGTTCGCAATCTTTGCGCCTGGCAGGGCAATGGCAAACATACCATTGCCATTGGAATACCAATAACCGTCATCGCCACGGCCTGCAAGAATCGAGTTGGGTTCGGGCATCGTGATAAGGCCATCCTTGAAAGTACCGAAGTACTGGGGAGCCTGACTCTTGAGAGCATCAAGCGAGACGCCTCTGTTGAGTTGGTACTGCACGAAGCTGAGGAACCACATTTCGCCTTTACCCCAGTCTGTACCAGTGTGGAATTCGGAGAACCAAACGTAATCGGGGTCGGTAGCATCGATGACCAAGTAGTAGTTCTGGGAAGCGTCCCAGTCGCCCGGGTCGTTGTAAGGATAGGTCGCACCGTATGGATTTACGACGCGATAGAGACCTTCTTCAACTACGTTCTTCTCAATCTCAACCTCATAAGTCAAGTTCTCAATAGAATACCATGAAGTGAAGAGGTCGTCGCGATACTGACCCGTACCCAAGGAGATCCAAGCCGTAGCACCAGCCTTGAAGCTGTAAGAAGAGACGCCATAAGGTGTTGTGAATGTCTCGTCGCCTACCTGAAGGGTGATGTCGGTGTAGTCGCCGTAGTTGAGGTCTTCGGGGTTGTAAGTGATGACAACATCTGCAGCGTTGGCTCCGTCAGGGAATGTTACAGAGGCAGGAATGTTGAAAATGCTTCCTTCGGGCAGGGTTGCCGTGACGGGAACGGTGAGTTCACCTTCAGTGTTGGCACGAAGCACAGTCACATTGAACGACGACTGGCTCTTGCTGAGCTCTATCGTCTCTGCCATTTCATTGCTGAAATAGACTTGAGCGCCTGCGGGTGCCTCTGCGGGAGTGTATTCGTATGTGTCGCCACACGAAGAGAGAGCGAAGCCCGCAACCAGAAGCATCAAGCTATATTTAAAAATCTTTTTCATTGATTCAAAAGTTATTGTTGTTGCTTAATTGTTTAACACATTAGTCTTCTGCTGTTTCCTCAGTCCAGATTGTGTACTTGTCTGAGGGATCGGGGTTGTTGAAGCCCTTCAGAGCGCTGTTGTTCATCACCTCGTTACGCGAGATAACCAAATTGGTCCAAGCCGGACGAGTAGTTGTGTTCAGACGGAATTGTGAATAGAAAGGAGTGTCCTTGTAGCCGCGTGTGACAGGGATGTTCAGACGCTTCACGTCGAAGACGCGCTGGCCCTCGCCCCACAACTCAACCTCCTTCTGGAAGACGATTTCGTCAATGACGGCATCCTTATCTGTTGCGCGTGTAGCGTAGTTGGGATCGCGGTAAGCTGTCATGAAGTTCTTCAGCAGTTCGAGACCTGCAGAGGGATTCTGCTGTGCAGCAGCTTCAGCCTCGATGAAGTACATTTCCTCTACACGCATTACGGGATAAGATGCTGCTGCTCCTACTGAATAGTCAGAGATGTTGCCCTGAGCGGGACGGAACTTCAGTGATGCATAAGGAACAAGAAGTTCGGCATCGTCGGCGGTCATGTACTGGATCTGGCTGCGCAGGGGTGAGCCTTCGGGAGCCTGGAACCAGAGCTTACGCCAGTCGGTATTGCTGATGCGGTTGTAGAAATTGGCATCGCAGATGAGGTACATCTCTGTGGCAGGTCCAGTGTAACCGAAAGTTGTCTGGTTGGAAGCCCAGCTTATCCAGTTGATAATACCTGTTTGAACGACATTATCCTCAGAAGTCATCTGTCCGGCCCACATGAAGTCGCTGGCTGTGTTCATACCATTGACTTTGCTGAGGGCACGTTCCTGAGAGATTACGGGAACCTTAGCGTTATCAATAGCAAGGCGGGCGTACTTCTGGGCGTTGGCATAATCCTCATTCCACATGTAAAGACGCGCCTTCAGGCCGTAGACACAGGAGAGGTCGGGCAGCACCTGGCCACTCGTAGTTTTCTGATTTACGATATACTTTTCGGCATTTTCGAGATCCGAAAGGATGAATTCGTACATCTCCTCGTGGGTAGCACGTGGGTTGTTGCGAGCCACGCTGACCTCTGTCTTGTCGGTAACGATGGGCACTGTCAGCCCCAGAACGTTGTTACCATCGGCATTGAGGCCGTCGGTGAAGACATCATTGGGGAGGAATTCGTACAGACGGGCCAGATCAAGATAGATGAGCGCACGGTAGGCGAGACCTGTGCCGAGAGCACCAAGCTGAGCCTCGTTTGCATTCTCGGGGTCGACAGCTCCGACCATATTGTTCACTGCGAGCAGGAAACCGTAGTAGTAGCTCCACACGTAACCTGCGAAAACGTAGTCGGCACCTTGGTATTGGTTGATTCCCCAACGTGCGAAGTGACCGGAGTAGGTCGACACATTGAAGCCCTCGTCGCCTCCAAGCATGTTTCGAATCATCATCTGTGCTGCATAGCCGTAGCTGTAGTGCCAGCCAGTATCGGTGTAACGGTTCAGATAAGCGGGCATGGCCATCTGCAGTGCCTCAGATGCTGTGGGCGACTCTGCAGCCTGTTCAGCCGTCACGATGGTGGTCGGCTCTATCTCTTCAATACACCCAGTTAAAGCTGGTACGAAGATGACAGCCAGACCGAAACCGAATATTTTGTTATAAATGCTTTTCATATTCTTTGTCTTTATGGATGTGTTCAATTATTAAAATGTGACAGAAATACCGCCAGAGAAGGTGCGGATGGCTGAGTAGTAAGTGTTGTTGACAGCACCTGCGAGTACCATTCTTGGGTCGAGGCCCTTACGAGCAGACCAGACATAGAGGTTGTCGCCAACGAAGTAGAGGCGGAGTTTCTGAATCTGCAGTTTCTCGGTAAACTTGCGGGGGAATGTGTAGCCTACGGTTACGTTCTGCAGGCTGAGGAAGCGTGCGCTTGTGAGGAAGCGGTCAGAACCTCCTGCCATGTAGGTGTCGCCGTATTGCAGACGAGGAATGTCGCTGCCAGTGTTCTCGGTTGTCCATGCATTGAGAATATCCTTGTGGAGAGCTGCACCCGTGGTGTTGAGGCTCATCAGGCTTGCATAAGTGCTGTCATAGACCTTGCCGCCGAGCTGATAGGTGAAGTCGGCCGAGATGTCGAAGCCCTTGATGTCGAGCGATGTGCCGAAACCGCCGTAGACCTTAGGCATGATGTCGCCGATGATGTAGTCGTCGGCTTCGCTGTAGTCGGTAGTAGTCTCGAGTTCGTCGAACACCTGAATAGTCTTTTCTTCGTCGGCATAGATGTACTCGTCGTTCTCATCCTTCTTGTACTTTGTCTTGTACCAGAGGCTCTGGCCTTCCTCGTTGACGCCGGCATACTTGTGAGTCATGTAAGCATAGCTCGAGAGGCCTTCGGCATAGAAGTAGCTTCCGCTTGAGAAACCGTCGTAGCGTGTGCCGTCAGAGCTCCAGTAGTGCTGAGTGCGACGCTCCTCGGGGAGGCGTGTAACCTCATTGTGGTTGGTGGTGAGGTTGGCGTAAGCGCTCCAAGTGAGCAGTTTGTTGCGGATGATGTCGCCGCTAACTTCTACTTCAACACCTCTGTTAACCATGTCGCCTACGTTGGTGTAGAAACCTGTGTAACCGAATGATACGGGGAGCGGGAAGCGGAAGAGCATGTCGTTGGTCTTGTTGTTGTAGAACTCAATGCCACCTTCGAGTCGGCGGTTCCAGAAGCTGAAGTCGACACCGATATTGAACTTGGCATTCTTTTCCCAGGAGATTTTGGGGTTACCCTGCGTTGTTGAGGGTACGAGCGATACCTGGTCGTTTGAGTTCGTAACAGTGTAAGTGTTGGTGAAGAGGTATGTGCCGATGCGGTCGTTACCGTTCTCACCGTAGGAAGCCTTAAGTTTCAACTCGTCGATCCATTTCTGATCGGCAAGGAACTTCTCCTTGTTGATGAGCCAGCCTGCTGAGGCGCTCCAGAAAGTGCCCCACCAGTGCTTGCTGTCGAAGCGGGGAGAAGAAGCCTCACGAACTACAGAGAGTTCGCCGAAGTAGCGCTGGTCGTAGTTGTAGAGAGCACGTCCCAGCCATGATTCGGTGTTGTAGCCAGCCTTTGAGGAGCTACCTGTTCCGGCAATGATGGCGCCTGCGAGTTCCTTGTTGTTGACGCTGAACATGTTGGTCTTGTAGTAGTCGAGGTCGTATGTGTCGCGACGATAGTACTCGTGACCCAACATCACTTCGATATCGTTCTTGCCATATTCATGACGCCAGTCGATGCGCTGCTGGAAGTTGCGTGCCCAAGTACGTCCGTGATCCTTGCTCACGATACCCTTTGAGCTGGCATACTGACCGAAGAAGGGGTTAGTCACGCCCGTGTAGCGGTATTCGTCGAGGTAGACGTAGTTGATGGACGAGAGTGTGAAGCCATAAGGCAGACGCACCTCGATGGTACCAGTACCGGAGAAGTTGTTGCCCTCGGTCTGGCGAGTGTCCAAGCGGTTAGCTGAAACGGGGTTAGCCTGTGAGAGGAAAGCGCGGCGCAGACCGATGATGTTGCCATCGCCATAGTCGTAGTTCTCAATGTGAGCTGTCTGGTCGTACATGATGTTGCCTTGGGCGTCACGAATGAACATCGGATAGATAGGAGCGATGTTCATGAAGGCGAAGGCATTGCCTGACGAACCTGTTGATCCTTCCTCGTCGGTACGGAGGTAGTTTTGCTCGTAGTGGTTGTATGACATGTTGGCGCCAACCTTCAACCACTTCTTCAGCTGATAGTCGGCTTTCATGCGTGTGCTGAAGCGCTCGTAGTCAGAAGCGGCTGTGATACCGTCCATGTTGAGGTAGTTGGCTGAGAGGTAGAAGGAGCCACGTTCGTTAGCACCTGAAGCGCTCACGGTGTAGTCCTGGCGGAGAGCATTGTTGTAGGTCTCGTCCTCCCAGTCGTCGGGGGTGAGCCAATAATCGTTGCCGCCGTAGCTGATAAGGCGTCCGAGGGTGGCATTGGGGTTGAGCTTGCCGTTCTGTCCGATGAGGAACTGCCCGTTGGGAACGGTATAGACGTTGTATCCAAGGCTCTCGTCGCCTACGTTGTTTGCGCTGAACATATTCTGGTTAGACCACTGCCATGCGGCATTGGGGGCCATACCAAGCTTGTTTGTAGCATAATTATTGAGGCCGCGATACCATGTCTCATAGTAGCCTGCGGGGTCGCTTATCTTGTCGTACTGAGGAGTACCCTTCTGGTTGACACCCCATTTGGCATCGACCGTGATGGTAGCATCCTTACCCTTCTGGGCATTCTTCGTCGTGATCATGATGACACCATTACCGCCACGCGCACCGTAGAGTGCTGTTGAAGCAGCATCCTTAAGCACCGTCATCGACTCAATGTCGTTGGGGTTGATGAGGTTGATGTCGCCGTCGTAGGGTGAGCCGTCGACAACGATGAGGGGATCATTGGCTGCGTTGAGCGAGTTGATACCACGGATGCGGATAGTGCTCGACATACCGGGCTGTCCGGAAGCGTTGTTAATCTGCACACCTGAAGCACGGCCTTTAAGAGCGTCGAGCGCATTCGTGACCTGGTACTTCTCGAGCTCCTCTGCGTTCATGATTGAAGCCGAACCCGTAAACTGAGCCTTGGTCTGTGTACCGTAAGCCGTCACAATAAGCTCGTCAAGGATCTTGTTGTCGGTGTCCAGAGCTATGCGCATTCCATTGCGAGCCCTTACGATACGTGGGAGCATCCCGATGTGGGAAATTTCCAGACGCGTGTTGTTGTCGGGTACAGCGATGGTGAAGTCACCATTTATGTCGGTAACTGTGCCCGTTTTAGCACCTGCAATCTTAACTGAGGCTCCGGGTAGCGGTTCGCCATCATCAGCTGAAATGATGGTACCCTTTACTTGTACCTGAGCCAGAGCCGCACCTACACAGAGCAGCAAGCTGGCCAGAAACATAGAAAGTCTTTTTTCCATAAATACTCTCTTTAATTAAACATAATACTTGTTAGTGTAATTTTCACAAAATAGGCCCTCGCGCGAGCGCGCGTACATTATTATATATTATAGCATCGTAAAGGGAATATATAATAATGCGGCAAACCTAATTGGGCGTTTAGATTGGCCGCATTATATTTCCGAGCCCTGGAAAGAATTCCACGTCAAGGCAAAAAAATGCAAAAAACGAGAGGCTTAAACCTTAAAAAGAGCAAAAATGGCGCAAGCGGTAGAGTGCCGGAGTCGCATTACATCTTCATACCAAAAAGCTGATTTTATAACGGCTTTTTGCACAAAATGGAAGAAAAAGCAACATTTTTTTATAAATTTCACTGTCGTTTGCAATTTTTATATTAATTTTGTGGCGTTTTAGTTTTATGTCCACAGGATATTAGCCCGTACAAAAAGATTGTAAAGCAAAATGTTTTTTCACTAACAAGTATTATGTTTAATTAAAGAGAGTATTTATGGAAAAAAGACTTTCTATGTTTCTGGCCAGCTTGCTGCTCTGTGTAGGTGCGGCTCTGGCTCAGGTGCAAGTGAAGGGAACTGTTATCAGTGCTGATGACGGTGAACCATTGCCTGGTGTTTCCGTCAAGATTGTCGGCGACAAGGCAGGCACAGTGACCAACATCGACGGTGATTTCGTTATCACAGTTCCCAATGCAGACGCTCGTCTGCAGTTCTCTCACATCGGTATGATCACTCGTGTGGTTAAGGCTCGCAGTGGCATGCGCATTTCACTTGACAGCGATGAGAGCCTCATGAACGAGGTGCTCGTTCAAGGTTTCGGAACTGCTACCAAGGCTTCCTTCACTGGTTCTGCCAAGGTTATCACGTCCGAGGATCTTGCTAAGAGTCAGGTGACGAGCGTCACAGACGCTCTTGCAGGTGTCGTTCCTGGTCTGCAGACGGTTAGCTCTAATGGCGCTCCTGGCGCTACGGCTACCATCCGCGTTCGTGGTTTCAGCTCGCTGAACGCCAGCAATGATCCTCTTATCATCGTTGACGGCGCTCCCTACAACGGCGACATCGCAAACCTCAACCCCAGTGACATTGAGAGCATGACAGTCACAAAGGATGCTGCTGCCAATGCCCTCTACGGTGCTCGTGGTTCGAATGGTGTGATCCAGATTGTGACTAAGCGCGCCAAGGCTGGCGACGCCAAGGTGACTTTCGATGCTAAGGTGGGTTGGAACTCCCGTGCCCTGCAGCACTACAATACCATCAAGTCTCCGGGTCAGTACTATGAGATGCAGTATGAGGCACTTAAGAACTATTACATTGACAATGGCTCCAATGCTACCGAAGCTTGGCAGCGCGCCAACGCAAACCTGTTCGGCGACTCTGGTAACGGCGGTCTGGGCTACAATGTTTTCAGCTATCCTGAGAGCCAGGTGCTCATCGGCCAGAATGGCAAACTCAACCCCAACGCTACACTTGGCCGTCTGATCACGAACGGTGATGGTGTTGAATTCTGGGTAACTCCCGATGATTGGGAAGAAATTG
>JAFUFW010000018.1 GCA_017469685.1 Bacteroidaceae bacterium | reverse complement strand
CATAACCCTTAAGGGTTTTTGCCCGAACCCTTAATGGTTTTAATTGAAGCTAATGGAGCTAAGATTTTTTGGGCTTTAAGGTCCTCTGCTTTTAAGAGTTTAAGGTGTTCGACTCCTCTTGCTCAGGTGATAAAAAAGCAGTTGGCACATCATCCTTGTGATAAGGCCCCGGCGGGGCGGTGATTATAGGGATGATGTGCCAACTGAGATATCATTGTCATTAATCAGGCAGACTGCATAGGCTGAGATTCCTTCTTCGCGGCCTGTGAAGCCGAGGCGCTCAGTGGTGGTGGCCTTGATGCTAACGGCATCTACGTCTATCCCCATCACCTCGGCCAGGCACTGCTGCATGGCGGGGATATGGGGGTTGAGCTTGGGGCGCTCGGCGCATACGGTACAGTCGATATTGCCTACGCTATAACCCTTCGTGGCAATAAGGTCGATGGTCTTGCGCAATAGGATTTTGCTGTCAATACTCTTTAACTCGGCTTCAGTGTCGGGGAAATGGTAGCCTATGTCGCGCATGTTGGCGGCGCCGAGCAGGGCGTCGCAGATGGCGTGGATGAGCACATCGGCATCCGAGTGCCCCAGCAAGCCGAGGGCGTGTTCTATTTTTATTCCACCGAGCCACAACTCGCGGCCCTCCACGAGCTTATGTACGTCAAAACCGAAACCGACTCGCATAATCCTTGTTTTTGTTTATCCTTAGAGGTAATTACTCCACACCACTTTGATAGCGAGGCAGGGAAAGTGGCACTTATCTTCTCTTCCGCCCGAACAGGTCCTTCATACCGTCGAGGTCGAATCCGAGGGTGAAGCGCATGGTCTGGTCAAGAGGGTTGGACTCGGCTGTCGAGAAGACGTAGGCGGCATCGAGCGAGAAGACGCTCATCTTGAAGCCCGCGCCGGCGGTGATGTACTTACGGTTTCCTTTGTTGGCAGCCTCGCCGTGGAAGCCTAATCGCAGGAAGAAACGGTCGTTGTAGCTATATTCAGCACCTGCGCTGACCTGAATCTCCTCAAGCTCCTCCTTGAAACCGTTGGGCGCGTCGTGGAAGCTCTTGAAGATGCCGGCTATGGGCGATATGTCGTAGTACTCGCGCTGCACGCGGTCGGTGTAGTCATTCATGGCCTCGCCCTCTTCCTGCTTGGGGTAGGTGGGCACGAGCATCTTGTTGGCGTCGGCGGCCAGCGACAGGCGGTTGTACTCGTCTAAGGGGATGGTGAGGTTCAAACCCAGGCGCAGGTTCGTGGGGATGAACTCGGAGTTGTCGTCGCCGCCGTAGCTTATCTTCGAACCTATGTTGTTGATGTTAAGACCAACGCCGATGCCACATTCGCGGTTGCCAAGCATCATATAGTTGTTGTAGTACATCGCAATGTCGGCAGCAAAGGCCTTGCCTGGCGACGACTCGGAGGTGTAGTCGTAAGTGATGTCGGAGTAGATGAAGCGCATGCCTACGCCCATGGAGAACACTTCGGAGAGCATACGCGAATAGGCGGCATCAAGGGCGAACTCATAAGGGTTGATTGTCATGCCCTCGACGGCAGAACCATTGTCCCAGAGCGACACTTCGCCGAGCGAGAAGTAGCGCAGCGAGGCGCTGATGGCCGAGTAGTCGCCGATGCGGTAGAAAGCGGAGGCGTTGGCAAGGTTGATGTCGTCGACAATCTTGCGCAGCCAGGGCGTGTAGCTGATGGAAACGCCTGCACGCCCTACGCAGAAGGGGTACTTGGCTGGGTTCCAGAACTGGGAATTGACGTCGGCCTCTGTGGCTGCACCAACGTCGCCCATACCACCGCTGCGGGCGTCAGGAGCGATAGACATAGAGGTGACGCTGCTCGTCACGGGGTTGAACATATTGCGCTTGTCCTGTGCCGAAGCAGCAGCGGCGGCTACGAGGGCTGCACATATCAGCAAATATCGTGTCAGGTGTTTCATTCTTTATCTGTCAATAATCTTAGAATTAAGTAGCGGGAGCGTAGTCTTACGTCCTTGGCTCCTTTGGCTTTGATGTCTTTAACTCCTTTATAATAACGCTTGCAGTGGCGTTTTTATTGTCTTCTGTTGATAATAATCTTCTTGCTCTTCGAAGCCGACTGCTTACCGTCGCAGCTCACGCGGGCACGGTAGAGGTAGACGCCGCTGCCGAGCGGGAAGCCGCCGCCGGTGGTGAGGTTCCAAGGCACCGTGTAGACGCCCGTGGCACTGCTGCCGCTGAGGCTCTTCTGCCACAGAGTGCGGCCAGCGAAGTCGTAGACCTCGATGGTGAACTCACAAGTAGAGCCTGGGCGGTCGTAGGTGAGGATGAAGGAGGTGGCAGTCGTGGCGGGGTTCGTGGTTGTGGTCACGGCGAGGAGATTGGGCTTTATCTGAGGGTCGACGGTGAAGTCGAGCGTTGCCGTCGACGGGTTGCCTAAGAGGTCCCAGGCACGGAAGAGCAGGCTGTGCTGCCCCTCGCTGAGGGTGGGGATGGGGAAGGCTACGCTGCCGCGGCTGTAGTCGCCGAAGGTGCCGGTGAAGTAATCATTGAGGGTGTAGGTCGTGGAAGCTGAGTTGTCGATGACGAGCTCCAGGTCGTGCCCCAGACCTGTACCGAAGTAGTTGATGCCGCTCTCATCCTCGAGGTCTGCCATAAAGAAGGGCGACGAAGGCACACGGCCGCCGTTCTCGAAGGCGTCGTTGCCCAAATAGGCTATAATCTTCGGCCCCTCGTTGTCGTCGAGCCCTTCGGCCGTGCCGCCGATGAGGAAGTCCTCGTTGTAGCCGTTGGCTTCGGTGAGGCGGTCGTCAGAGAGGGCGTGGAAGATGAGGCGTCCGCTTTGCTCGCTGTAGCTGATGTCTACAGGAATAGGCACTGTAATGCTGAAACGCCCTCCTGATACACTGTCAGCTCCGTTGTAGAGCAGATGGTCGTAGGTGTCGAATTCGAATGGACTGTTTGCACTGTCATCGTTGTCGAAGCAGGTGACGTGGCGCTGACTGTCGTACAAGTGAGTGGTCACTATCCCCTTAAAGCCCGTCAGCTCGTCGCCGTCTTTGCCTTCGATGTGGCCTGTGAGGCGCACCTTGTCGCCTGCGCGGAAATGGAAGTCGGAAGGCAAATCGTCGATGGGTGTGCCGTTGATGTCGTCGATGCGGACGCGGTTGCCATGGCTGCCAAAGCGTAGGGCAGGGTCGCCGAGAAGAGCGTAGTGGAGCTTATTCTGATAGTAGCCGAACTCATTGCCTGCGATGCGAACCTTACTCAGGCGGACGGCATCGCCGACAGCGGCCGGACGGCCTACCTCGTCGTTGCCGAAGAGTGCTTTGCAGAATTCAACGTTGAGATAGTGGTTATTTGTTGCGTACACCGTGCGGGCCGTGCCGTAGAAGGCTACAGCGCAGCCATTAGGGTTGAGAATGGCCGTCTCGCCCATGTTCTCCTTCTGCGTGTCGAAGGGCATGACGTCGCAGGCGGCGGTCATCCAAAGCGGCATGCGAGGCGAGGCATAGGTCGCAAAGTCCTCGAGGCGGAGCGTCTGTTCGTGCGAGAGACAGTAGGTAGCAGCATGTCCGACGTAGTTCATCAACAGCGCACCTTCTTCCATCTGGCGGTCGATTATCTGTTTCACCTCGGGATAGCTGTTGCCCGTGCTGGAGCTTTGACGCTGGTACGCGTCCCACATGAGCTTTCGAACCTCAAGCTCAGGATATGCGCGTGCGGTCTTGTTGGCAACGGAGTCGGCCATCCATAGGTGCTGGTTGTTGTCGCCGTCGTCGCCAAGGAAGAGCACCGTGTTCTTCCACGCGCCCGCGTACGTGTTATTAATATGTGCGATCGTCTTGTCGACAAGGATTTTGGCTTCTGTCTTAGAGCGTACGGGGAAGCGTCCTATGCCGAGGTCCACCTTTTCTGTGGTGAGGCTCGAGCCTTCGCCGTCGTCGAGCAGGCCGAAATAGTCCTCCATGACGTAGCTGTTCACGTCGTGCCACGAATTGATGCTCTCGTAGCAAAGCAGGAAGTTTTCTGGCTTCTGGTTGGCCCACGCCGTCGTGATCATGCGGTTGTCCCAGGCTGCGTCGCCGAAGAGCAACAGAAAGCGAGGGCGGTCGGCAGGAGCGTCGGAAGCGCGGTCGTAGAGCATCTTCATGTAGCGGCGATAAGCTGTGGCATCAGGCGTGCCGCTCGAGAACTCATTGTAGACTTGGTCAGCCCGCACGACCTTCACCCGAAGGCCCTCGGCGCTGCGGTGGGCTTCGGCCAAGCGTTCGGCTTCGCTGTCGAAGATGCCGCTGGCGGGTGTGATGATGATCATATCCTGCGGCTCGGTGGCATGCAGGTCCTGATTGGCTACCGTTCCGGCCGATGTAGGAGCTGGAAGCGATGAGAGGATGTTGGCGTCGAAGGCCACGTAGCGGTGTTCTTTGCCGTCGCCCACGATGGTTGCGCGGAAGATATTCTTGCCGTCGGCAACAGCCGTCTCGCCTTTGATGGCGAAAGCGGGCTGCCCTGGCTCGGCAAGCTGCCAAAGCTGTGGCTGCTGCCCCGTGGCGTATTCGATGCATAATGTCTCGCCCGAGGCAAAGGACATGTAGGCGAATTGTATCTGAGGCTTGGCTGCATCAATCCTGAGGAGGCCTTTGTAGGTCAGCTCGAAATAGTTGAGGCGCGCGCTGTTGCCGGCAGTCGTGCTCAGGGTTATGGTATTATCTGTAGCGATGCCGCTCAGGTTGCGATAGGTGCGGGAGGTCTGCATGGCGTAGCAATAGTCGGCAAGCGATGAGACAGTGAACTGTTGCAGCTCGGTGCCGTTGAACGTCGGCTTGACAATGGTCTCCGTTGCGTTGGCAGCAGTGAAGTTCACGAGCAGGGTAGCGGGGCTGCTGCTGTCGGGGTAGGTGGGCAGACTGAGCGTATAGCTGCGTCGGTTGCCGTTGGCGTAGTCGTAGCTCTCGAAGAGCTGATTGCCGCCTTGGTACCACGCATACTCCTGCGGGTCGAGGGTGGCATAGGCTGTCGTGGTGCTCACCTCGGCCTTTGAGGCTGATGAGGCTTCGCCGTTGAAGTCGCGCTCTGCTATTGCTGTTACGGGCTCGCTGGACTCGGTGACGAAGTAGTAGGCCTCACGGGCATAATGGTTGATGGCGTGGTAACCGTTGTGCCAAGTCATGAGGCCGTTGGCGTAGAATACGTAGCCGTCCGCCACGGGCTGCAGAGCTACGGGCTCAAGGTCGTCCCAGTCGGTGTCGGCGTTGATGGCTTCTGTCTGGCGGTGGCCTCCGTAGCCATAGACGCGCACGTTGGCCGTGTTGGAGAAACCAAGCGAACGCAGCTGGCTATAGGTGAGGCGGTAGAGGCCGTCCTCCTTGATGCTAATCTTTGCCCATTGGCCTGTAGCCAGTACGCTCGATGCGGCATAGCGGTCGGAGGCGGATGCGGCGCGGGTGGACCTGGCATCCTCGCTTTTCCGTATTTTCCGGTTCGTAAGGCTGTTGGCTTTCTCTTTTGCCACAATCTCAATCTTTGCGCTGAGCAGTTTCTTGAAGGTCGCACCCTGGCGTATGATGGGCACGAAAGCTATGTCTATGAGGCCTTCGCCGCGGCTTGCACCTACTGACGAATGCACGCACAGTGTGTCCGAAATCTGCTCGCTGTAGCGTTGTGCCAGCTTAAGCTCGGCAGGGCTGAGCGGTCCCCACTCGGGATAGCGCAGGCGCACGTCGTAGTTGAAGAGGCGGTAGTCTGTCTCAAGAGGCACCACCTCAGAGTAGACGGGCAAGAGGCTGTCGGCACACAGCGCCTGCCAGTCGAGCCGCGTGAACTCACTTTGGGCACTGGCCGCCATCGGCCAGTACACCATTGCCATCAGTATGGAGAATATATATTTCAATTGTTCTTGGTCTCTAATCTCTATTCTACATTCTACTTCACATTAAACTCCAGCAGCTTCTCGCCTTCGAGGAAGCCTGCAAGGTGGTCGTTCTCGTGGACTGGACCTACGCCAACAGGTGTGCCAGTGAATAGGAGGTCGCCCGTCTTCAGCGTGAAGAACCGGCTGATGAAACTTATGAGTTCGTCGACCGTATATAGCATGTCTGCCGTATGGCCCCTTTGCACCGTGTGCCCGTTCAGGTCGAGCCTGAAGTGGAGATCCTGAATATCTCTGCCCAGCTCTTCTTTCTTGACGAAGCGCCCTACGGCTGCCGAGCCGTCGAAGCCTTTTGATAGTTCCCAGGGCAGCCCCTTCGAGCGCAACTGCTCCTGCATGTCCCGGGCCGTGAAATCAATGCCCACGCTGACGGCATCGTAGTAGCGATGCGCAAAACGCTTCGAGATAGAGCGCCCGAGGCGACAGATGTGTACTACCAGCTCCGTCTCGTAGTCGCAACGATGTGTGAAGTCGGGGATGAAGAACGGACGCCCATTCGTGAGCAGTGCCGAGTCAGCCTTCGTAAAGATTACAGGCTCCTCTGTCTTAAATAACGAACCATGGAGCTCTTTATTGTGCTCAGCATAGTTCATTCCTACGGCAAATATCTTCATAATTGCTTGCAAAGGTACTTTTTTGTTGTCATCTGACAAAGAATTATGGCTTAAAAAACCTTTATTGCGACTTTAAATGTGAAAGAGATTAAAAAAAATGAACGAAAAGATACGACATATTAAAAACTGTAGTAATTTTATAAGCGAAATCGGAAAAACAACTAACTAAAACCTCTTTTTTCTCATGGATAGAAGACAATTCATGAAGACGGTGGGAGCAGCTGGGCTGTTCACCATCGTACCACGAAAAGTGCTGGGCGGAAAAGGCTTCATAGCCCCCAGCGACCAGCTTACGAAAGCCATTATCGGCGTGGGCGGCATCGGACGTTCGTCGAGCCATTTCTCAAACTCTGAAGCCTATCGTCTGCTTGCTGTCTGCGACGTCGACAAGAAACACCTCACCAGCGCCGTGGAGGCTGCCAAGAAGAACTTCAGCATTGACGTGAAGGCATACGACGACTGGCGCGAACTTGTGCACCAGTCGGGAGCCGACATCATCCACATCGCTACGCCGCCCCACTGGCACGGACTCATGGCCGTGGAGGCTGCCAAGGCTGGAAAAGATATATGGCTTGAAAAGCCCATGACGCGCACCATAGGCGAAGGCAAGGCCGTGAAGGCGGCCGTGGAACGCTACGGACGCATACTGCGCTTGAATACATGGTTCCGCTTCACCGACACTTTCTATGGCCTCGGTACACCCGTCAAGCCCCTAAAGAAGCTCATCGATAGCGGGCTCCTCGGCTGGCCGCTTAAAGTCACCGTCTCCGGTGCCACAGGCTTTGCCTGGAAGTTCTTCTGGGTGGGCAAGGATAACCTCACGCCTCAGCCTGTGCCCGCAGAGCTGAATTATGACATGTGGCTCGGCCCGGCTCCATACAAGCCTTACAATGTGCATCGCACCCACCAGACCTTCCGCGGCTATTGGGACTACGACGGCGGTGGCCTCACTGATATGGGTCAGCACTATCTCGACCCCGTACAGTATATGCTGGGTAAGGACAAGGAGTTCCCAGTGAAGGTGGAGATTGATGCGCCGCAGCAGCACTACGACGCCGTTGGCATCTGGCACAAGATAACATATACCTATGCCGACGGTTGCCAGATTGTGCTCGAGGGCGAAGGCTACGAGAGCAAAGGCAAGCTCGCCTATATCGAAGGTCCCAAGGGCAAGGTATTCAAAGGCTTCGAATGTACTATCCCCGACGTGTGGAACAAGCTCAACGAACAGCCCGACCCGGAGCCTCAGCGTACCGACTTCCTCGAATGTGTTCGCACGCGCCAGAAGTTTGCCCTCAACGAGGACAACGGCCACCACAGCTGCACGCTCGTCAACATGGGCGCTGTAGGTCTGCGCCTCGGTCGTCGCGAGCTCAACTTTGATCCCTCCTCCCAGACATTCATTGGCGACGCTGCAGCCAATGCGCTCATCGACCAGCCAATGAGAGGCGAATGGAAGATTTAGTAGACAATCGATAATTGATAATTGAAAATTTATTTGCAATGAAACGTATAACTCTATTCATACTAATGGCATTTGGCCTTGGCACATTGTCAATTGTCAATTGTCCGCTATCCATCGGTGAGGCTCAAGCTCAGGACAGCCGTAACCGCGTCACATCCACAATCATTGCCGACGGCCTCGCCCAACTGCCAGCCCAGAGCCTTGAGGCTCTCGAACAGGTGATGAGTGAGATTGCTGGCACGGGCGCAGAAGGCGTGCAGCAGCTGGCCTCCATGCTCGGCCCTTCAGCCGAAGGCAAGAACGCTCCCTTCCAGTATGCCATTGACGGCCTCACAAGCTATGTCAACCAAAAAGGTCGCGAAGCACAGTGCGCCGCCGTCAAGAAAGGTCTCGAGGCTGCTCTCGCCCGTTGCACCGACGAGGGTAACAAGGTCTTCCTCACCGACCAGATAAACAAACTGACCCCAGGTAGTGTCGAAGTGAAACACGCCGTGGAGAACCTCGCAGCAGTTGCTCCCGCCTCACGTGCCATTGCCGAGTTCCGCGACAAGGTAGCTTCGCTGCCAGCCCAAAAGGTGGCTCCGTTCTTGTTGAAGACTCTCAAGAAGAGCGACGACCGCCAGTTGCGCAACACTGCCCTCGAACTGGGAGGTGCCGCTCTGGCTCCTCTTGCCGTCAAGGCATTCCCGAAACTGAAGGCCGACGCGCAGACTGACGTTGTCCGTTGGCTTGGCAACCGTCATGACAGCGAGAACAGCGAAGCAGTGTTCCGCGCCCTTGGCTCGAGCAACAGCCAGCTGGTCGACGCCGCCCTCGAGGCTGCCGGCAAGATTGGAGGCGTCAACGCAATGAGCGCTCTGATTGTAGCCCTCGACGGGGATCATGCAGAGGCTGCTAAGGCCGCCCTGACGACCTTCAACGGTGACATCAGCGAGGGTGTCCTCTCGGCCTTGAAAGGTACAGGCTCTTTAGTAACTCCTGCCCTCGTAGCTCTCGCCGGAGAGCGCCATATCACTGCTGCCTACGAACCGCTGACAACCCTTATCGGCGACAGCAAGCTGCATGGCGTGGCTGCCAAGAGCCTCGCACAGATTGTCACTAACGACAACTTCAGCGACCTGCTCTCACGCTTCAAGGACTACCCAGACCTCTTCTACGGTTTGCTCGCCCAGCGCGGTTCCAAAGAGGACATCCAGGCTATTGTGGCTTCTGCTGCCGTGAGTAGCGATGCTCGCAGCGCGCTGATGAAGGTGGCTAACCCCGACGCCGTGTCACCTCTTATGGGCCTCGCAGCCACTGATGCCGCCAACCGCGACAACCTGCTCGGCCGTGCACTCACCCTCATCAAGGGTGCCAACTGGCCGCGCATCGACAAATACCAGCTCTACAAGCAGGCGCTCGAGATGAAACCATCGGCAGGCGTTGCCAACAACTTCCTCTCGGCCCTCAGCACACTCGGCAACGAGCCTGCACTGAACCTCGCAGCCGAATACATGGACGTTAAGGCCAACGACCTCGCTGCCGCACATGCCGTGACGGATCTCATCGAGAAGAACGAGGCCCTGCAGCGCGGTGCACACATTCGCGACATGCTCCTCAAAGCACAGAACGTGTTCAAGAGCCACACAGAGAATGCCGACGCTGGCTATGCCGTAGACCAGGTGAACACCATCCTCCCGAAGATTGTCGACGACCCCAATGCCGTGACGGCCAAGGTCTCCAAACTCACGAAGGAAGAGGAGAAGGCGGGCTTCGAACTGCTCTTCGACGGCACGAACCTCGACAAGTGGCACGGCGGCAAGGCCAACTACCTGCCCATCGACGGCGCCATCTACGTCAGTGCAAACTATGGCGCCGACGGCAACCTCTACACCAACAACAAGTACTCCGACTTCGTGTTCCGCTTCGAGTTCTGCTTCGTGCGTCCGGGCATTAACAATGGTGTGGGCATCCGCACAAAGGACGGCGTCGACGCAGCCTACGACGGCATGGAGATTCAGATTCTCGACCACGACGATCCCATCTATGCCGGCCTGCGTGAGTACCAAGTCCACGGCTCCGTCTACGGTATCATTCCCGCCAAGCGCATCAAGCACAAGCCTCTGGGCGAGTGGAACTACGAGGAAATCCGTGCCGTGGGCGACCACATCACAGTGACGCTCAATGGCGAAGTACTCGTCGACGGCGACATTCGCAAGGCCTGCCAGGGTCATAATATGGCGCCAGAGGAGGGCAAACCAAACCCCTACACCGTAGACCACCAGAGCCACCCGGGTCTCTTCAACAAGGATGGCTTCATCAGCTTCTGCGGTCACGGCGAAGGCTTGAAGATCCGCAACGTCCGCGTCCTCGACCTATCTAAGCAGAAGAAAGGCGCCAAGAAGACCGCGAAGCGCAAGTAAATTAAATATTTATTTTCTAAACAGACTTCAGACTTCAACCGTAGTCACGCACTGATTTACGTAAGCATACTAAGCTAATCCTCTGCGCGACTGGCTGAAGTCTGAAGTCTGTTTTGAAAATTATTTTTGCCCATTTAAGTTCATGTTAATAGGCCAAACTTTTTTCCTCTAGCCGATATGAAGGCTGCCAACGTCAACTATGACTCAGCCATCACCATAGCCGACGTCACCGCCCTTGTCAACATCATCCTCGGCAAGTAAAAGCCCCCCACACACCATTCCCGAGCAAAACACGCCTACCCGTAGCCTTTCCCGTTAGGGAGGGGGTCTTCGACTCAGACATCAACTTTATTTATTCAACCACGGATCATACGGATCATACGGCTTTCTTCATTGAATGTAGCCGTTCCATCCGCGTCATCCGTGGTCAAACAATATTCATGATTAATTAATGGTCATTTGTGTCTAAAGAAAGAATCCGTACAATCTTAGTAATCCTTGTTCGATAAGATACACACAGTCATCTTCTTTTTTAATTCGACCACGGATCATACGGATAATATTATTGTCTGTCATCTTTTTCTTACACAAATTTCTCTTTCTGTTTTCCAGTGAATTCCATCATTTGCCTGCTCACTGAGCCTCCCCTAAGGGGGAGGTTTGGAGGGGGCTAAACGAAACGGGCACCCTCGTGATGAGGATGCCCGCAATATAGATGGGTGGTGTGTATTTACCATTCAAATTCGAAGCTGTTGCCTTTGACGTCAGGGTCTTGTTCACCACCTTCATCAACGCCCCCATAACCAAGATCTACACCACCACCAGAACCTGTTACGCCACTTGTAGCCATTATCTGTGCGGGAAGCATTTCGCAAACATCTGTCTGGGGTTTAATATATAGCTTTTTCATAATGCTCATTTCGTGTTTAGGGTTAGACAATATATTTGCGATCTCTTACTTAATGGCAACCTTCTTGCCGTCGATGATGTAAACACCCTTCTGCAGACGATTAACATCGCTGTTCATCTTCTTGCCATCAATGGTGAAGACACCTTCAACTTCATTTGCAATATTGACGTCATTTATACCATCAAAAATTCCATCAACTCGCATCTTTATACCATATTTATTATCTACTTCAGTAAGAAGGTCATTGAAGTTGAAATATGCTCGGAAGCCTTTCATAACAGTTTCGCCTGTTGAATAATAGAATAAACCATTGCTCAAGAATAGAGCGAGCTCTTCAACTAGGGTTCCAGCAGTATATGTGCCAATTATACTTTTGGGTTTTCTATTGTTTCCCAAATTAATTTCTAAATCAGTTTGTGGGGCAATATTAACGCCTTCTGCTTCAAATTCACTGACAGGGGAAGATACTTTAATAATGCAGGGGTGATTAGCAGCTAATTCAGTAATGCTGGTGAAATTAACAGAGATTCCAACGATGTTTCCTTTAGAATCAATTGTTGTTTCATAACCACTAAAATCTGCCAACTGTACATCCTCACCAAATGCCTCCTTAACTTGAGCTTCACTCATAGCAAACGGCAAGCAGATAGTGCTCCATGTGTCAGCCTTGATTGTGCGCTTTACAAGCACATTAACATTCTCGGCAGCCACTGGTGCAGTAGTGGAGTTCTCATCAAGTATAGTCACATTTTCGACGACCTTAATATTAAATATTATCTTTTCACCAGTCACGTCAACACCTCTATCTTTACCGAAGTGGATATGGTCAATGTAACCTGTAAATGTAGAACCAATCTCAACAGTTTCGGGGGCAGATAATGTGATATAAGCAACAGTACCAGAATTCTCTTTCATGGTAAAACCGCCTATATTAAAGCCTACAAATCGCATATAATAAATGCCATCATCTCCCTTCAATATGTTGGACTCGCCAGAAAACGCTCCATCTGTGCGATCTTCCTGGCTTAAGAGTTCACCGGTTTCTTCATCAAAAGTATACTTTGTGTATGCGATGTTTTTTACTCGATCTCCAGTTGCTTCATAGTTAGATAAGCGGATATCGCCATTTGTCACATTAACATTTTCAACTCCTATCCATCCTTCCCAAGAATAGCAATTGATAGTGTTTTCAATGTTAATAGGCACAACAACGGAGCCTCCCTGAGGCACTTCAACATCGTCCATAATGTACTTGATGTCTTGTGCATTAGCCCCGAGAGCCATTAAGGCTACGAGTGAGAGTAAAAGCTGTTTCATATAATTATGATTTAAATTTGTTTGTTTCTTGGTTTGTCGTTTGTCGCTGGTTTGTCTATTCTTAACATAGGTTCGCTTGCGCAGGTCTACGCCTGTAAACATTTGGCTACAAATGTAGTGCTTTTTGTACTTTCGTCAAAGAAATACTTGATAAAAATGTCTGTTGGGCTGCATTTTTATTATTAATATGGTGGGGAATGTTATGAATTTGCTTTCTAAGAAAACAAATTAGTCAAGAAACAAATTCGTGAAATTGACATAATGATATTGTCATATAATAAGGTAATTACGTCAAATAATTATAATTTGTTTTAGGTGTGTTCTCACACGAATGGGCATGATTCTCCGTGAATGATACCTGGAATTCGCCGTTGATGTCAACAGCCTTGAGGTTGTAGGAGTCAAGCGAAGGCCTGCCCGGGATTCTGCTGACAAGGATAGCTGTGTCTGCTGTGGTGGTGGCACTGTAATTTAATGGACAAATACTGAAAGAAGAAAGCCGCCGACTGTTTTAAAACAGCCGGCGGCCTTGTCGGTTTTGTTGTTATGTCGTTATGACGTGATAACGTTCTCGTGCTTTACTCGGCGCGGAGGGTGAAGCGCTTGAAGGCAGTCACGGTGAGCTCCTTGTCGACGCTATGGAGATACTGGGCAACGGTCATGTTCTTGTCCCAGATGTACTCCTGCTCGAGGAGGCAGCTCTCCTTGAAGAATTTCTTCAGGCGACCCTGGGCGATGTTCTGAATCATCTGCTCGGGCAGGTTGGCAGCCTTCTCTTCGGCAACCTTTACCTTCAGCTCACGAACCATCTGAGCTTGCTCGGGTGTGATCCAACCCTTGGCCATATTGGACTCAATGTGGTCGTCGCTGTCAACGTGTGCGGGGTTGACACCGGCCTTGCGGATAGCAGCCTCAACGGCCTTGGCAATCTGCTCTTCCTTAGTCTTCTCGACGGCTACGCGGAGCTCGCTGTCGATAGTAGCCTGAGGCACTGCGCTCTGGTCTACCGCTACGGGATTGGCGCTGGCGATCTGCATGGCTACGTTCTTGCCAGCCATTGCGTCCTCGACGCATTTGTTGAGGGCAACCATTGTGCAGAGGGTGTGCTTGTTCTGGTGGTCGTAGGTGGCGATGCACTCGCCTTCGATGACGCTGTAGCCATCGAGCTCCATCTTCTCACCGGTGATGCCGCTGCGTGCTACGACAGCGTCCTGAATGGTGCCTTCGCCCATGGGCAGGGCCTTCACCTCGTCGAGGGTCTTGCAGCGTGCTGCCACGGCGGCGTCGAGGATGTCCTGAGTGAGCTTGACGAAGTCGGCATTGTTGGCGACGAAGTCGGTCTCGCACTTGAGGGCGATGATGGCGGCGAAATTGCCGTCTACCTTTACTACTACGCAACCTTCAGAGGCTTCGCGGTCGCTGCGCTTGGCAGCTACGGCCTGACCCTTCTTGCGGATGATTTCGATAGCGGCGTCGATGTTGCCTTCGCTCTCTTCGAGAGCTTTCTTGCAGTCTGCCAGACCTGCGCCGGTCATCTCGCGCAGTTTCTGAATATCTTTGATTGATACAGCCATTTTATTTCACGGCCTTTGGGCCGTAGTTTAAGGTTTGAAGTTTAATGTTTAATGAGCACGGCCTTTGGTGGCCGTTGTTTGATGTTTATAGTTTAAAGTTTAATGTATAATGAAGCCGATATTCTAAAGGGTGAGAGTATCGCCATTAAACATTAAACCTTAAACTCTAAACTTTGTGCGTAGTGCGAGCTTTATTCCTTAGCGGGAGCTTCGGCTTCTTCAGCCTCTTCTTCCTCTACGCGAGCGCTCTGTTTGGGAGCTTTCTCCTGCTTCTCGGCAGCGGCTTCGGCGTCGATGCGCTCTGCCTTGCGCTCTTCGAGTCCTTCAGCGATGGCTGCGCAGCATGCGTCGAGGATAACCTCTACGCTCTTGTTGGCGTCGTCGTTGGCGGGGATTACGAAGTCAACGTTTGAGGGGTCGGAGTTGGTGTCGACGATGCCGAACACGGGTATGCCGAGGCGGTTAGCCTCGCGGACGGCAATCTGCTCCTTCAGCACGTCAACGACGAACACAGCAGCGGGCAGACGTGTGAGATCAGCCACGGAACCGAGGTTCTTCTCGAGCTTTGCGCGCTGGCGGCTAACCTGCAGAGCTTCGCGCTTGCTTAGGTTTGCGAATGTGCCGTCGGCGGTGAGCTTGTCGATGTTAGCCATCTTCTTCACGGCCTTACGGATGGTGGCGAAATTTGTAAGCATGCCGCCGGGCCAGCGTTCGATGACGTAGGGCATGTTGATAGCCGTAGCTTTCTCAGCTATGACGGGCTTGGCCTGTTTCTTAGTAGCAACAAAGAGAATCTTGCGGCCGCTCTTGGCGATGTTCTTAAGAGCCTCGGCAGCCTCGTCAATCTTCACGACTGTCTTGTGGAGGTCGATGATATGAATGCCATTCTTCTCCATGAAGATGTATGGAGCCATGGCGGGATTCCATTTACGCTTGAGGTGGCCGAAGTGGCAACCTGCTTCAAGCAGTTGGTCGAAATTAGTTCTTGACATAGTCTTTTTTAATGATGAGTTGTTTACTTTCTTTTGGGTTAATTGTTAACCAACCGTGAGGTAAGCTTAGTTTAAAGACAAGCGTCCACACGATTTAGATACTAAACGTAATCTATGCAGCCCAGCAAAGGGTATAATGCCGATTAACGTTTGCTGAACTGGAAGCGACGACGTGCTTTGGGCTGACCGGGCTTCTTGCGCTCGACCTCGCGTGGGTCGCGGGTCATGAAACCGTTGGCGCGCAGGGCCTTCTTGTCCTCGGCGTTGATCTTAACGAGTGCGCGAGCGATGGCGAGGCGGAGAGCCTGGCTCTGTCCTGTGTAGCCACCTCCGAAGAGGTTCACTTTGACGTCGTATTTCTCTGCTACATCAAGCAATGCGAGGGGCTGCTTGACGACGAACTGAAGGATGGGGTTGGGGAAGTATTCCGTCAGGTCCTTCTTGTTGATGGTAATCTTACCAGTGCCCTCTGTCACATAAACACGGGCAACGGCGCTCTTGCGGCGGCCTAATGCGTTAACTACTGCCATTTCTGTTTACTTATAGAGGTTAATATCGATGGCCTTGGGGCTCTGTGCCTCGTGCTTGTGCTCGGGACCCTCGTAGATGTAGAGGTTGTTGAGAATCTGAGCGGCCAGTTTGTTCTTGGGGAGCATGCCCTTGACGACGCGGCGGATGAGCTTCTCATAGCCGTTGGGCTTAGCGATGATATCAGCGGGAGTGCTTGCCTTCTGACCGCCGGGGTAGAGGCTGTAGCGCAGGTAGACGCGATCGGTCATTTTCTTACCTGTGAGCTGAATCTTGTCTGCATTGACGATGATGACGTTGTCGCCGCAGTCTACGTGAGGCGTAAACGTGGGCTTGTACTTGCCACGCAGCAACTTGGCAACCTTCGAAGCCATACGGCCGAGAATCTGGTCGGTAGCATCTACTACGACCCACTCCTTCTGTGCCGTCACCTTGTTGGCAGAAATGGTCTTGTAACTTAAAGTGTCCATTTTTCTTTTTGTGTACTTCTGTTTGTTACTACTAAATAATTAATGTGTCTCAGTACCGGGCTCTCACCGGCTCGCTTTTTAAGATGTCTGCGATTCACTAACCGCTCTCCCAGGCCAATGAGAAAAGCTATTAACACGCAGATTTAGAGCATGCTATACCACGCTCTGATAATAATCGGCTTGCAAAGGTACTGCTTTTTCGTGAATTGGCAAGTTTTTTTGGAACTTTTTTTGTTTTGAGCGCTCTGGTTGTCAGTTGAAAGGCTCCCCTGCAAGGCTGCCGAGTGGGTCTTGCAGGGGAGGGGGAGAGTGTCAGAAGCCTATTCGAAGGCGTGGGCGAGGCACGTCTATCGGCTTTATGTCGTCAGTAGTGAGCTGCAGCAATTGGCTGCAGTCCGCAGGACTTTCGCGCACGCAGCGCTGTGCGTGTTCTATGTAGATGCGTTCCAGCTGGTTGGCTACGAATCGGGCGTTGCCCCACGACTGTGGGTCGCGCACCTTATAGGCCGCCTCGATTACGTCCTTGAATTTCTGCCAGGCAGGCTCGGTGAAGCTGTATCTGTACTCGCCTATGCGGCGGGTGGTAATCTCTATGAGCTCTTCGATGGTGAAGTCGTTGAACTCGAACCGGTTGGGGAACCTCGATTCGAGGCCCTGGTTAGTTTCAAGCAGCTGTATCATAGGCTCCTTGTAGCCGCAGAGTACCACGGCGATGTCGCGCTGCTTCTCGTCGGCCAACAGTTCCATGAGCAGCTGGAGCACTAAGCGTCCCGGATCGTTCTCGTGCTTGCTTGCGAGCTGGTAAGCTTCGTCAATCATCAGTACACCGCCCCTTGCCAGTTCGATAGCGCAGCGCACATTTGTCTCCTCGTCGCCCCAGCGTGAGCCAACGAACGTGCCGCGGTTTGCCACCACTACGTGCCCCTTAGACAGCGCACCGGCCTCGTGGAGCAAGGATCCGAAGATTTTGCAGACGGTGGTCTTGCCTGTCCCAGGCCTTCCGAGGAAGATGCTGTGGAGCGACACTTGGTGGGTCTTGGCTCCCGGAAAGGCTGAGCTGACCATGGCGTTGTAGCGGTTCAGCGCGAGGAGCTCGTCGATGCGGGCCTTGATGTCGGTGCATCCTACGAGCTTGTCTAACTCTGCCCGTGGGTTTGGCTGTGGGTGCAGGATTGTAACTTTCGCTTTTAAGTTGTTCTGCACATCTTCAAGGCTTGGCTCGATGAAACCTGCTCCCTGCAGGCTGCCTGTGGTTGCTGTGCCGATGTCGTTGTCCTCGTCGTCGCCGATGTCGGCTGCATCGTTGTTTTCACCGTTCCCGGTGGCCTCTTCGCTGTCAGCATCTTCGTTGATCTGGCTTTTGATGAAGTCGTCAACCATCTCTTGGAGCAGGCTGTCAGCTTCTGTGTCGGAATGTTCCCCGATTGCTTGTGGGGCAGGCCGTTTTGTTATGCTTTCAATGGCTGAGGTGATATTCGGGCCGTACGGCAGGTCCTCGTCGGTGTTGACTCCAATCTTCCACTTCTTGAGGTCTTTCAAGTCGTCGAAGACGGTGATGTCCTTGTCCTCCCAGGCGTCTTTCATGTCGTCGGCGTTGAGGAATTTGCTTTCAGAAAGCAACACACCCCACAGCGCAAAAGAGTCGATGTGGGCCTCCCTCAGCTTTATCTTCATCAGCCTGATGCTTTCCTGGAGCTTCCAGACGGGGCTTATGCGGTGGCTGCTCTCAGTGAAGTAGATGGGCGCTTCGCCGTTGAAGATCTCCTCGTCGGCTAATTCATCCTTGTTGGCGTAATTGTCTACGCAGACCACTACGATGCAAGCGTTGTGGACGTAGACAGATATATCGTTGTTCTCCAGATGTGGGCTTATGCCCTTGAGGTGTTCAGAGTAGACGGCGTAGTTGTCGGCCAGCCGGTCAAGGTGTCTTTCAATTGTGGCACGGCTTTGTTTGCAAAAGCCGTCGATAAGTCTGTAAATGTTCTCCATAATCAAAACTAAAAAACATTCTTCAAAATAATCATTCATACGTAAAGCCCTTACGGATAAGGGCGCAGGAGAGAACGGGCCAGTGCCGGAACACAAGCCCGTGGGTAACCATAGAGAGTCTCAGTTGTTGGAATCTCTATCACAAAAAACAACGACAGTACAATAAATCAAAGAGCGCACATCAATCCTTCAACATGCAAGTGCACGCTGTCGCTTTGCAAAGCCATAGCTTTGCGCTGCCGCGGCGTTGCCGCCGTGGGGATTGATGCTTTTTCTTCTCATGTACTTGGAAAATGTTTTTTATGGTAGTCCATGTCAGTTTTGACGGGTCAAAAGTAGATGATTTTCCGATAGCTGCCAAGTGTTTTCCCCGAAATCGCTCTGTATTTAACATTTCTAAAGCTCTTTCTCGGCTTTCCATTTAAAAAAGAACAATTCTTCATACATCATTTCGCAAATCTTTGTTGCTTTGCCGTTTCATTTGTCAGAGATGCGAAATGCGTCTTTATCAGCAGCCATTTCATAATTTTTCCCTTCATTTTTAACTTTTAACCTTTCAACTTTCAGCCTTTCAACTTTTCTTCTTACCTTTGTGCCCGCTATCAGAAGGTTGTGCTGTACAGCCTTATTGCGTTATTTTTTTTGAAAGATATGGTAAAGAGACTTATATTCCAGCTGGCTGGCATCGTGGCTGTGGCTTCAGCGCTGCTTGCCACTGCGTGCAGTAAAGGCGAGACCTATGCCGAGCAGAAGGAGAAGGAACGCAAAGCCATCAACGGCTTCCTCAGCCGCGACGCAGCCATCTGCGCCAGCGACGGCGACACGATAGTTCACGTGGGCCACATCAACGTCATCAGCGAGGACCAGTTCCACCGGCAGGACAGCATGACCGACGTCTCAAAGAACGAGTATGTCCTCTTCTCGGGAACTGGCATCTATATGCAGATTGTGCGCAAGGGCGCTGGTGAGAAACTGGCTCACGGCGAATCGAAGCGCGTAATCACGCGCTATTTAGAGTATAATATCCTCACGGATACGTTGCAGTCGCGCTCTGATGTGCTTTACTATTCCACTACGCCTGACATCATCGACATTATCAATTCCTACGGTACTTTCACTGCTTCGTTCAACACCGAGAATGGCGGTGGCGCTTTCTATCGCATCTACAACTCCACGGCTGTGCCAAAGGGCTGGCTCATTCCATTCACTTATATCCGCATAGGCCGTCAGATTAATGCTGACGACAAGATTGCCAAGGTGCGTATGATTGTGCCGCACTCGCAGGGACAGGCCAATGCTCAGTCCGGCGTATATCCCTGCTTCTATGAACTTACGTTCCAGGAGATGAGGGATTGAGATAAGGATTCCTTAACTCCTATAACACCTCAATTATATCCCTTATCTCAGTCGTGTAGAACGGCGAGCGGCGGGCATGGAGGATGCTGTCGCGGAAGGTTGTGGCTTTGCCCGTCTCAAGATCCGTGGCACGCATGGCACAGGCCAGCAGCAAGGTCTCGTCGCCGAGGCGTTTGTTGACCTTGTCGGCTACGGCAGACAGCTTTGTGTGCTTCATTTTCAGCTCCACTGGTATGTCGAGGAAGCTCGTCTGCAATTCGTCCTCGGGCACTGTGCCGCTGACAATCACAGCCGCACGCTTCCACTGGAAGCCCTCGCGGAAGCAGGCGTCAAGGGCTTTGAGGGCTGCCGCGGTTATCTCGGGGTCAGATGAGGCAGGTGCGGGCAGCGCCACAGTGTGGTTGATGCTGCTCTGCGCCAGGTCGTCGCGGAAAGGATTTGTGGAGATGAACACAGTTACATATTGAGCCATGCTGTGCTCGTGCCTGAGCTTTGCGGCACAGCGTGCGGCGAACGACGAGAGGGGAACGGCCAGTTCCTCTCTCGTCGTCTGCATTTTAGGGAAGCTACGGCTGGTGCAGATGGCCTGCTTGCGGGGCAGGTGGTCGAGGGTGATGCAGTCGCGTCCGTGCAGCTCCATCCATGTGCGCAGGCCTGTAATGGTCATGGCGTTGCGAACGCTCTCGGCGCTGAGGCGCGTGAAGTCGAGCGCCGTGCGTATGCCTGCCGCTTCGAGGCGGTTCGCTGTGCGACGCCCTATGCCCCATACGTCGGCTATGGGGAACAGGGAGAGAGCTTTCTTGCGCCGCTCGTCGTTGTCGATGACGCAGCATTTGCGATAGCCTGGATAGCGCTTGGCAAACTTGCTTGCCACCTTGGCCAGAGTCTTCGTTGGGGCTACGCCTATGCTTACGGGCATACCCGTCCACCGCTTCACCTTGGCTGCCAACGTCTCGCCCCACGTCTTTGGGTTGAAGTACACGTATTCTGATTCGGGCAGGGTGAGGAAGGCTTCGTCGATACTATATATAAATATGTCGGGCGCGCTCGCGCGTAAGAGGCTCATCACGCGGGCAGACATATCGCCGTACAATGTGTAGTTGCTACTCAAGACGTGTATCTCCTTGCCAGGGAAGCGTTCCGCCAGTTGATAGAAGGGCAGGCCTTCGGGTACGCCCAAAGCCTTGGCTTCAGGTGAGCGGGCCACGACGCAACCGTCATTGTTAGATAGCACAACGACCGCTTTTCCTTCGAGCCGTGGGTTAAAGACTCTTTCGCATGAGACGTAGCAGTTGTCGCAGTCTACGAGAGCGTACATTGTTAGGGGATTAAAAACGCTTCCAGTATCGGATGTTATGGATGTTAAAGAAGTCAAGAACTCACTGCAGGCGGAACTTGAGAACTTAACCGTGTCGCAGGCTGCTGTGTATGCAATAGGTGACTACCCCCCAGATAACGCTCGACTGTTCGGGCGTTATTTGTATGCGCTCGTAGGCACTGTTGTGTGGCACGAGCCACACGCGGCCCCGCTCGCGTTCTGAGAGGTCGAGCTCCTTGATTGTAAAGCCATCTTCCTCGCCGCCCACAAAGGCTACAACTATGTCGCCGTGCTTGGGTTCCAAGGCGCGGTCCACAATGAGGAGGTCGCCTGGGTGTATGCCGGCGTCAATCATCGAGTCGCCCTTGACGCGGGCATAAAAGGTTGCCTCGCGATGGCGGATGAGTTCGCGGTTGAGGTCAATGGCCTCTTCCTCATAGTCGGTGGCCGGCGATGGGAATCCGGCCCGAATGCCTTCGGGATAATAGGGCAGTTTCATTTCCGCCTCCACCTCTATGGTAAGAAATTCTACTTCGTTATTCATGTCGTTTTCATCACGGGCCAAACCGTACGCAAGGAGGTAATAATATTGGTTTCCAATGCCCCCTTTGACTTCCTGCCAACCGCCTCCAAAACATCTGTCTTTAACTTCCCATGATAATCAGTCCCATCTTGGCCGCCTCCTTGTCCACGAAGGCGAGGGCGGCGTCGTGCTCGTTGGGGATGAGGCCGTCGAGGATGGCGTCCTTCACCGCTTCCTTCAGCACGCCAACTGGGCGTGAGGGCTGGAGGCCGTAGCGCGCCATTATCTCGTCGCCCGTCACCGGCGGCTGGAAGTTGCGAATGCGGTCGCGCTCCTCAAGGTCGATGAGCTTCTGGCGCACGAGCTGGAAGTTGTCGAGGAAGCGCTGCTTGCGCTGCTCGTTCTTAGATGTAATGTCGGCCTCGCAGAGTAGCATAAGGTCGTCGATGTCGTCGCCGGCTTCAAAAAGGAGGCGCCGCACGGCCGAGTCTGTCACTTCGTCGTCGGCAATGGCAATGGGTCGCATGTGCAGGCCCACGAGCTTCTCAACGTATTTCATGCGCTCGTCCAGGGGCAGCTTCAGGCGGCGGAATATCTGCGGCACCATCTTCTCGCCTATGTAGTTGTGGTTGTGGAACGTCCAGCCCTGCACGGGGTCCCAGCGCTTTGAGCGCGGTTTCCCAATGTCGTGGAGCAGCGCCGCCCAGCGCAGCCAAAGAGGTGCCTTCGCCTTGACGACATTTGTCAGCACCTCCAGCGTGTGCCATAAGTTATCCTTGTGGGCACGTCCTCCGCGCTTCTCCACGCCCTGCATGGCTGCCAGCTCGGGGAAGATGATGTCGAGCAGGCCACACTGGAACATCAGCTCCCATCCCCGTGACGGTGCGTCGGAATCCATTATCTTCTGTATCTCGTCGGCAATGCGCTCGCCCGAGACGATGCTGATGCGCTTGCGGTTGCGGTGTAGCGCTTCGAAAGTCTCAGGTTCTATCTCGAAGTTGAGCTGTGTGGCGAAGCGTATGGCACGCATCATGCGCAGAGGGTCGTCGGAGAACGTCACGTCGGGGTCCAAGGGCGTGGCTATGATACGGTCCTCGAGGTCCCAAACGCCGTCGAACGGGTCCACGAGTTCGCCGAAGCGCCCTGCATTCAGGCACACGGCCAGTGCGTTGATGGTGAAGTCGCGCCGCTGCTGGTCGTCTTCCAGCGTGCCGTCCTCCACGATGGGTTTGCGCGAGTCGTGGCTGTAGCTCTCGCGGCGTGCACCTACGAACTCCAGCTCCATAGTCTCGTTCTTCGGGCTCTCTCCGCTCATGGAAGCGTCCCCTTTCGTCGCAGAGCGTTCTGCTCCCATGTTAATCTTAACCTGCGCCGTGCCGAAGTTGCGAAAAACGCTCAGGCGTGCCCTTCGGCCTATGCGCTTTGCCACAGCTCTGGCCAGTTCTATCCCGCTGCCTACGCACACCACGTCGATGTCCTTCGACGGCCGCTCAAGGAATAGGTCGCGTACGTAGCCACCAACGACGTAGGCTTCAACGCCCATATCGTCGGCCGTGTTGCCGATGAGGTGGAAGATGTCAGCCGAGAGCAGTTCGGAGAGTTGTGCGCGGTCAAGATGTCGCATGAGATTATTAAGCCTTGTTAAAAACGCGGCAAAAGTAATTAAAAACTTTGAACTTTGAGCTATGAACGAAGAACTTTTTCGATTTTCGTTTTTCTCTTTTCTCTTAATTAACTACTTTTGTGTCCGCAATGATACGCCATGCTTACATATTATTCTCTTTCGCAGTCATGCTGCCGCTTCTGCTCTCTTCGTGCAAGTCAGCAGAAGAAGCTACCGACATACAGGCAGCCATGCAGCTCGATGAGGCACGCCAGCTGATGGAGCAGAAGAACTATGCTGCCGCGCGCGACAGCATCCTCAGCCTCCGCCGCCAGCATCCCACGGCCCTCACCGTGCGCCGAGCCGCCATACTCACGCTCGACAGCGTAGAGCTCATGGAGACGCGCGACAGCATTGCACGCTACGCGCAGCGCCTCAAGGCAGAGCAGCTGGCCTTCGAGCAGATGATGCCTCGCATGGGCGGACAGACCAACGAGGCCTACTACTCCCAACAGCGCCTACTCTTCAACATGCGTCAGCACTTCGACGAGCTCTGCGCCAAGGCCAAGTTCTACGTCCGAAAACTCGACATCGACGCTGCAGGCGAGTACTGATTGACTTTGGGCTATAAATAATATATAAATAATAATAAAAGCTCCGCGACATTGTCGCGGAGCTTTTATTTTTTTTATATCAGAATGCTGCGTTCTTTGGTGTGCGCGGGAATGGTATTACGTCGCGGATGTTCTGCATACCTGTTACGAAGAGAATGAGGCGCTCGAAGCCAAGGCCGAAGCCTGCGTGAGGACAGCTGCCCCAGCGGCGCGTGTCGACGTACCACCAGAGATGGGTCTTGTCCATCTGGCGGCGGTCTATCTCAGCGTTAAGCTTGTCGTAGTCCTCTTCGCGGACGCTGCCGCCTATTATCTCGCCGATGGCGGGGAAGAGGACGTCGGTGCCCTGCATGGTGGGGCCGGGGGCCACGGCGCCGCGGTAGCCTACGGATGCTCCTTCGGGGTTGGCGGCATCGACGGGTGCGTTCTGCTTCATGTAGAACGACTTGAAGGCGCGCGGGTAGTCGGTCATGATGACGGGCTTGCGGAAGAGCTCCTCTACGAGGTAGCGCTCGTGCTCCGAGGCCAGGTCGTCGCCCCACTGGCATGGGAATTCAAATTTCTTGCCGTTCTGAATAGCTTCCTGCAAGATGCGTATGCCTTCGGTGTAGGGCAGGCGTACGAAGTCCTCGCGCAGCACGCCTTCGAGGCGCTCGATGAGGGTCTTGTCGATCATGCGGTTGAGGAATTCGAGGTCGTCCTGGCAGTTGTCGAGAGCCCAACGGACGCAGTATTTGATGAAGTCCTCCTCAAGGTCCATCAGCTCTTCCTGGTCGAGGAAGGCCACTTCGGGCTCTATCATCCAGAACTCTGCCAGATGGCGGGGTGTGTTGGAGTTCTCGGCGCGGAAGGTGGGGCCGAAGGTGTAGATGGCTCCGAGGGCGGTGGCTCCGAGCTCACCCTCGAGCTGTCCGCTGACGGTGAGTGAGGTCTGTTCGCCGAAGAAGTCGTCGTCGTAGATGATCTTCCCGGCTTCGTCCTTATGGAGGTCGTAGAGGTTCTTGGTCGTCACCTGGAACATGTTGCCAGCACCTTCGCAGTCGGAGGCTGTGATGAGGGGCGTGTTGAAGTAGAAGAAGCCGTGCTGGTGGAAGTAGGTGTGGATGGCCATGGCCATATTGTGGCGTATGCGCATGACAGCGCCGAAGGTGTTAGTGCGCAGGCGCATGTGGGCGTGCTGACGCATGAATTCAAAGGTCTGCCCTTTCTTCTGCATGGGGTAGGAGCTGTCGCATGGTCCCAGCACCTCTATCTGAGTGGCCTGGATTTCTACGGCCTGCCCAGCAGCGGGACTCTCCACCAATACACCGTCGACCTTCAGACAGGCTCCGGTGGTGATTTGTTTCACCGTCTCCTCATTGAAGTTCTGGTCTTCGCCCACAACCTGTATGTTCTTGATTGTAGAGCCGTCGTTGAGAGCGATAAAGAATATGCCTTTTGAGCCGCGCTTGGAGCGCACCCAGCCCATGACTGTTATCTCGCTGCCGAAGTCGGTACGCTTCAGCGCGTCAATGACTTTTGTCCTCTTCATTGTAAATTTTCAATTATCAATTGTAAATTTTCAATTATTCAAACGCCCCCATGCGCAGCATGTTCACTTCCTGCTCAGTGAGGTAGCGCCAGTCGCCGCGCTTGACGTTCTTCTTTGTCAGTCCGGCGAAAAGTACGCGGTCGAGCTTGGTGACTTTGTAGCCGAGGTGCTCGAAGATGCGGCGCACGATGCGGTTGCGGCCGCTGTGGATCTCGATGCCTACCTGCTTCTTGTCGGTTGCGTGGGCGTACTCTACGGCGTCGGCGTGGATCTCACCATCGTCGAGCTGTATGCCTTCAGCTATCTGACGCATGTCGGCGGCGGTTACGGCTTTGTCACAGGTGACGTGGTAGACTTTCTTCTTTAGGAACTGGGGGTGTGTGAGCTTGGATGCGAGCTCGCCGTCGTTGGTGAGCAGGAGCACGCCCGTCGTGTTGCGGTCGAGACGTCCTACGGGGTAGATGCGCTCGTCGCAAGCGCTCTTGACAAGGTCCATGACGGTCTTGCGGTTCTGGGGATCGTCGCTGGTGGTGACGTAATCCTTGGGCTTGTTGAGCAGCACGTAGACTTTCTTCTCGATTTTCACGGGCTGGTCGTGGAACTTGACCTCGTCAGTGCGCTTGACCTTTGTGCCGAGCTCGGTGACGACAACGCCGTTGACAGTGACTACGCCTGCCTCGATGAAGGTGTCGGCCTCGCGGCGTGAGCATACGCCTGCATTTGCGAGGAACTTGTTCAGGCGGATGGGGGCTTCGGGATCGATATGAGCCTCGGAGTATTCTATGCGTTTCTTGAAGCTATACTTGGCGTTGGGGTCGTAGCCTGCGGTGCGTGGGCGGCGCTGTTGGAAGCCCCCGCGTTGTTGGAAACCGCCTCTCTGCTGGTAGCCGCCTCTCTGCTGGTAGCCTCCGCGCTGCTGGCCGTATCCTCCTTCGCGGTTGAATCGTGGCTGGTATCCTCCCTCGCGTTGCTGGAATCCTCCTTCGCGGCGGAAGTTGTTGCGTGGCTGATATCCTCCCTCGCGCTGCTGGCCGTATCCTCCTTCGCGGTTGAATCGTGGCTGGTATCCTCCCTCGCGCTGCTGGTATCCTCCCTCGCGGTTGAATCGAGGCTGGTATCCTACTTCGCGCTGCTGGTATCCTCCCTCGCGGTTGAATCGTGGCTGGTAACCTCCTTCGCGCTGTTGGTATCCTCCCTCGCGGCTGTTGCGTGGCTGGTAACCCCCTTCGCGGTTGTAGTTGTTGCGTGGCTGGAATGTGCGGCGTTCGCCGTCGGCATTGCTGCCGTAGACTGGGCGCTGAATACGCGGACGCGGTGTGCGTCCTTGATTTCCATAGCTTTTACTTTCTTGTTCGCTGTCATTCTGCGCGAAGTTATCGCGCCATTTCTCGTCGTTGTTTTCCATTGTCGTAATTAAATACCTGTGTAATTTTTAGGGGTGATTTGGCGCAACTCGGCTTTCACAGCCTCGCTGACGTCAAGTGTTTCTATGAAGTTTGAAATTGTCTGCTGGCTTATGGAAGCCCCGGTGCGCGTGAGCGCCTTGAGGGCTTCGTAAGGGTTGGGATAGCCTTCGCGTCGCAGTATGGTCTGAATGGCTTCGGCCACTACGGCCCAGTTCTGCTCGAGGTCGGCGCTTAGGGCGTCGGCGTTGAGCAGGAGCTTCGAGAGTCCCTTCATGGTGCTTTGGGTGGCGATGACGATATGGCCGAGGGGTACGCCCACGTTGCGCAGCACGGTAGAGTCGGTGAGGTCGCGCTGCAGGCGGCTTATGGGGAGCTTCTCGGCCAAATGGCTGAGTAGCGCGTTTGCTACGCCGAGGTTGCCTTCAGAGTTCTCGAAGTCGATGGGGTTCACCTTGTGGGGCATGGCGCTGCTGCCTACTTCGCCGGCCTTGACGCGCTGGCGGAAATAGCCCATTGAGATGTACTGCCAGATGTCGCGGTCGAGGTCGATAATGATGGTGGCTATGCGGCGCAGAGCGTCGAAGAGCGCGGCGAGGCAGTCGTAGTTGGAAATCTGCGTTGTCCACTGCTCGCGCTCGAGGCCGAGCTTCTGGCTTACGAACTGATTGCCGAAGGCGCGCCAGTCGATTGTGGGATAGGCTACGTGGTGGGCGTTGAAGTTGCCAGTAGCGCCGCCGAACTTGGCTGTTATGGGGCAGGCCTTCAGAAGCTCCAGCTGGCGCGAGAGGCGATACTCGAACACTTTGATTTCCTTGCCCAGGCGCGTGGGTGATGCGGGCTGTCCATGGGTCTTGGCCAGCATGGGTATGTCCTTCCATTCCTCGGCCATCTCTGCCAGCGTCTGTGCGAGCTGTTGTATCTGTGGCACGACGACGTTGTCCAGCGCTTCCTTGATGCTCAAGGGGACGCTGGTGTTGTTGATGTCCTGTGATGTTAGCCCGAAATGGATGAATTCCTTGTACTTTTCGAGGCCTCCGATGGCGTCGAAGCGTTCTTTTATGAAGTACTCTACAGCCTTGACGTCGTGGTTGGTGACGCCCTCTATCTCCTTGATGCGTGCGGCGTCGGCCTCTGTGAACTGCTCATAGATGGCACGCAACTGGGTGAACAGGCTTCGGGGGAAGTCTGCCAGCTGGGGAAGAGGTAGCTCGCAAAGGGCAATGAAATAACCGATCTCTACGCGTACGCGGTAGCAAATGAGTGCATATTCCGAGAAGTACTGATCGAGGCTTTGTGTCTTAGTTCGGTAACGGCCGTCGATAGGCGATATGGCCGTGAGGGTATTGAGTTCCATAGCAGTGGTTGGGTGGTGGAGGTGGCTTTAGTGCTTATCACTATTATATATATAATTAATGTGTGTCAGCAAATGGCTTTCTCCCGAAAGGCGGTGCAAAGATAATTAATAATAATGAGAAATAGCCTACACCGTATGAGATTTTTTTTGCAGAACTTTTTTCTTGATATAAGATAATTTATCTTGTCAGCGTCAGCTTCAGGTTCATGCCAAAGTCCTGCGTGATTGTCGGATAGGCCGAGGATGAGAGCAGGGGCTGGTTGCGCTGGCGGTTGTAGTAGAGCGAGAAGGTTACGTAGCGGCTCATGGCGTAGTCGGCGATGAAGCTCGTCTTGACGGCGCGGTTGCCGCTGGTGGCCTCGGAGAGCGATGTCTGTATGTTGCGAGTGATGGCGTCCTGTTCGCGCAGCGAGAAGTCGAAGCGCAGGTTCAGCGCGTGGGCGAAGGTGCTGCGTCGGCTGGTCTGCTGCTGTTGGCGTTTCGTGCTGCCTGCTGCGTCGTCGTCCTTGCCGGTTCCGGCTCCGCTCCGGCTCTTGTTCTTGGCCGAGGCTTTCTGGCTGCTGCTCTTGCCCGCGAACCAATGAGCAATCTTGAAGTCGTCGATTTTGTAGCCCCAACCGAGGACCATGTCGGACGAGCTGGCCTCGTTGATTTGAGCGGATGTCATCGAGAGGGTCAGCACGCGCGTCTTGCGGTACTCGAGCTTCACGGTCATGTTGTTCTGCAAGGTCACGTTCAGCCCCAGGAGCGGCGAGAAGGCTTCGTTGATGCTTACTGTTGAGATGTCGTACATCGACGAGGGCGCGTAGAGGCCTGTCGTGGCGTTCATGACGTAGCCCATATCCGTGCCGCCCATATATTCTATCCACGACGAAAAGCTGTTGTAGGATCCTACGGCATATATGCTCTTGTAGCCATGGGTCAGGGTTACGCTCTTGAAGTGGTCGCGCACCCAAGGCAGGTTGCCCAGTCCCTTGTATGAGAGGCTCCAGTTGGGCAGCATGCGGGCCACGGACGGGAATATGTCGAGGGGCGTGGCTGCGGCGCGCTTACCTGTGTATGCTGCTATGAAGGCCGGTATCATTACGTCGCCGCTGTATGGGTCCACGGTGCCGTTTTCGGGGTTGAATGTGCCGTCCATGCCTGTGGCTTCGGGGTAGCGTGTGCCGAGGTAGCGGCCTTCCACGCGGCCTTGCATGATGCCGAGGTAGTCCTGGAAGCGGCGGAAGGCCTTGCTGTCGTAGCCGTTGGATGCGTTGCCGCGGCTTTGGAAGGCGGTGCGCAGGCTTATGGTGGTCATGTTGAACGAGCCAGTCCGTGTAGTGGGATTGCCGGCATACATGTATTGTATGCTCTTCGAGCCGTTGACGGTGCGGCTGGCATTGAGGTCGATCTTCAGGTCGGGCAGGGGCTCGAGTGTGGCTTTCACCTGCAGGTCCTCCATAGTATTTGAGGCTGCGGGTGTGGCCACGCTGTCGCTGTTGAGCAGCCAGCCCTCGTCCTGGGCGCGGTCGATGAAGCTGTCGCCCACGAAGCCGAAGGCGAAGCCTGCGCCCGGAGCCAGCTCGCCGCCGTGGCGGCTCTGTCCGAGCATATCGCCTACGTTGGGCATGAAGCCGGGCAGCGCCAGGGCATAGGTGTTGCGATAGCTGACGCTGACGTTGCGCAGCATCATCAGGAAGCGCGCACCAGCCTGCGTCCACTGGTACCATTTCTGCTCCTCAAGCTTTGGCTTTGCCACTACGTTTACGCGCAAAGGCAGAGGTTTGAACTCTGTGGCCGAGTCCGTCGGGTTGTCAGCATAGATTGGCTTTGGCTTTTCGGGCGTTCGCTTTGCCTTGTCTTGCTTGCCTGTTGCTTTCTTATCCTTTACGTCGTCGTCAGCAGATGTCTCGTCAGTATCTGTCAGGGCAAGGCTGTCCGTCTGCGAGACCAGACTGTCGGCTGGTGAGCCGAGGCTGTCAGTCTTCGCCGTCTCTTTCGCTCTGCGCCCGGCTTCCTTCTTGGCTTTCTTGGCAGCCTTGATGAGTTCCTTGGGAGGCTTTATGCGGATAGTGTTTTCGTCAACGATCTTGTAGCTGAGCTTATAGGCCTTGCCGTGCTCGTCCTTGGCCGTGACCATGATACGCTTGCTCTTCTGGTTGTGCTGTAGATTGACGGCGCTGTCGGGCAGTACTACTTCGCCGGCGAAGCCTTTCACCTGTTTCTTCTGCTGGCTGATGCCCTTCGTGTTGCCCTGCACGCCGGCCTTGGAAGGATCCATGAGTGCCTTCAGCGCAGTGCTGTCGCCAGCAGCGGCTTTCTTCTGGGCATCGGCGAGTTTCTTGGCCGCCTCTGCCTCTTCCTTCTTCTTGGCCTCCTTCTCCTTCTTCTTGGCCTGGTCCTTTTTCTTTCCCTCGCTCTTGATGGTTGAGGTTGAGAAGCGTTTGTTGGCGTCCTTGAGGAAGGTGCTGTGGTTGTAGAGCGTCTCCATGTTCAGCTTGCCGTTGAGGTTGATGGAGCGCTGAGTGTTTACGGTGTTGCCGAGCGTGCTGCCGTCGTCGAGCTCTGCGCCTCGTTTCCACGAGTAGTTGCTCTGGTAGCTGCCGTCGGCTGATATCCAGTCGGTGGCAGGAATCTTCTCGAAGGGCACTTTGTAGGATGCCTGAACGGCCTGGGCATAGTCGAGCGGCGTGCCGAAGCCGCGTATGCTGTGCATTACGCTGTCCTTCCAGGCTGCGAAGCTGTCGAAGTATAGGTCTTTGTTTACCGGCGTGTAAGGTTCTTCGATCTCGGCGTGTGTGCCGCTCTGGAAGGTGAAGTGCAGCGCCTTGGTGAGGTCCCAGCGCAGGTTGAACTCGCGGTTCCAGAGGAACGAGGGAGTCCAGCGAACGGGTATGGCGTCGTGTGCGTCGAGGTTGTCCATGTCGCGCTCCTGAATCTCGTAGTAGTTGCGTACGATGTCGGTGTTGAACGTAAGGCTCTGCGGCGCGAAGTTGAGGTTCTGAGCTTTGATCAGATCGAGCCACTTCGACTTGCTCTTCATGTTCTTGAACGGCTCCCACGCCTTCCAGTTGGGCGACCAGCTGTAGTTCATCCCGCCGCGCCATGTGCGTTCATGCTCGTAGACTGTTGTCTCGCCGGCATTGTAGATGTGGGTGTGGCTATAGTTGAAAGTGAAGTTTGCCGGGTCGTAAGGCATGGGATGCTTGCGGCTCTGCACGTTTACCTTCACGCCCGTGAACGAGAGGCTCTTCGAGATCTGCTTCTGTGTCGTCAGGCTCGTGATGCTGTCCTTCTCGTGCTTCGTGGTGGCCGCGTCGAGGGCATCAGAGAGTTCCATGTCAGTGTCGAGCGGGTTGTACTTCGGGCTCACCGTCTCTTTGGCATAGCTGTAGTACATCGGGAAGTTGACCTTAGCTTTCGGCGGGAGCACCTTTCCGAGGTCCATCTGCGTGGTTATGGTGTAGTCGAAGGTGTTGTCGTTCGAGCGTTCGGCAACGCTTTGCTCGAGCCCGCCGAAGCCTGCCCGCTCGTAATGGCCCTGCACGTTGACGCTGCCGAGGTCGGAGAGCTGGATGTTGAGTGCGGCCTGAGCGGCCCATCCGCCCTCGTTGGAGAACTCCTGCAGGCGCAGTTCGTTGGCCCACACCTCGACGCTCTTCACCGTGCGTCCGTTGTTGCGCACACCTATCATTATGGTCTTTATCTCGCCCAGCGTCGGGTTGCCCATGACGGTGATGCGGTTGTTTGGGCGGTCGGAATCGAACTCACTGTACTCCTGATTGAAGCTTGCATTGCCGAGACTCTTGTCGCGGTTGCGGTTTTTCTTCACTGAGGTGAGCTTCGTGAGGTTTATGTCAATCATGTTTTCTGCAGGCCACACGGCGCGGCAGTCGGTCGGGCTGTAGCGGTCGTAGCGGCGAGCGGGCGTCAGCTGCATTGGCACTTCGTACTCATAGAAGTTCGATTTGTAGTCCGAGCCTATTCGCAGGAAAACCGACGTCTCGCCGTCGCGCAGGTCTGTCACGTCGTTGGCGAGCGCATTGGCGTGCACAAACATCTGCAAGTGCTTGTACTGGCGCATATCGTAGTTGCAGTTCTTGAACACGGCGCGGGCGTCGCCTGGCGAGAGGTTCTTCGCGATGAGCGAGAGGGCCTGCTCGTTCTGCTCCACGAGCTGCGTCTGCGAGGGGTCTGTAATGGGGGAGATGCCTGGGGGAAGCACATAGTTGACGGGCTGCTTCTCGTTGTTCTCCTCGATGTTCACGGCGCTGACCTCTAAAGTCGCGGTCACGGACGGCGACTGGCCTGCATAGAGTGCCTGCTCGTACTGGCGCCAGTCGGCTTGCACGAGGTCGAGAGTGGCAAAACGCAGGATGATGGGCTTCTCAAAGCCTGTGAGGAACATGCGCACGAAGCGGATGCTGGTGAAGTCTGTGATGCCTCCTACGGCGCGTTCGTACTCTTCGAGCGGTACACGGAACTGGAACCACCGCTCTTCACGCTTCTCTCCGTTGCGCAGTTTTGCGGTTATGCGGCGAATGTCGGAGATATAGTTGCGCCCTACCACCGTGTCGCCCGGGTGGATGGAAATGTGGTATTGGAAGAATTTCTCGTATTCGTTGAGCGTGTAGTCCGAGTTGAGGTCCTCGACGTCGGGGGTCGTCTTGTAGGCTGTCTCGTAGCTCTCGGGCGAGTTCTCCGTGTCGGGCGAGTTGCCTTCTGGCATGTTTATGCGCTTGTAGCGCTCGAGGATGCTTACGCGGTTGCGGTCGAAGTCGGTGCCGCGATAGTAGTGGTAGTCGTCGCCGGCAGGGTCTGCCCAGATGCTGTCGAATACCTCGGGCGACACTTTGCCCTGGATCTGTGAGAGATATTCCTGATAAACACCATAGGTGCGCTCTTGCTCTGAGTTGATGCCGTTGAGGCCCACGTCCTGGCGTGCGCGTGCTCCGCTCTCGTTGTTGAAGGCGTAGGTGACGCTGGTGCCTATGGGCACGCGGCCCCAGAGCGTGTTTTCGTAGTAGCGGGGGTCGTCGTCGATGGGCAGTCCGCTCTCGTAGAATTTCTTTCCGTCCTTGAGTATGTCCTCGCTTACCTCGCCAAGGTCGATATAAAGCTCGCCGCCGTAGCTGCGGTCGTCGCCGGTATAGAGGAAAGGATCGAGCATCCAGAATTCGATATACTCTATGTTCTGGGCCTCGAAGTCGGGGTTGTCGGTCTTGCGCATCATGCCGCCCCAGTTCTCTTTTGGGTTCGTGAGTCGTCCACGGCTGTCGAGGTCGGGGTTTAGGTTGTAGGCTCCACGCTCGTCGGGGTAGTAGGCGAGGTTAAGTACGTTTAACGACGCCGCCTCGGAGTATGAGTTAAGCTGCTTGTTGGGGTAGAGCTCGCGCTCGTAGACTTCACGCACATAGCTGTCGGAGAGCTGGTTGAGGTCGCTCTTGATGTGCGACGGCGTAAGCGACGAGCTTCGGCGTGTGAAGATAGGATCTATATAGTACCATGCGAGCAGAGCGCGCTGGTAGCCGCTACGCACGTCGTTAGTGAGCTTTGAACCCTCGAAGGCTGTGGGCACAGATGACATCATCCACATCGTGGGTGCCGAGATGCTCATGCGGTTCTTCGTGTTCTCGAAATCATCCATGTAGGAGGCTCCGCCCTGCACTTTGCGGTTTTGCCCTGCAATGAGCTGTGCGAAGTCGGCGCTGAAGGCTATCTGTGAGGGGGCGGAGAAGTGGAGTAGTGGGATTGCGTTGAGGGCTGTCGTGAGCCATTGTGCCTCTTTCTTCCAGTCCATGTGCAGGCCCCAGAGGGTGTTCTTCAGGGGCTCCTCGCCCATGTTGACCTTGGTCGTCAGCGGTTGCTCGTTGAGGAATTGGAACGTACCCCCGAGCACGAGGTTCTTGGAGAACTGATAGTCCCAGTTGACGCCCAGCATCGTCTTGCGCTGCATGCCGTAAGTGTCGTTTGACTCGACACTGGCATTAACCTTTGTGCCCGACTCGATGATGCTCTGGTTCAGTATCGTCACCATGCCCATTGAGTAGTCTACGCGGTAGTCGACGTTTTCTTGCAGCGTCTGTCCGCCGGCCGTCACTACTACGCTTCCGGGCGCTATATTGATGGCGCCGAGGTCAATCTGTGCCCCGTTGGTGCCCTTGTAGCGTCCGGTCAGGAGGAACTTGTTCTGCTCGGCCATCTGTTTGGCTATGGTCTTGGTGCTGTCGTAGAGCGCGTCGAAGCAGTATTTGTCAGCTATGGCGTCGCTTCCTATCCACTGTCGCAGGTGGTCGCCGAAAGGCTCGGCAACGGGGAAGATGATGCGGCCTCGGCTGATGGTGTAGCCTTCTACGTAGTCGAACTGCCCGTCGGCGTTGGCTCGGCTGTTGTTGTCGAGGCGGTCGAGGTTGAGTGCCCGCAGCAGTGGCGTGCTCTTGAGGCGTGCCTCGGGCAGATAGGTCTGGTAGACGCCGGCTGTGTCGTTCTGGAATTTGATGTCGAGGCGGAACTTGTCGCGCTGTGTGCTTGTGGCTCCGAGGTCGTAGACGTTCTTCATCATCAGCGGCCAGTTGCCCATTCGTGGCGACGAGGTAGTGCTCTTGATGGCTTTCACGTAGAGGCATTGCGTGTTGTCGGTGAGGTCGGAGGCAAATTCGCCCACTTGGTATGTCTGTCCGTTGTAGGTGTACTCGAAGGCGGCTGCCAGCACCTCGTCGGGCTGCAGCTGGAAGTTGAGGGAGACGTAGCCGAGGGCGGTGTTGACGGTGTACTCGGTCGACGAGAGCAGACGGGCGCTCTGCAGCTTGTCGTAGTCAGAGCCTCCGCTGAAGCCCGGTATGGCGTCGAGCTCGTTCATGGCCTGGCTTATGTCGCGAGCGCCAGTGTGCTGGCTGATGACTGTCTGGTAGAGGTCGTTGGCGCGGTTGTGCGGTTGCGACTGCGCAGTACCGCTCCACGCTGTATTCCAGATGTGCTGAGCCTCGCCGAGGTCGACGAAGGCAATCAGGTTGCGGTTGTTCTGCGTTGATGAGGTCTTGTTTGTCACCCACAGTTCTACGCGCTTGAGGGTCACTCCGCTTGCTATCGTGGGCAGGGTACGCATCCATCGGTCGTAGTTGTCGCGGAAGAAATGCGAGAGCCAGAAGTGGCGGTTCTCCTCGTAGTCGTCGGCCGAGATCTCGAAGTTGGTGGTCTGCGAGCCGCCTTTCGAGCTTACGCTCTTCGAGGCCGACTTCTTCTGGCTTACGACGGTCTGCAGCTTCAGCTTGCTGAACTGCAGGTCGGTGCGCAGACCGAAAAGGCTCGAGACGCCGTGGATGAGCGTGGAGTTTGAGGGCATCGACACGTTGCCGGCCTCCACGAGCTTCACGATTTCGTCCTCCTTGCCGTCGTACTTCAGTTTCATCTGCTGGGCATCGGCCTGGAAGGTGGCTTCGGTGTTGTAGTCGATTTTCATGTTCATCTTGTCGCCTACCTTACCTGTCACGTTGAGGTTTATCTTCTCGTCGAAGTCGAAACCGAAGGTCTTGCGGCGGTTGGCTGCCAGCGATGGGTTATTGACCTTTTTCATGTTGGCGCCCATCTTCATCTCGGCGGAGCCTTGCGTCTTGATGCTGACGCCTCCGGGACCGAAAATTTTCTCGGCAGGCCCGAGGTCGAAGTTGATGTCGGTGAAGTCGAACTTGTTCTTGCCCTCGCTCTCATACTCTTTCTGCCCTTGAAGGCGGTAGTAGCTCTGCATGGATCGGCGCAGGCTCCACTGCTGGTATTCGTCGGGCGACATTAGTATGGGGGTGTTGAGGTATCCGCCTGTGCCGAGTTTGGTGCCAATGCGGTAGTAGCCTGTTATGGAGTCGAGCTCGGCCACTTGCTTGAGGTTGTCGGGCCGACGTAGCGCGACGGCCGTGGTGTCGAGGTCCTCGATGGTCTCGGGGGCTGTCTTCTGGGGGTGGACAGACCCGCCCTCCGTCCTCCCTGCTAGGGAGGGTGTGGTTACTTGTGCAGACAGAGATATGCTGACGGCCCAAATGAAGGCTGCCAGAAGTAATGTTCTATTTGCAAAGGACTGTCTCAAAAGGCTGATTATTGCTTCTGCTCTTGTTCTGTTATTAGCCTCCTGCGTCGCAGGGAGGGGCCGGTGGCGTGTCTGCTCCCATCCCTCACAGGGAGGCGGCGGGGTGGGCCTACAGCATCTTCAGTGCCAGCTTGATGACCCTCTCCACCGTGGCATCGGGCTCGGCACGCAGTATGCCGACTACGGCTTTCTGTGATGGCGCGGGCGAGAAGCCGAGCATGGTGAGTGCCTGCACGGCCTCGTCCTGCACTTCCTTATTGGCTGCCGTCATGGGTTGCGACGAGGGCGAGCCGGCTGCGGCATCGATGCCCAGGCTCACAATCTTATCCTTCAGCTCCACGATGATGCGTTGTGCCGTCTTGCCGCCGATGCCTTTGGCCGACTTCAGCAGCCGCTCGTCGCCACGGCTTATGGCGTCGCACAGCTCGGCGGGCGTCATAGAACTGAGGATTACGCGGGCGCTCTGGCCGCCCACTCCGCTGACGCTGGTCAGCAGGAGGAAGAGCTCGCGCTCCACTTTAGTGGCGAAGCCCCAGAGCTGGTAGGCATCTTCGCGTATGCTTTCGTAGGCGAAGAGCTTCACGTCGCCTGTGAGGCCTTGGATGGCGGTGTATGTGTTGAGGCTTATGCTCAGGCCATAGCCTACGCCGTTGGCGTCGAGCACGGCCAGCGTGGGAGTCAGTTCGGCTATCGAGCCGCGGATGTATTCTATCATTGCTGCTTCCTGTTTGTTGCTTATGCTTGCTTGTTGGTGCGCGCTCAGCCGCACGCGAGTCATATATATTAACGCGCGATGAGCCCGCTTTATTGTGCGCGCGGCGAATTAATGTGGGCCTTGCCAGAAAAAAGGCCCAAGGGTTTCGGCCAAAACCCTTAAGGGTTATCCGCCGAACCCTTAAGGGTTATGGCCTGAACCCTTAAGGGTTTTTTCAGACCCTATTTTAAGTGTTTTGCCAAAGGGCTGCCATTGCGGGTCAATCCGATGGCAATGCCAACGGCATTAAGGCGTGCTCCGGCGAGCGAAGTGTGGGTGTGGTCGTGGTTGTAGTATCGTTTCGCAGCTTCAGGGCCTATGCCGTCGAGGGCGTCGGCTGTGATGTTGTGGAGGTCTACGAACTCACAGCCGGTCTGCTCGGCCACGGCGCGATACCATTCCCCATACGTGTCGTTGCGGCGCTCAATCTTGCCGCCGGCCCACTCGTTGCGGGGTGTCAGGCTTACGAGTATGGGCGTGGCGCCTTTCTGGCGGCAGTCGTCGATCATCTTGCGCAGATACCAGCCGAAGGAGTAGACGACCTCGTTGTAGGCTTCGCCGTTGAGTGTGACGCGGCTTACGCAACTGGTGTCGGCCACGCCGGGGATCTCGCCACGATGTTTGCCGATATGGAGCTCGCCGATATCGTTGTGGCCGAACTGGATGAGCACGAAGTCGCCCCTCTGAAGGTCGTTGTAGACTTTCTCCCAACGTCCTTCGCGTATGTAGGTGCGGCACGAGCGTCCGGCTTGAGCGCAATTGATGAAGGTGACTTTATTCTCGTCGAAAATGCGCCAGGCCTGAGAGCCCCACCCCCACATGCCTGTTGAGTCGTTGTCAGTATTCTTCACTGTAGAGTCGCCGGTTATGAACACTACGGGCTTACCCTTCTCGCGTCTCACTCCGGTTGAAGGCAGGGCGAGGCCGGTCATCATTGCTTTCAAGGGCTGTACGTCGGGGTGTGTGCATGCCATCAGGCCTTCTGCCGCGCAGCGGGCATTGTGCTCAGCGCCGAACTTGCTGGTGTGGATGTTGTCGAGATAGAAATGGTAGTTGAGTTTCCACGTGCTCATCTGCTCATATTTGCTGGCTGAAACCTCGTTCAGGTCCACGAATGGCACATTCATCTCCTCGGCTATCTGGCGTGCCCAGAGCCCGAAAGTCTCATTCACGCGGACGGGTTGCCAGCTCTTGGCCCCACCTGCTGCCCCCGCGGGGGCTTCTTTACCATCGGATGCAGAAGGTGATGTGTTACCCTTGGGGGATGAAAGGGGGGCAGCCTCGCGTTTCCTTGGCGTCAAACTCATCAGGATCGGATGAGCGCCCAGCGCCCTGGTCTCACGTATGAACTTGCGCATGTATTCGCCGTAGCTCCAGACTGTCTCTTGCTTTCCTTTGTCGGGGCCTTCCTTCAGCGTCACCACAAGCGAGTCGGTGGGCGAAATACCCCGTATGGTGGCCCGGCAGCGGCCGCTGTCGAAGGGGCCATTGTCGTTGTGACCGAGCTCGATGACTACGTAGTCGCCCGGGCGTATGCCTTTCTTCACATCGGGCCAGAGCTTGCGGTAGAACGTGCGCGAGCTGGTGCCGCCAAGGGCCTGGTTCTCCACGGTAATCTTTGAGGCGTCGAAGTAGTTGTGGGCAAAATAGCCCCAGCCCCATTGGCCGTTGTCGCCGTTGCCTTTCGTGCCTGTGCGCATGGTTGAGTTGCCCACAAGGAAGAGTACGGGGTGATCGGCCACGCGGCTGCTGCCGGCCACGGGCCGTGCCGTGCGTACCTTCTCAAGACTGTCGAGCGTGAGGTCGACAACGTTGTTAACGTCGTCCATAGGACGGTAATCAGCCTGCTGTGCCAAGCTTGTCTGACTGGCTGCTGCGATTGCGAGGCAGAGAGCAAAGATATGTCTTGTCATAATTGGAGGGTGGATTATCATATATTTGTGGCAAAGGTATAAAGTTTTTGTCAGAAGGGCGAAGGATTTGGATTTTATTTGTTTATATGAACGAAAAGATGCCCGAATATTTGCATTCACGCAAAAAGTGACTAACTTTGCGCCGTAAAATATACCAAATTCAGGACAGATATGTTAGACAAAGAACGCGGGCTCTACGTCGCCCATTGCTCCCAAGGGGCTTTATCGATTGAAGGAAAAATGGCCAACCGCCACGGACTTATCGCCGGTGCCACAGGTACGGGCAAAACCGTAACGCTGCAAGTGATAGCCGAGACGTTCTGTCAGGCGGGCGTACCATGCTTCATGGCCGACATGAAAGGCGACCTCTCGGGCATCTCGCAAGTGGGGCGACTGAGCGGCTTCATAGAGAAGCGTCTGCCGGAATTCGGCCTCGAAAGCCCTGAGTTCCAGGCCTGTCCCGTACACTTCTACGACGTCTACGGCGAGCAGGGGCATCCCATGCGTGCCACCATCTCGCAGATGGGGCCGCAGCTCCTCTCGCGCATAATGCAGCTCAATGAGACACAGGATGGTGTGCTCAACATCGCTTTCCGCATTGCCGACGAGCGCGGATGGCTGCTCGACGACCTTAAAGACCTTCGCTCGCTGCTCACCTTCATCGCTGAGCATACCAAGGAGGTGACCTCAAAGTATGGCACCGTCACCACGATGAGCATAGGAGCTATCCAGAGGGCTATACTGCAGCTCGAGAACCAGGGCGCCGACAAGTTCTTCGGGCTGCCCTCATTCGATATCCAGGACCTTATGCAGACGCACGGCGGGAAGGGCGTCATGAGCGTGCTCGCCGCCGACAAGCTGATGATGCAACCCAAACTCTACTCCACGTTCCTCCTCTGGCTCCTTTCCGAGCTTTATTCTACTCTCCCCGAAGTGGGTGACCTCGAACTGCCTAAGCTGGTATTCTTCTTCGACGAGGCACACATGCTATTCAACGACACAAGCAAGGCTCTGCTCGACAAGATTGAGCAGGTGATCCGCCTCATTCGCTCGAAAGGCGTCGGCATCTACTTCATCACGCAGAGCCCCACCGACATCCCTGAGAATATCCTCGGTCAGCTCGGAAATCGCGTCCAGCACGCATTGCGCGCCTACACACCGAAAGACCAGAAGGCAGTTCGCACAGCAGCCGAAACCTTCCGGGCAAACCCCGACTTCAAGACCGACGAGGCCATCATGAACCTCGAGACCGGCGAGGCGCTCGTCAGCTTCCTTGACGCTAAGGGCGCACCGTCAGTGGTGGAGCGAGCCAAGATACTTTTCCCGCTCTCACAGATAGGAGCCATCACTGAAGGTCAGCGCCTCGACAGCATCAAGCAGAGCCGAATCTATGGGAAATACGACAAAGCCCTTGATCGCGAAAGCGCATTCGAAGTGCTGCTGGCCGACGCCGAGCGCGAGTTGCAGAAGGCCGACGAGACCGCTGGGGCAGAGGGCGAGCCCAAAGAGTCTAAGAGCAAGAAAAGCGAAAAGGGCGAGAAAAGCGAGAAGAGCGGGAAGGCGTCAAAAAAGAAGCAGGGCATGATGAGCAAAGTGCTCGCGGCCGTAATGACAGCCGTAACCTCAACCATCGCCACACTCCTTGGCACGTACGTCAGCAACAAGGTGTCGGGCAAGGAGACAAAGTCAAAAACCTCGGCAAAGGAGAAGGTCGTGAAGAACGCTACGAGCGCTGCCACACGCACCATAACCAAGGAACTCACACGCGATATCCTCGGAAACCTGACGAAATAACGAATGAAGCCCGCTGGCAATTGTAGCGCAAAAGCCCCGGGCTCTGCCATCTCGGTAGGGCTCGGGGCTTTGTCGGGAGTACCTCATCTAAAGCTACTGACTATGCTTTGCCTCTGATTGTTTAGGGAAAAGCATAAAAAAGAAGGCTGTAACTATAACTTTAGCACTATTTTTTTGCCATTCAAAAGAAATAGCTTACATTTGCACCGCTCTTATAATAATTAATGTATAAGACAATAACGATAAACTGAATAAGATATGGCATTGAAAATCGTTGTGCTGGCCAAGCAGGTGCCAGACACTCGCAACGTAGGCAAGGACGCCATGACGGCCGAAGGTACGGTCAACCGTTCCGCCCTGCCTGCAATCTTTAATCCAGAAGACCTGAATGCGCTGGAACAGGCGCTCCGCCTCAAAGAGCAGAACCCCGGCTCTACTGTGGGCGTGCTCACAATGGGACCTCCCCGTGCAGGAGAAATTATCCGCCAGGGCCTGTATCGCGGCGCCGACACGGGCTGGCTGCTGACAGACCGCCTCTTCGCAGGTGCCGACACGCTCGCTACGAGCTATGCGCTGGCCACGGCAATCAAGAAGATTGGTGATGTGGATATCGTCATCGGCGGCCGTCAGGCCATCGACGGCGACACCGCTCAGGTGGGTCCGCAGGTGGCACAGAAACTGGGCCTGAACCAGGTGACCTATGCAGAGGAGATAAGCGTGAAGGACGGCGTAGCAACTGTCAAGCGCCACATTGACGGCGGCGTAGAGACCGTGGAGGCTCCTCTGCCAGTAGTCATCACTGTCAACGGAAGCGCCGCTCCCTGCCGGCCTCAGAATGCCAAGCTGGTGATGAAATACAAGCGTGCCTCATGCCCTATGGAGCGTACGACGGCCAACGATTCCACCGTAGGCGATTATGACTACCTCTACGAGGAACGGCCTTATCTGACGCTCAATCAATGGAGCGTGGCCGACGTGGACGGCGACCCCGCCCAATGCGGTCTTGCAGGCTCGCCAACGAAGGTGAAGGCTGTCAAGAACATCGTCTTCCAGGCTAAGGAGTCGAAAACGTTGACGGCTTCGGACGCTGACGTCGAGGGAATGATTAAGGAATTGTTGAACGAAAAGATTATTGGATAACGAGATATGAATAATGTATTTGTTTATGTTGAGATAGAAGGTACACAGGTACAGGAAGTATCTCAGGAGTTGCTGACCAAGGGCCGTAAGCTCGCCAATACGCTGGGCGTAGAACTGCACGCCGTGGTAGCAGGCACAGGTATTAAGGGCCAGGTGGAGGACCAGATTCTGCCTTACGGTGTCGATAAGCTCTTCGTCTTCGATGGTGAAGGCCTGTTCCCTTACACCTCGGCACCCCACACCGACATTCTTGTGAACCTCTTCAAGGAAGAACAGCCGCAGATATGCCTCATGGGCGCAACGGTCATCGGCCGCGACCTGGGACCACGCGTCAGCTCGTCGCTCACCAGCGGCCTCACGGCCGATTGTACGGAGCTGGAAATCGGGGAGTACGACGACAAAAAGACGGGTCGTCACTACGATCAACTCCTCTACCAGATACGTCCGGCCTTTGGCGGTAACATCGTTGCCACCATCGTCAATCCCGATCATCGCCCACAGATGGCCACAGTCCGCTCGGGCGTGATGCAGAAAGCTGTCTATGAAGGTGAATGCCGCAAGGAAGTGGCCTATCCCGAGGTGTTGAAGTATGTCTCTCCTGAGGCTTTCGTCGTTCGCGTGCTCGACCATCATGTGGAGGCTGCTAAGCACAACCTGAAGGGCGCACCTATCGTCGTGGCCGGCGGCTATGGCATGGGCTCCAAGGAAGGTTTCGATATGCTCTTTGAACTCGCAAAAGTGCTCCACGGCGAAGTCGGTGGCTCACGTGCCGCCGTCGACGCAGGCTTCTGCGACCACGACCGCCAGATTGGGCAGACGGGTGTCACCGTGCATCCCAAGGTTTACATAGCCTGTGGCATCAGCGGACAGATTCAGCACATCGCAGGTATGCAGGACTCTGGCATCATCATCTCTGTCAACAATGACCCCGATGCCCCCATCAACCGCATCGCCGACTATGTCATCGTCGGCACCGTCGAAGATGTTGTGCCGAAGCTGATCAAGTACTACAAGCAGAACAGTAAGTAATGAAGAAGAACAAATGGACCTGGATTCTCTGGCTTGTATTTGCGGTGATATTTGCTTATGACTTATTCACCGTTGATTCATTGGGGCTTAAAGTTTTACGTGGCATTATGGTATTGCTTTGCTTGACGGCCTGCTATGTAGAAATCAGTTCATTAAAAGATAAGAAATAAATATGGCAAACTATTATTCCGATCATCCCGAGATAGCGTTTCATCTGGCTCATCCCCTGATGAAGCGCATCGTTGAGCTCAAGGAGCGCAACTACGAAGATGCTAAAACTTATGACTATGCTCCCGTCGACTTAGGCGATGCCATCGAGAACTACAAGCAGATTCTCGACATAACGGGCGACGTGGCCGCCAACATCATCGCTCCCAACTCCGAGAGTGTGGACCTCGAAGGGCCGCACCTCGAGAATGGCCGCATGATCTATGCAAGCAAGACGTTCGAAAACCTCGACGCCACCCGCAAGGCAGGCCTCTGGGGCGTATCCATGCCCCGTCGCTACGGCGGCCTGAACCTGCCGAACGTCGTCTTCTCGATGTTGAGCGAAGTTATCTCGGCGGCCGACGCCGGCTTCCAGAACATCTGGAGCCTGCAAAGCTGCATTGACACCCTTTATGAGTTCGGAAGCGAGGAGCAGCGCCAGAAGTATATTCCTCGCGTCTGCGCTGGCGAAGGCATGTCGATGGACCTCACCGAGCCCGATGCAGGCTCCGACCTGCAGCGCGTGATGCTTAAGGCAACCTTCGACGAGAAGGAGAACTGCTGGCGACTGAACGGCGTGAAGCGCTTCATAACCAATGGCGACTCCGACATCCACCTCGTCCTCGCCCGCTCAGAGGAAGGCACCAAGGATGGTCGTGGCCTCTCCATGTTCATCTACGACACGCGCAACGGCGGCGTCAACGTGCGCCACATCGAACATAAGCTCGGTATTCATGGCTCGCCCACGTGCGAACTTACCTATAAGAATGCGAAGGCAGAGCTTTGCGGAAGCACACGCCTGGGCCTCATCAAGTACGTGATGGCCCTCATGAACGGCGCCCGCCTGGGTATCGCCGCTCAGAGTGTAGGCCTCTCGCAGGAAGCCTACAACGAAGGTCTTGCCTATGCCCGCGAGCGTGCTCAGTTCGGACAGAAGATTATTGAGTTCCCCGCCGTATATGATATGCTCAGCCGCATGAAGGCTAAGCTTGATGCAGGCCGTTCGTTGCTCTATCAGACTGCAGCATACGTCGATGTCTACAAGTGCCTCGAGGACATCGAGCGCGACCGCAAGCTCACACCCGAAGAGAAGCAGGAACTGAAGAAGTACCAGCGCCTGGCCGATGCCTTCACGCCTTTGGCTAAGGGTATGAACTCAGAGTATGCCAACCAGAATGCCTACGACGCCATCAGCATCCACGGCGGTAGTGGTTTTATCATGGAGTACAAGAGCCAGCGCCTGTATCGCGACGCCCGCATCTTCAGCATCTACGAGGGAACGACACAGCTGCAGGTCGTGGCTGCCATCCGCTACATCATCAACGGGACCATGCTTACCAACATAAAGGAGATGCTTGAAGAGCTTGCTTGCAGTGGTTCGTCTGCTGCATTAAAGTCACGTGTCGAGGCCCTCATCCCTGTTTACGAGGAAGCCCTTGCTACCGTCAAGGCTCTCGATAATCAGGATGCCATCGACTTCCTCTCGCGCCGCCTCTACGACATGACTGCCGAGGTTGTGATGTCGCTTCTCATCATCCGCGACGCCGCCAAGGCTCCCGAGCTCTTCAGCAAGAGCGCTAACGTCTACGTGCGCATGGCTGAGGAGAACGTCATCGGCAAGGCGGCATACATCAAGGCCTTCCGTCCAGAAGACCTCGCAAGCTTTAACGCAGAATAAGTAAGATGAAACGTAGTCTCATAGCTCTCCTGCTCCTGTTCCCTCTATTGGTCTCAGCCAAAGGCGGCAAGGAGCCTCGTCTGGTGATAATCACTATCGACGGCCTTCGCTGGCAAGAGGTATTCGCCGGCGCTGAGGAGGTCTTGATGACTAATGCCAAGCAGGTCCGTGACACGACACTCTTGCGCAACACATATTGGCGTGCAACACCCGAGGAGCGACGTGCGACTCTGATGCCCTTTGTCTGGAATACCATAGCCAAACAGGGCCTCGTTATCGGCAACCGCAACAAGGGCAGCAAGATGCAGGTGGCTAATAAGACTAATATCTCTTATCCTGGCTACAGCGAAATGATGACCGGCATGGTGGACGAAACCATCAGAAGCAATGACCCCGTCAACAATCCTCATCGCAACGTGCTCGAAGCCGCAAATGAGGATAAGCGCTATCATGGAAGCGTCGTCATGTATGGTTCTTGGCAGTCTACGCGTTATGTCATTCACAACGAGCAGGCAGGCATTCCAGCCAGCGTGTCCTATGAAGCTCCCGTAGCAAAGAAGCAGACGCCACGCCTGAAGCTTGCCGAGCGAATGCTCGCAGGCATGCCTCGTTACTGGCGCTCGGAGCATTTTGATGCTTTCACATACGCTTATGCACTCGAGACGCTGATGGCCGACCATCCAAAGGTCATGTGGATTTCATTCGGCGATATTGATGAATGGGCTCATTCGCGCAAGTATGATTTCTATCTTGACGCCATTCAAGGCACCGATGCCTTCATCCGCGACATCTACGAAGCATGCGAGAACGACCCGTTCTATCGTGGCAAGACAGCTTACCTCATAACCTGCGACCATGGCCGTGGCTTTGTAGAAGGCTGGGGCGACCATGGCTCCAGTACCAAAGGTTCTGAAGCGACGTGGTTTATGGCTTGGGGCAAGGGCGTACCATCGTTAGGCGAGGCCTCCAACAATGGCCCTTTCTACACAAAGCAGTTCGCTGCCACCATTGCCAAAGTCCTCGGTCTCGACTTCACACCAGATAGCGGTGAGAAACTTTCACCTCTTTTCTAAAGTTCTTTACAGAAATAGTTGATTTAAAAAACGGTGAAACCTTGTTTAAAGGTTTCACCGTTTTTTTATATTCCATACCCCATACTAATACAGAAAGAGATGCTTCTTAAGTTTGTATCCCGTTCTTGGGCTGTTATGTCTAAGCCAAAAGAACTCCCCAATATTACTTTTTTGTGAATGTATAGAGCCCCTGCTTCAAAATCCCCAATAAAGCGCCTCCAATCTCCCGAGACCATAAAGTTCTGCATATCAACACCGCCTATATTCCACATTAATGAAGTGCGTAGGCCGAATCCGCCGTAAAAAGAGAAGCTTCTATTGCTGCTTATCTTTATGTTGGGGCCAACGTGAAGAGCTTCTATTACAGATAGGTTTTTTACATTAATCCTATTCCCATTTTCTTCTTTTTCGTGGCCGAATGCGTATTGAAATCCGCAAATATATTCAATAAACCAGTTCTTTGTTCCTGTGTATTGGGTCCTGAGTGCTAATGCCGGGGCATATAATTGGGATAATTCATTGTCAATGTCCGTTCCATAAAGCATATGCCTGTATTGCAGCTCAATATAAGGATGAAAGACTTTTGTTCTTTTCACTGCTTCTGTATGAGTAACCTGTCTTTTTCTGGTTGTTAATGTGCGTTCTGCAGGATTATCTTCTATTATGTTGGCTGGATGTGTATTATTGTTCTGATTGTAATCAAACTCTTGTCTGTTGAAGTAAACCTTTCTACCGTCTTTATATTTTATCATAAGAAGTTTGTCCTTTTCAATACGTTGAAACACACTATCCTGGCTGGGGATAGAGAATAGAAAAAGGAACTGTCTTTTTCAAACAGATTGAAAGTTTCAATTACGTCTCCTTCTTTTGTAATGATTATGTCTTGTGAGAAGGAAGGGCTTGGGAGTAATCCCAACAAAAGGATGAACAATATACGTTTCATAAACAAAAAATAAAAAGTGCAGACCTCAGCCATACTCTGACACAGGCCTGCGACATCCTATATTACCCTACGGAGAAGCCTGCACGAAAGTGCATGCCCCATGGGTAACATCTTTGCTCGCAAAAAACTCTTGTTCGAGGTCGCAGTTCGTGTCAGAGATTTGAGCAAATAAAAAGGGTGTGCCTCACTGAAGCACGTGGCAAAGGTATTGAAAAACGGTAAAAGACAAAAAGAAATACATTAAAAAGTGCAGCAGCAGAATGTATTTTGCATAAAATCACTATCTTTGTTGAAAATATGAGGTGTGATAAACTTAGTCTAAAGAGCGAATATGACTTTTGACCACGATGCTTTTCTTGCTGAGGTCTATGATATCGTGCGGCAGATTCCCGCTGGTCGTGTTATGTCGTACGGTCGTGTGGCCGAACTGGCGGGTTGGCCCAACCACTCGAGGGCTGTAGGTCGGGCAATGAAGGAAGCTCCGCTGGAGCTGGGCTTGCCTTGCCATAGGGTTGTGAACAGCGTCGGGCGGACGGTGCCTGGCTGGCACGAACAGGCTATACTGCTTATGTCAGAGGGCGTGCGGTTGAAGGGGAATGGTTGCGTTGATATGCAGAGATTCACATGGGAACCTTAGGACTCTATGCTGTAGCAGAGCGAAGTGGATCCGGATGAAGGGTGAATCAGTTTCGGAAGTTAGGTTTATTTGTTACGGAAGTTAAGTGATGAGATTGCTGCTGAAACAGCTGTTTTGATGTTTTTTATGGCAATATCGCGCTTTATGGCTTCCCCGATGGGGAGGCTTTTTTTGTTTATGCAGATTGCATCGGCAAAGCCAGCTTCGAGGAGTGCTTGGCGGCCATCTATGCGCCCGGCAATCAGTATGGTGGGGATGTGCCGAGATTGCGCTCGGCGCAGGATTCCCATGGGCGCTTTTCCCATCAGCGTCTGGCGGTCGGCATGCCCTTCGCCGGTGATGATGATCTCGGCGTCGGCAATGATGCTGTCGAAGCCTGCACTGTCGATCAAGAGGTCAATGCCAGGTCGGCGCGTGGCGTTGAAGAACTGCATGAAAGCGTAGCCGAGGCCGCCCGCCGCTCCTGCCCCGGGCTCCCAGGAGCGGTCAAAGCCCGACTGCTGCGCGGCTTTGCGGGCAAAGAGTCGTGCTTGCCTGTCCAGCTCTTCAATCATCTCGTCCGTAGCTCCTTTCTGAGGTGCAAAAACGGCAGCAGCACCGTGAGGGCCATACAGAGGATTGTCGACATCAGTGGCTATGGTGACGCTTATGTCTGCAGGGACTTGCTGGCCTTTGAGCGCTTCCATCATCCCTCTTCCGGCATCGCTTGTGGCAGAGCCTCCGAGACCTATGATGAGGTTTGTGCAGCCTCTGCTGAGAGCGTCGGTGATGATCTGCCCTACACCGAAACTGCTGGCGACGAGCGGATTCCGCTCTGAGGTGGACAGGATACTGAGCCCGCAGGCTTCCGCCACTTCGATGATGGCCGTATGCCCGCGAACGAGATAGCGGGCACAGACAGGGCGGCGGAGCGGGTCGTCGACGGTTATGGCAACATCTTCGTCGCCTTTCCTCCTGACTGCGGATAGCCAACCTTCGCCGCCGTCGCTGACGGTGAACTCAACGACCTCAGCCTCTGGCAATACTTCGAGCACGCCGCATCTTGCAGCGCGATTGGCCTCGGCCGACGTCAGGCAGCCTTTCAGGGAGTCAATGGCAGCGACTATTTTCATTCGATGTTGCGTTAACAATTGTAGTTTTGCGCCGCTAAGTTACAAAAAATATTAAAGTTATAGCTTGCCACTCTCAGCTTTTTCCGGAAAGCTATAACTTTGTGAAGAAAAACGAACGGCAAAAAACAGAATTAACAATTAACCGCAACAATGAATATTTTTTGGTTCGTACTCTTCGTGCTGCTTCCCGTGGCGGCCATCGCTTACCTTGGCTGGCACCTGTGGATTCTTCTTCCTCTGGCCTCAGGCTGGAAGGTGGTAGTCATAGCCCTCTTCACACTGTGCTTCCTGTCCATTTTCCTTGATTTCACAAGTATGCTCGACCGCCTTCCTTTGCCAGCGGCTCGTGTGCTTTACGTCATAGGTACGTCGTCGCTCATCGTCATCCTGTATGCTGTGATGCTGTTTGTTGTGCTCGATTTGGGCCGCCTGCTTCACGTGATACCTCGGTCGTGGCTTGTGGCCAACTGGATTTCTGCGGCGGTAATCTTTGTGGCGTTGGCTGGCTTGCTGGCATACGGCAAGGCGCATTATTATAATAAGGTACGCGTGCGCGCGACATTGCCGACCGAGAAACCCATAGGTCGCGACTACAAGATTCTTATGGCCAGCGACCTGCACCTTGGCTACCACAACCCGCGGCGTGAGCTTGCCCGCTGGGTTGACATGATGAATGCAGAGTCCCCCGACTTCATTCTTATTGCCGGCGACATTATCGACATCAGCGTGCGGCCTCTCATTGAGGAGGATATGGCCCAGGAGTTCAGGAGGCTGAAAGCTCCTGTCTATGCCTGCCTTGGCAACCACGAGTACTACAGCAACAAGCCGCAGGCCATGCAGTTCCTTGCCGATGCCGGCATCCGCCTGCTTGTTGACAGCGTGGCGTACGTAGCTCCTTCGGTGGCCATCATAGGGCGTGACGACCACGGCAACCACGGACGTAAGAGATTAAGAGAGCTTATTGAAGGAATAGAGGATTCTACCTACACAATTGTACTTAACCATGAACCATACAACCTTGATGAGGCTGAGCGCTGTGGCATAGATTTTCAGTTCAGCGGTCACACCCATCGTGGGCAGGTATGGCCCGTCTCGTGGGTCACGGACCGCCTGTTCGAGTGCTCTTGGGGCAGCTACCAGCGTGGTTCTACTCGCTACTACGTCTCTTCAGGCTTAGGCATCTGGGGCGGCCGCTTCCGCATCGGCACCCAGTCGGAGTACGTCGTAGCCGAACTTACGCGCACGCCTTAGTCGCTCCACAGCTGTTCGAGCACTTGCGGGAAGTGGGCCATCTCCAGCTCATGCACTTTCATGGCAATCGTCTCGGGCGTGTCGTCGGGGCTGATGGGTGTGCTGAACTGCGCAATCATCTCGCCGCTGTCGCACACGGGCGTGACGTAGTGGATGCTGATGCCCGTCTCTGTGTCGCCAGCCGCCTTGACAGCCTCGTGCACGTGGTGGCCCCACATGCCCTTTCCTCCGTAGCGAGGAAGCAGTGCAGGGTGTATGTTGACTATTTTCTGTGGATAGGCATCGATGAGGAAGTCCGGAATCATCGGCAGGAATCCTGCAAGCACGATGCAGTCTGTGTCGTGCTTCTTAAGCAGCGGCATTATGCCTTCTGGGGTGTTGAGCTCACCCTTCGGCACAACGGCCGTCGGCACTCCCAGGCGTCTGGCCCGCTCAAGTGCGTAGGCGTCAGGGCGATTGCTCACTACGAGCACCACGTGGATGCGCTCCGATGTGCGGAAATAGCGGATGATGTTCTCGCAGTTGCTGCCGCTTCCCGACGCAAATATGGCTATATTCATGACCTTGCAGATTTGTTTGCGTGGCAAAGTTAGCTAAAAAGATTAGAGATTCGGATTCGAGGTCGTGGTTTTTGTTCTTTTGTGCTGCAAATAATCAGAAAAATCAATTCTGAGTGGTAATTTCTTTAATCTTTAGTTCCTAATATCTAATCTTTTACTATCTTTACACCGCAAAGCAAACCCAATAAACCACTAACTACTATGCGTAAAAACTTTCTCCTTCTGCTGCTGGCTGTGGCTACGGTTGCCATGGCCCAGCGTACGCCCACGATGGGCTGGTCGTCGTGGAACACCTTTGCCCTGAACATCAATGAGCAGCTCATCCGCCAGCAGGCTGATGCCATGCACAAGAGCGGCCTCCAGGAAGCCGGCTACCAGTTTATCAACATCGACGACGGCTATTGGGATGGCCGCGGCGAGGACGGCAACCTGCGCCTGAACACGAAACTCTTCCCCTCGGGCATGCGCTCGCTGGTAGATTATATCCACAGCCTCGGCCTCAAGGCCGGTATCTACAGCGACGCCGGCGACAACACATGTGGCAGCGGCAACCGCCATGCCTGGGGCTTAGGCGTAGGTTTTGCAGGCCACGAAGTGCAGGACTGCCAGCTCTACTTCGATGATTGGGACTTCGACTTCATCAAGGTGGACTACTGCGGCGGCAACCACATGGGGCTTGACGAGCGCGATCAGTACACAAAGATCAGCAACGCCATAAAGAGCGTCAAGAAAAAGGGCATCGTCTATAATATGTGCCGCTGGGCTTACCCCGGCACATGGAGCGCCGATGTTGCCGACTCGTGGCGCACGACGGGCGACATCTATGATGCCTGGAGGAGCGTCAAGGGCATCCTGGCCGAGAACCTCTACCTGAGTGCCTACTGCCACGACGGTCACTACAACGACATGGACATGCTTGAGGTGGGCCGTTCGATGTCAGAAATCGAGGACCGCACACACTTCGGCATGTGGTGCATCATGTCGTCGCCTCTGCTCATCGGTTGCGACATGGCCAACATCAAGCCCGCAGCCCTGAAGCTCATGTGCAACAAGGATCTCATCGCCTTGAACCAAGACCCGCTCCACCTGCAGGCCTACGTAGCCGCAAAGCTCGGCGAGTGCTACCTCTTGGTGAAAGATATCAAGAAGCTGCACGGCCCGGAGCGCGCCTTTGCCATCTACAACCCGAGCGACGAAGAGCAGCAGGTAAGCTTCACGTGGGATGTCCTTGACATGGCCGACCCCGTCGTCTGCCACGACTGTTTCGACCATCTCGACTATCCCGCCATCTCGGGCGAATTCAATGCCATCGTGCCCGCTCATGGCACTCAGATCTTCACGGCCAAGACAAAGAAGCGCATCGACCGTAAGGTGTATGAGGCCGAGACTGCCTATATGCAGAAGTACCAGGAACTGCGCAACAACGTGGCAATGAAAACCGCCATCTACCGTGCTAAGGAAGACGCTATGGGAGGCTATGTCGCAGGCTTCCTTGGCCAGAGCGCCGACAACGACATCGTCTGGAAGGACGTCTATGTGGAGAAAGCTGGCTATCGCAAGATGACCTTCGTCTACTACAGCGGCGAGGACCGCGACATGGAACTCGAGATCAACGGCAAGCACATTACTACGCTCGCCACACACTCGCGCAACTGGAGCCTGCCCGGCCGCATCACAGCTACCGTCTACCTGCAGAAAGGCTCCAACACCGTTCGCCTCTACAATGCCAACGGCTGGATGCCCGACATCGACTGCATGACGCTGAAATAATCACTGCCCAACACCTACAGCCAGAACCCTTAAGCCTTCCGTCAGGAACCCTTAAGGGTTCTGGCGATAACCCTTAAGCCTTTTGGCCAAAACCCTTAAGGGTTTCGGGCAAAACCCTTGGCCCTTTTTTTTGACCCCTCTGAGGCTGCTTCCAAAATAATACGTAAATCCACCGCCTAAGCTATAATAATTCAGCTGAAGTCGGTTGATGTTTTTGTGTCAGTTTGTATTAATCTTTGTTAATCAAGCTGCTGTTTGAAATATATTTAGTTACTTTGCAGTCAAATTGTAACTAAAGCAACAGAAATGAAAAGATTGTCGTATTCTTTATTGTTGTCAGTGCTCGCATCGCTCAGCGCTGTGGCTCAGGATTATGCCTACCCCTACCTGACCTTCACTGCTGCCGACGGCGTGCAGACGATGCTCAGCGTGGCAAATCTTGAGATAACCTTCTCCGGAGGCCGGCTCATAGCCTCTAATGCAGACGGCACAACGACGCTCGCACTCACAGACCTTGCCTCTATGGCGTTCTCCTCTACTGGCGAGGCAACCCCCGTAGATCCCATCAAGGCCGAGAGCGGACTCGCGTTTGCCGATGATGGTGAGTTCACGGCCACACTCGGCCAGGAATTTGCCGGGCCGGAGATTGCTAACCCCAACAACCTCGCCCTCAGCTGGGCGAGCAGCGACGATAGCGTTGCCACGGTCGACGCAGACGGCCGCGTGACGCTCGTAGGAGAGGGCGCAGCCACTATCACCGCCACCTTTGCCGGCAACGACGAGTATGAGGCCGGCTCGGCATCATACACTATCGTCGTGAGCGCACCTGAAGAGGACGCTGTGCGCCAGCTTGCAGCTTCACAATCCGTGAGGGTCTACACCATTGCTGGCATCTTTGTCGGAACTTTTGACACCGCAGCTCAGGCACGTGGCCTCCTTGCTAAAGGCCTTTACGTAGTCAGTAACGGAAGTAAGAACTTTAAGATGAATATCCGTTGACCATGAAAAAGCTCATCCTCTCAATAGCACTTCTGAGTGCAACGCTGAGTGCGGCTGTGGCTCAGACCTTGAACGTCGTCACGGGCGACGTAACCTACCAGTTCCCAGCCGCTGACGCAGGCATCATGCCTTATACCTCAGGCACCAGCCTCACTATAGAACAGAAGACCTTTGCCATCAGCGATATTACACGCATGTACGTTGATGCCACAGAAGTCGACTCGACGACCGTCAGCGTCGTCTACGATGGCGCATCCGCCAAAGTCTACGTTGCAGGCGACATCGCCCACCTGGTCGACGCTACGATAGCAGGTGCCCACGTCAAAGTGGCTCAGAGCACCGACGTTGCCGACGAGATAACTTATAGCCTCTCAGGCTCTTCGTCCGACGGCGAGTTCTATATGGCGGGCTCCTACAAGGCTACTGTTGAGCTTCGTGGCCTTACGCTCACCAACGCCACGCCGGTCTACTCTGGCGCAGCCGTCTGTATCATGAACGGCAAGCGCATAGACCTCAGCGTGAAGAGCGGCACCACGAACGCCCTGACAGACTGCTCTTCGCCTTCCTCTGACCTCGCCCAGAAAGCTGCCCTCTACTGCAAGGGCCACCTCGAGCTCAAGGGGCAGGGCACGCTCACCGCCCACGGCAAGTACGCCCATGCCATCAAGAGCGCCGAATACATGACGCTGAAGAATGCCACCATCAATGTCGCCTCGGCTGTGAAGGACGGCATCTCGTGCGACGAGTACTTCCTCATGAAGAGTGGCACCCTGACGATCAGTGGCGTTGGCGATGACGGCTTGCAGTGCGACCTCGACGGCACCGAGAACACAGGCATACTTGCCGGCCACGACGGTGAGGACTCGGGAAATATCTACATCGAGGGCGGAACGCTCGACATCACCACTACAGCCGCTGGAGGCAAGTGCATCAAGGCGGATTCGACACTCATCATCAGCGGCGGCACACTGACTCTCTCAGCCAGTGGCTCGGTTGATACCAGCGACTCCTCTGACCCCTCATATTCCACAACCCTCAAAGGAGGGAAAGTAATCATCAACGGAGGCTTCATCAAGGCCACCGTGAGCGGCACGGCAGGGCGTGGCGTCGCAGCCTGGGATATAGAGACCAACGGCGGCGAACTCAACATCACCAACAGCGCTGGCGGCACAACAGTGTCTTCCGACGTCAAGTGTGCCAAAGGCATGAAAGCCCTGAACATGGCACTCAATGCAGGCACTATCACTATTAATATGAGTGGCGCTGGCGGCACGGGCATTCGTGCAGGCTATGGCGAGAAGTCGTCGAGCGGCGGTGGCAGCAATCCATGGGGCGGCGGACGGCCGGGACCTGGCGGCGGAGGTCCTGGAGGCATGGGAAGAGGCTCTACCTGGACCAACATAAAGGGCAACTACACCCAAGGCCTAAGCGATGGCAGTGGGCCTGCCATCACCGTCAACACCACGGGTTCCACATACAGCACCTCCGAGGCTAAGGCCATACGTGCCATCTGCGCTATCAACGTCTACGGCGGCACCACCGAGGTGACCACCACGAAGAGCGGTGCCGAGGGCATGGAGTCGAAGTCAAACATAACCATCAAAGGCGGCAAACACTATTTCAAGTGCTACGACGACTGCATTAACTCTGCCGCCAAGATTATCTTCGACGGCGGCATCACGGTGTGCTACTCCAACGGCAACGACGCCGTCGACAGCAACCTCGGCTCCGCAGGCGCCATAACTATTGGCAACGGCATCTGTTTTGCTTACACCACTCGTGGCGCACCAGAAGAAGGTTTCGATTGCGACAACAACTCCTACATCCAGATCACAGGCACGGGCGTGGGCATCAGTGCTGGCGGAGCGCAGGGCGGAGGCTCGTCGAGCAACACTATCTCGGGTGCCGCACAAGGCTACGCTTTCTACACCTCCACCGTAAGCTATCAGCCCAACCGCTACTACACGCTCACCGATGCCAACGGCAGCTCAAACCTGATAACATACAGCTTCGAAGCCTCGTGCAATAGCTCTCTCGCGCTGTTCACAGCCAAAGGCATGGTCAAGGGCTCGACTTACGCAGTGAAATACGCCACCACGGCGCCCACTGATGCCGCTACCGTATGGCATGGCCTCTACGTCGGCAGCTCCACCGTCGGTAGTTCCACAGCCATAAAGACTATCACAGCGAAGTAGACGCGATAATTAAAAAACGTAAAAAATACACGAATAAAGTCCTCCCGATGCGATTGTCGAGAGGACTTTTGCTATCTTTGTGCCCAGATATTATCACTTTACCTCTTTTTCATGCAACACATATATAAGTTCCTCCGCCAGATAGCCGAGCACAACGACCGCGAGTGGTTCCACGCCCACCAGCTGGAGTACAGGGCTGCGCGCCAGTCGTTTGAGCAGTATGTCCAGGATATGATACTCCGTATCGCCGCCTTCGACCCCTCGGTGGCTTATCAGACGCCCAAGACGTGCATCTACCGCTTTGCCCGCGACACACGCTTCTCTGCCGACAAGTCGCCCTACAAGCGCCACTTCGGTGCCTTCGTGTGCTCGCATGGCCGCAAGAGCTACCGTGGCGGCTACTACCTCCACCTCGAACCGGGCAACTCCATGGTGGCCGGCGGCTCGTGGTGCCCGCCGGCGCCTCTGCTCAAGCATGTGCGCGAAGCCATAGTGGAAGACATCGACCGCTTCCGCGAGATTGTGGAGGCTCCCGAGTTCAAGGCTCTATATCCCGTAGTGGGCGAAGATCCTGTCAAGACAACGCCCAAAGGTTTCTCCAAGGATTTCGCTTTCCCCGAATACATACGTCCGCGGCTCTACACCATCTGGACGCCCATACCCGACAGCCTCGTCGGCGAGCCCGACGGCCAGGATCGCCTCGAGCACATGTTCCGGACGATGGCGCCGTTCAACATGTTCCTCAACGAAGTGTTCGACGACTACGAATAACCTTCTTGACATTTCTGATGTCCACATGCAATCAATAGTCAGCTTTGACTACTCAATACAGAGCCTATGAAACAGATAAACCTTTGCATCGTCCTTCTTGTCGCGATTCTGTCGCAACTCCCTCAGGCCCTCTTTGCCGACCACGTCGACATCAAATGGGTGATGAACGATAAGGACAACCTTGCAGCCTGCTCATGGACGGCAGGCGCTGACGACTATCTTACCACTAAGTTCGCCCTCGGCGCCAACCTCACAGCCACCGCCACCATGGCTGGCAGCAATGCAGATGCGGGCTATACAGCCGTAACCTACGACCCTGTATTCACGCAGCTGACACCAAAGACGCGTGTCAGCCAGAAGACTGCCGGCCACAGCGTCACCTTCACTGTGACACCCAAGACGGGCCACACCTTCAAACCTACGACCATCGAGTTTGATGCCGTGAAGTGTGGCACAGACGGTGGCAATTTTGATGTCTACGTGAAGAATGGCACAGCAGCCGAGAGCGCACTGGCAACAGCTGTAGCGCCATTGCGCAACAAGGTGGCATCGGGCAATCCACAGGCTTACAGCCACCATACTTTCCAGCTGTCAGATGTCCTCGTGCAGTCAGGCAAGGCGTTTCAGATTATCCTCTATGTCTACAACTTCAATGGGCAGGACAACGAGAATCCCAAATCGATAGCTTTCCGCAATGTCAGCATCGGCGGCGAGACCGATGAACCCATCTGGGATGCATCCCACTATTTCGCCTCTGCCAGCTGCTCGGCAGGCGATTTGATGAGCCTTATCGCCTCACTGAAAAACGGTGAGAGCGCTTCTTGGCCAACTAAAGTCTATGGCGACCCGACTGATTTCGAAGTTGCCGCCACAGAGGGCTTCACGGCCAGTGTCACATATAATAATAAGGTGGCAACGTTAGCAGCGCAGAAGAACGGCCAGACGGTCTTCTCCGTCAGCATCCGCTTCGTGGTCAGCCATATCCAGCCACGTGGCGATGCCAAGCCGCTCAACCGAGGCTTACTGGCCGTGAAGACAGCTAATGGCGTGCTCGTGAGCTGGCGCTTGCGCTCTTCCGACGATATTACCAACGTTCGCTTCCGCCTCTATCGTGGCAAAACGCTTATCACCAAGACACCCGTCGTAGGCAAGAGCAACTACCTCGATACGGGCGGCAGCGCTACAAGCACCTACACACTCGAGGTCGTAGACGGACAAGGCAACGTCATCGACCGGCAGGAAAACGTCAAGACCTGGGGGAGCCAGACAACATACGTCACCCTGCAGGGCGGGGCTCCCAAGGACCCGACATCTGCCGGAGCAACCTATACGCCCAATGATGCCTCGTTCTGCGACATGGACGGCGACGGCGAGTATGACATCATCCTCAAGTGGGCTCCCTCCAACGAGAAGGATGCCGCCAGCAGCGGCACCACCTCGCCGGCTTTCTACGCCTGCTACAAGATGGATGGCACGCGGCTGTGGATGCTGCATACCGGAGCCAATATGTTCAATTCGGCTCACACGACACCTTTCGTAGCATGGGATCTCGACGGCGACGGATATGGCGAGTTCATGGTCAAGACCGCCCCGGGAGCCATCGACGGTGAGGGCAACTACGTCCTGCTCAATGGCGACAACCCCAACGAGAACCTGAAGAGCAGCCGCGGCAAGCAAGACCATGGCTCGGAGTACATCACGGTTTACGACGGCGTGACAGGCGCCGAGCTCAAGACCATCCACTACCATACGGCCTATGCCGACGAGTCGACGAGCTTCTGGGGCGACTCAAACCAGAACCGCTCCGAGCGCTATCTGGCTGCCATCGCATGGCTCGACGGCGAGGATGCCAACCCCTCGGCCATCTTCGCACGCGGCTACTACAGCGGCTGCAAGATAGGAGCCTACGATTGGGACGGCGAGAACATCACCCTGCGATGGCTCCATCGCGGCGAGAGTGCTAATAAAGGCACCGTGACCTACGCCAACGGAACCGTCAAGAACCTCACGAAAACCGTCTATGGCGAAGGCTGCCACTGGATAAGCATCGGCGACGTCACTGGCGACGGCCGTCAGGAAATTCATTATGGCTCGGGAGCCCTCAACTCTGACGGCACGACACTCTACCGCACAGGCTTTGGCCATGGCGACGCCATCCACTTGGGCGATTTCATACCTTCCCGTCCGGGGCAGGAATACTTCATGGTGCATGAGCACAGCCCCTATGGCTCCGACCTGCGCGACGCCCGCACTGGCGAAGTGCTGTGGCGTGTCACTGCCAGCAGCGACACCGGCCGCGGCATCATGGCCAACTTTAATCCCGAGGCCGAGAACGCCTACTGGCAGAGCAGCGCCAGCGATGAACTCTTCGACACCGACCGCAATGTCATCCTCAGCAACTGTACCCACGGCGGCGGGGCCGGCCTGAGCTTCCGCATATATTGGAATGGCGATCTTGCCGACGACTTCTACGGTAAGAACATTCTGGAGTATTGGAATCCGTCGGCCAATGCTTTCTGGCGTATGCAAATCAATGGCACAAATTACGTGCCGGGCAACTATAACAATAGCTCGAAGCAGAACCCTTGCGTCTCGGGCGACCTGCTGGGCGACTGGCGAGAGGAAATCGTAACGTGGGATCAGTCGGGGAGTGACTACCGCCTCGTCATTAGCGCAACCGACTATCCTACCGACTATGGCGTGCCTCACCTCATGGATGACTTCTCATATCGAGCACAGGTCATAAGCCAGAACGACGTATATAATCAGCCCCCGCACCTCAGCTATAACCTGCGTTCACACTATACTATTGAGCGTACAGTGCCCGAGGGTGGATGGGATGTGCTCTATACCTCTTATCCAGTAAGCCTGCCCGACGGTGTCGTTGCTTACAACCTCACGGGCGTAAATGCTACGGCTGACACAGTTCGAATAACGCGCCTGACGGCCAACGCCGTCGTTCCTGCTGGCGCTGCCGTGCTTTATAAGGCCGCTCCAGGGGCATTGCTGAAGTTCGTACCTACGACCAAAAGCGCTGCCAATGTCTCGACTTCTTACCTCAAGGGCTGCGCCGTTGACAGCCTCGTCAGCTGCCACGAAGATACCTTCGAGTTCTTCTATCTCCTCCGAACAGACGAAGCCACAGGCAGCACCGCGTTCGTGAAGATCGACGAAGCCACCACCATCCCTGCCGGAACGGCTTGGCTCCGCGTCAAAGGCTCAGCCGCCAATCCGCCTCTACAGCAATACTACGTCACCAAGGAGAGCATCCCTGATGCTATCAAAGAGGTAGATGGAAAACCAGTAGAAGGCAGATATTTCGACCTCAGCGGCAGGCAAATCGACCACCCACGTCAAGGTGAGGTCTATATTCTCAATGGCAAGAAAGTCATCTATTGACAGGCAAATATGTTATTATCTCTGGACAGGAATCTTTTTAACCACATAATAAACGCTGATTTATGAAACTCAGAAACCTCCTCTACGTAATGTTTGTAGCCTCAGTGTGGCAGTTCACACCTCTCATGGCCGAGACCGTCGTCACCGTTAATGCCAAGAAACCTGGTGCCGCCATCCAGAAGACCCAGTGGGGTATCTTCTTCGAGGATATCAACTATGCTGCCGACGGCGGCCTATATGGCGAGCTCCTGAAGAACAGATCGTTCGAATTCACTCCCGACCACCTCATGGGCTGGCAGGCATTCGGGAAGGTGGAGATTAAGGATGATGGACCATTCGATAAGAATCCTCACTACGTACGCCTCTCGTCAGCTGGTCACAGAGACCTTTGGACAGGCCTGCAGAATGAGGGCTACTTCGGCATAGGTCTTGAGAAGGATGCGGAATACCGCTTCACGGTGTGGGCCCGCGTGCCTGACGGCCAACCGCAGTGGCTGTGGATTCAGTTCGTAGACCAGAACACTATGGCCGAGCATCAGGAATTCACCAACACCGATCTAAAAGTTGACTCGAAAGAATGGAAGAAGTACACCGTGACCATTAAGAGTCCGCGCACAATAGAGAAGGCCCAGCTGCGACTCTTCCTCTGCAACGAGCGGCGTCGTTCTGGCTCGGGAGTGATGGATGTTGAGCACGTCTCGCTATTCCCCGTGGACACTTACCGAGGCCACGAGAACGGCATGCGCAAGGACGTGGCTCAGGCTCTCGAAGACCTACACCCAGGTGTCTTCCGCTTTCCTGGTGGTTGCATCGTTGAGGGCACGACGCTTGACCTGCGTTACAAGTGGAAAAATACTGTAGGTCCTGTCGAGAACCGCCCCATCAATAAGAACCGATGGGAGAACACCTTCACTTATCGCTACTACCCAGATTATTTCCAAAGCTACGGCCTCGGCTTCTTCGAGTACTTCCAACTGGCCGAGGAAATCGGCGCCGAACCCCTTCCAGTGCTGAGCGTTGGTCTTAGCTGTCAGTTCCAGAATGACAGTGAGAGCCAACATGCTCCCTGCACAAAGGAAGGCTTGCAAGAGTTTATCGACGACTGCATAGACCTCATTGACTTCGCCAACGGCGACCCGGCAAAGAACGAATGGGCAAAGTTGCGTGCCGATATGGGTCATCCCGAACCTTTCAACCTCAAGTTCCTCGCAATCGGTAACGAACAGTGGGAACAGCCCTACTTCGACCGCCTCGCAATTATTGTGCCAGAAGTGCGGAAGGCTCATCCCGAAATAAAGATAATTGGCACCAGCGGACCTAATGCCGAGGACGACCACTTCCGCAACGGATGGCCCGCTATGCGCAAGCTAAAGGCAGACCTCGTCGACGAGCACTTCTACCGCGACATCAAATGGTACCAGAATTGGATGAACCGATATGACGATCGCACCTTCTACACTAAGGACGGCCCTCGCGTCTTTGCTGGCGAATGGGCCTGCCACGACCGCGGCAAGAAGTGGAACCATGCAGGCGCTTCAATCTACGAAGCAGCCTTCATGACCAACATCGAGCGCAATGCCGACCTCGTGCATATGGCTACCTACGCACCCCTTTTCGCTCATGTCGACGGTTGGCAGTGGCGCCCCGACCTTATATGGTACGACAATCTCCACACCGCACGCACTGCTTCCTACTACGTACAGCAGCTCTACATGCTTAACCGTGGCACCAATGTCCTGCCCACCACCGTAGCCATCGATGGCGGAAAGCCGAGTTTGAACCCTGTACCGAAGGGCGAGGACGGTGTCTTTGCCTCAAGCGTCACCGATAAACAGAAAGGTGAGATTATTGTCAAGGTAATCAATACAACTGCAGAAGCACAGCCCCTGACAATAAATATAGGTGGTCTCAAACTCGCTTCGAGACCCACAACGGCTGAGGTCACGACTCTCGATTGTTCCGACTACGAAGCCGAGAACGTGCCTTCGCGACCGGAAACTGTCTGCCCCGTAAGCGGTAAGGTGTCAGTTCAGTCCGACTCTCATGCCATGAGTCTTCACGTAACTCTTCCCGCCAAGACCTTCCAAGTATATAAGGTCAAGACGAAGTAGCTTACAGATCTTAGGCATAACATAATAACTTATGCATAGATGAAACGGACGTTGTCCATGGCTCTGATGGCAAAGAAGAACCTCACGGCGCAGCAGTTCTATGCTCTCTACTTCGATTATGCCATGACGTGTGCCACATCCGATTTCGCTGCAGCAGCATCACTATCGCTGATGTAACAGCTTTGGTAAACATCATTCTTGGAAGAGAATAAGACAACGGGCAAGCCTTCTCAGACTTGCCCGTTGTTGTTTTCGTTACTTTTCCTGGGGATTATATCCTTAGAAGTGGCTCGACCCGTCGAAGCAGTGGGTGCAGACCTTACATTTGGGCAGCCCTATAGCCTGGATGAGAATCTCGAGAGTGTTGAAGCGGAGGCTGGTGAGCCCGAGTCGGCGTCCCATCTCCTCGACCATTGCACGGTATTTCTCAGAATCAGTTCGTGCATATTCCTGCAGGATCTCGTGGGGTGTTGATGCTTCGCCTCCGAGGCCTCCCGGCGTCTTGTCGTGGTCGTTCTCCAGATCGTGAATCACTTGGCGCGTGAGCAGCTCCATGTCTGTCTTTGATGCAGAGAAGTTGATGAACGGACATCCGTAGATGAGTGGCGGGCAAGCTATGCGCATGTGAACCTCCTTGGCGCCGAGGTCGAAGAGTCCGCGGACGTTGTCGCGCAGCTGTGTGCCCCGCACAATACTGTCGTCACAGAAGAGGCAACGCTTACCGTCGAGGGCGTCGCTGTTTGGTATGAGCTTCATCTTGGCCACGAGGTTGCGTGTGAGTTGGTTGCCAGGCATGAAGGAGCGAGGCCAAGTAGGCGTGTACTTGGAGATGGCTCGGCGGTAGGGTGCACGGATGCCCTCGGCATAGCCCGTGGCCATGCCTACGCCAGAGTCGGGGATACCTGCAACAAGGTCCACCTGTGTGTCGTCCTGCTCGCCCATGAGAAGTCCGCAGGTGTGGCGCATGGCCTCAACATTGCGGCCTTCGTAGGTAGAGGTTGGGAAGCCATAGTAGACCCAAAGGAACGAGCACACCTGCATTTCTTCTTCTGGCTTGCGCAGCTGTTCGAAGCCGTCGGGCGTGAGGCGCACAATCTCTCCTGGGCCGAGGAAGTGGTCTGCTTCGAAGCCCAGATTGGGGAATGCTGTTGTCTCAGAGGTTGCAGCCCAGGCTCCGTCCTTATGTCCGAGCACGATTGGTGTTCGTCCGAGGCGGTCGCGCGCGGCTATGATGCCGTTTTCGGTAAGTATGAGCATCGAGCATGAGCCTTTAACCTTTCTATATACGTTCTCTATGCCGTCGACGAAATTCTTGCCTCGGGCTATCAGCAGGGTAATGAGCTCGGTGGGGTTAGTCTTGCCGGACGACATCTCGGAGAAGTGGTCGCCATCGTTGAGGAGCTCACGGGTCAGCTCGTCGAGGTTGTTTATCTTGGCTACGGTGACTACGGCCATCTTGCCCAAGTGTGAGTTGACCATTATGGGTTGCGGGTCGGTGTCTGAGATGACGCCTATTCCGCTGTTGCCCGGAAACTTCTGCAACTCGGCTTCGAAGCGCGTGCGGAAGTATTGGTTCTCGAGATTGTGGATGCTACGGTAGAAGCCTTTCTCGGCTGAGTAGGTGGCAAGGCCGCCACGCTTGGTGCCGAGGTGCGAGTTGTAGTCCGTACCGTAGTAGAGGTCGGTGATGCAAGCTTGTTGTTGAATGGTTCCGAAAAAGCCGCCCATGTGTGTTGTTTTAGTGAAAAGTGAAAAATGAAAGAGTGAAAAGTGAAAAAATGAGAAATGGCTCAGCGGTCGCGCCAGAAGGAGCGGGTGAAGAGTACTACTACGCTGACAATCTCAAGACGACCCATGAGCATGAGAAGTGTCAGCAGCCATTTGACCAAGCCTGGCAGCACAGCCCAAGACATTGTCGGGCCTATTTCGAGTCCGAGCGTAGGGCCTACGTTGCTTGCACAGGATAGAGCTATGGTTATGGAGTTGGTGCTATCGACGCCCGCGAGTATCATGATGAAATACGTCACGAGGCAGAGCATGAGGTAAAGCGCGAAGTAGGCGAGCAGCGTGGCTTGGGTAGAGTAGGGCACAGGCTGCTTGTTGATGCGCACGGGCAGCACGGCACGCGGATGCAGGACGCGGCGGAGTTCGTTGCGCATCACTTCGAGGGCCATCACACCGCGGACGCATTTGAAGCCACCGGCAGTGCTGCCGGAGCATCCGCCGAAGAACATCAGCACCGATAGCACCACCCACGTGATGTGTGGCCACTGGCCTGCATCGTCGTTGAATATGCCCGTCGTAGTTGCGAAGCTGACTACCTGGAAGAGGCTCGAGCGAAATGCGTCTTCGAACTCATAATGGCATTTGCGCATAAGCGAAAGCATTATGAATATCGTTGCCGCCACGATTAGGAACAGGAACAGGCGCAGCTCTGAGTTGCGGAAGAATTGGCGGAAGCGCCCTTTGAGGATGGTGAGATAGAAGAGCGAGAAACTGATGCCAGAGAGCAGCATAAAGGCAATGGCCGTGTAGTCGATGTAGGGGCTGTGGAAATAGCCTGTGCTGTCGTTGTGGGTTGCAAAGCCGCCGGTGGCGGTGACCGTCATGGCATAGTTCACCGCGTCGAAGACGCCCATGCCTTCGGCCCAGAACAATGCTGCGCAGGCAGCCGTGAGCAGGACGTATATGCCCCAGATCCACTTAGCCGTAGTGCTGAGACGCGGGTGCAGCTTGTTTCGCATCGGTCCTGTGGCTTCTGCCGAGAATACGCGCAAGCCTCCTTGGATGAGCGACGGGATGACTGCTATGGTGAAGAAGATGATGCCCAGGCCGCCTATCCACTGTGTGAGGCTACGCCAAAAGAGCAATGCGTGCGGCAGACTCTCGACATCGTCGATGAGGCTGGCGCCAGTGGTGGTGAAGCCTGACATGGTCTCGAAGAAGGCATCGGTGATGCTGGGCACGTAGCCGCTGGCTACGAAGGGAATGGAGCCGAGTGCGCTGAAGACAACCCACGTGAGCGTCACGATGAGGTAGGCGTCGCGGCGGTGCATGAACGCCGAGGCATTGCGCCCGAGGTGTAGCATGAGGCCGGAGACGAAACACGTCACTGCAAGCGAGAAGAGGAACGCCAGCCAGTCGTCGCCATGGCAATAGACTGACATCCCGAGGCACACAACCAACATCACTGCTTCAATGCCAAGCAGCTGACCAAGAATTTTGGACAGAAGTCTCCAATTTATCATGCGGTGCGTGTCGGGCTATCCTTGCGTTGTTTCGCGGCGCAAAGGTAAGACATTAAGTGATAAATTAAAAGTGAAAAGTGAAAAATTATGGGGCGAAACACAATTATTTTGATGAATAATAAGGACTGAATAACAAAAAATGTTACCTTTGTGGCCAAAGATTACATTAATATCATTAAACTAAACCAACACACTTATGTTCGAAAACCAACCAAAAGGCCTCTATGCCCTTGCATTGGCCAACACGGGCGAGCGCTTCGGCTACTACACCATGATAGCCGTCTTTGCCCTTTTCCTCGGCGAGAACTTCGGTCTCTCGGAATCAGTCTCAGGTATCATCTATGGCTCATTCCTCGGCTTGGTCTATTTCCTGCCGCTGGTGGGCGGTATCTTGGCCGATAAGTTTGGCTTCGGAAGGATGGTTACCATCGGCATCCTCATCATGTTCTTTGGCTACTTGTTGCTGTCGGTGCCCATGGGTGGCGGCGGCTTTGCCCTGGCTGGCATGTTTGCCGCCCTGCTGCTTATCTCGTTCGGAACGGGCTTGTTCAAGGGCAACCTTCAGGTGATGGTGGGTAACCTTTATGACGATCCGCAGTATGCCTCCCGTCGCGACTCGGGTTTTTCCATTTTCTACATGGCCATCAACATAGGTGCCCTCTTTGCTCCGACCGCCGCCGTGTCGATTATGAAGTGGGCTCAGGAGAGCCTCGGCTTCAGCCATGCTGACAGCTACCACTTCGCCTTCGCCGTAGCCTGCGCTTCTCTCATTCTCTCCATAGCCATTTATTACGGCTTCCGCAGCTGGTTCCGCCACGTCGAGGGCGATAAGAAACAGGGCGCTGCCGCAGGTGCTGCTCCGGCCGAGCAGCTCACTCCTGAGGAGACACGCCAGCGCATCACGGCCCTCGTGCTCGTCTTCGCCGTCGTAATCTTCTTCTGGATGGCTTTCCACCAGAATGGTCTTTCGCTGACCTACTTCGCCAACCAGTTCACTCAGAAGACAGCCGAAGGCGTCCACACCATGCCCTTCAACGTGTGGAACCTCGTGGCCATCATCTTCATCGTCTATGGTCTCTTCTCTGTATTCCAGTCGAAGACGGCCAAGGCCCGTTGGATTGCTGCCGTCGTCGTCGCTGCCGCCTGTGCCTTCCTCTGCTATGAGTACACTCAGGCAACAGGCAGTGTTGATATCAGCGCACCCATCTTCCAACAGTTCAACCCCTTCTACGTCGTAGCTCTTACGCCCGTCTCAATGGCCATCTTCGGCGCTCTCGCAGCCAAGGGCAAGGAACCCAAGGCTCCCCGCAAGATAGCTTATGGCATGATTGTAGCTGCTCTGGCCTTCTGCCTGATGATCTTCGCATCCCAGGGCCTGTTGACTCCCAATGAGCAGAAGGCTGCCATCGAAGCAGGCACAGCCACCTATCCCGCCTCGCCCTATTGGCTGATCACCGTCTACCTCGTTCTCACCTTTGGTGAGCTGCTGCTCTCGCCCATGGGCATAAGCTTCGTCTCTAAGGTGGCTCCTCCTAAGTACAAGGGTATGATGATGGGTGGCTGGTTCGTGGCCACGGCCATCGGCAACCTCCTCGTCAGCGTCGGCGGCATCCTCTGGGGCGGTCTCTCGCTCACGACCGTATGGCTCGTCTTCGCCGGCCTCTGCCTGCTCTCAGCTCTCTTCATGTTTGCCATGATGAAGCGCCTGGAGAAGGTGGCTTGAGAAAGGCCGTCACAACGCACATATTGAGGTTTCTGTGGCTCTCCGTAGAGCTTCTGCTCAGACAAGCCCAAGCCTTTTCGCAAAAACCCTTAAGGGTTATTGGCAAAACCCTTAAGGGTTCAGGCCATAACCCTTAAGGGTTTTTTGGTGAAGGCCCAAGGGTTGTTGGCAAAGGCCTTAATACATATTCCTAAGGTCTATGGGCTTTCGTTTGAAGCGACTTGAACTGTCAAAATGCTCTAATAATGCTTAAGAAGTCGTCCGCTTTGCTGCGTTCGGCTTTTTTTTTAGTATTTTTTAGGCCGAATTGATTGCATATTGAAAGAATTTACATACCTTTGCGCCCGATATTAATATTTGGCATAAAGACCAGGGTCATTTATGTCGCCATGGCGACCAATCGTCAGAGGCACAGCGGTGTCAATTAACCATATATTTCTTATTTCAGAATATCAACACTATTATATGATTAAAAGGATACTACTCATCCTCACGGCAACAATGCTCAGCGTTGCCGTCATCGAAGCACAGACACGAATCCGAGGCACGGTACTTTTTGAGGACGACGGCGAGCCCGTCATTGGAGCGTCAGTAATGGTGCAGGGCACCACTACGGGCACGCAGACCGACATCGATGGCAAGTTTGCCCTCGACGTGGAAGTCGGTCGCAATCTTGTGTTCAGTTACATAGGCATGGAACCGTTGGTGGCCAAAGCGCGCGACGGCATGACTGTGCGGCTTCGCTCGAAGGACGCACAGCTCGAAGAAGTAGTAGTTAACGGTATGCAGCGCGTGGACAAGCGCCTCAACACGGGCGCCACCGTGAAGATCAACGCCGCCGATGCCAAGCTCGACGGTGTGGCCGACATCAGCCGCGCCCTTGAGGGGCGTGCCGCCGGCGTCTCGGTGCAGAACGTCAGCGGAACCTTCGGCGCAGCGCCTAAGATACGCGTGCGTGGTGCCACGAGCATCTATGGCTCGTCGAAGCCACTGTGGGTGGTCGACGGTGTCATCATGGAGGACGTCGTAGAAGTCTCGGCTGACGATCTCAGCTCCGGCGACCCCAACACGCTCATCTCCTCGGCCATTGCAGGCTTGAACTCCGACGATATCGAGAGTTTTGAGATCCTCAAGGACGGCAGCGCCACATCTATATATGGCGCGCGCGCGATGGCCGGCGTGATTGTCGTGACAACAAAGAAAGGTACGGCCGGGCAGAACCGCATCAGCTACACAGGCGAGTACACCATGCGCCTGAAGCCCAACTACCGCACGTTCAACATCATGAACTCGCAGGACCAGATGTCGGTCTATCAGGAGCTGCAACAGAAGGGCTACCTGAACTATGCCGAGCTGGCCAACTCGTCGGAGACCGGCGTCTACGGCAAGATGTACCAGATGCTTTCGCAGTACGACCCCGTGACGGGCACCTTCGCTCTGAACAACACGCCCGAGGCCATCGGGCGCTACCTGCGCGATGCCGAGTACCGCAACACCGACTGGTTCGACCTCCTGTTCAAGACCAACGTCCAGCACACACACTCGGTGAGCATCTCCGGCGGCTCGGACAAGGCACAGTACTACGCCTCAGTCAGTGCCATGGCCGACCCGGGATGGACGCTGCAGAGCTCCGTCGAACGCTACACGGCCAACATCAATGCCAATTTCAACCTCTCTAAGAAAGTGACCTTCGGCATCATCTCCAACGCCAGCTACCGCAACCAGGATGCCCCCGGCACACTCTCGCGTGAGGTCGACCCCGTTAACGGCGCCGTGACGCGTTCCTTCGACATCAACCCCTACAGCTACGCTCTCAACTCAAGCCGCGCGCTCGACCCCACCGCATACTACACGCGCAACTACGCTCCTTTCAATATCTTCCACGAGCTCGACAACAACTCCATCGACCTCAACGTGGCCGACTTCCGCCTGCAGGGCAAGCTCTCCTACAAGCCCATCCGCAGCATCGAGCTCTCGGCCTTGGGAGCTGTGAAATATTCGGCCACCTCGCAGGAACATTCTATTCTCGACCAGTCCAATCAGGCCATGGCCTACCGCGCCATGGACACCAGCACCATCCGCGGCAAGAACAGCTATCTCTACACCGACCCCGATAACATCTACGCCCTGCCCGTCTCTGTGATGCCCGAAGGAGGCATACTTGAGCGCAGTGACCACCGCATGTTCGGCTACGACTTCCGTGGCTCGGCGTCCTACAACGATGTCTTCAACGACCAACACATCGTCAACGTCTACGCCGGTATGGAGATAAACCACGTCAACCGCCATTCTACATGGAACCGCGACTGGGGCGTACTTTTCGAGAACGGCGAGATCTCAGCGTTCAACTACCTTGCCTTCAAGCAGATGATGGAGCGCAACACCAACTACTACACCCTCACCAACACCCGTGAGCGCAATGCCGCCTTCTTCGCCAACGCCACCTATTCGTGGCGCAACCGCTACACGCTCAACGGCACCATCCGCTACGAAGGCACCAACCGCATGGGCAAGAGCCGCCAGGCACGCTGGCTGCCCACGTGGAATGTCTCGGCAGCATGGAGCGTCCACGAGGAGGATTTCTTCGAAGCCCTGCGCCCGGCACTCTCGGCACTCAAGTTCAAGGCCAGCTACTCGCTGACCGCCGACCGCGGCCCTGCCAGCGTCACCAACTCGACGGCCATCTATTCTTCCTACAATCCCTGGCGCCCCTTCACCGACGTGAAGGAGAGCGGCATCAGCATCTCGTGGCCTGCCAACCCCAACCTCACCTATGAGAAGAAGCACGAGCTCAACCTCGGCTTCGAAGCAGGCTTCATCGACAACCGCATCAACCTGACCTTCGACTGGTACAAACGCAACAACTACGACCTCATAGGCTCGATGCTCACTCCCGGCTACGCCGGCGGCGTGCGTCTCTATGCCAACATGGCAGAGATGAAGGCCAGCGGCTTGGAGGTAAGCCTCTCGACGACCAACATCAAGCGGAAGGACTTCTCGTGGACCACGAGCTTCGTCTACTCCCACACCAGCAATGAAGTCACCTCGCTGGAGTCGGCCGAGCGCCTGATAGACCTTGTCACAGGCAGCGGCTTCGCCCTCGAAGGCTATCCCGTGCGCAGCATCTTCTCCATTCCCTTCGCGGGCTTGAACAACCAGGGTCTGCCCACCTTCTATGCCAGTGGAGGCTACCGCACGACCAGCGACATCTTCTTCCAGGAGACCGACCCCGAGGAGCTTAAGTTCCTTGAGTACTCAGGCTCTGCCGACCCCACCGATATGGGTTCGCTGGGTAACATCTTCAAGTGGAAAGGTCTGACCCTTAACGTGTTCATCACCTACTCCTTCGGCAACGTCGTCCGCCTCGACCCTGTCTTCTCGAGCGTCTATAGCGAACTGGCTGCTATGCCCAAGGAATTCCGCAACCGCTGGACGGTGCCTGGCGACGAGAACTACACCGACATACCCGTCATCGCCAGCTCGCGGCAAAACCGTTCCGATACGGACCTGAATATAGCCTATAATGCATACAACTACTCGACGGCTCGAATAGCCAAGGGCGACTTCATACGCATGAAGGAAGTATCGCTCGGCTATGATTTCCCCAAGGCGCTCGCGTCAAAACTCGCTCTGAGCACCCTCGGCCTGAAGCTGCAAGCAACAAACTGCTTCCTCATCTACGCTGACAAGAAACTCAATGGCCAGGACCCCGAGTTCACCAACTCGGGCGGTGTGGCAGTGCCTATGCCTAAGCAGTTTACGTTAACCCTTCGTCTCGGACTATAAAATCATACAGCGCAATATGAAAACTTCATCAATCCTATATAATGTGTTCGTATGTTGCTGTATCACAGCAACCATAAGCCTTGTCGCATGCAACGACTACCTCGACGAGCTGCCAGACAACCGTACGGAGCTCAACACCGAGGATAAGATAGAGAAGCTGCTCGTTTCGGCCTACTTTACCAACGACCCGCTCTTCGTGTGCGAGGTGATGTCGGACAATGTCGACGACTACGGCGAGAACAACCCCAATACCAATCGTTTTGTCGACCAAGTCTATGCCTGGAAGGACGTGACTGAGGCCAACAACGAGAGCCCTGAGAATTTCTGGGCCGACTGCTACGAGCGCATCGCCACAGCCAACACAGCCCTTGAAGCCATCGACGCACTGGGCGGAGCCACGACGACACGCCTCCAGCACCTACGCGCTGAGGCACTTCTCTGCCGCGCTTATGCCCACTTCATGTTGGCAAATATGTTCTGCCAAGCCTACCGCTCGGTTGATGCCGACCAGCAGCTGGGCGTTGTCTATATGGATCATACTGCTACCGAACTCGACGAGAATCCCGACCGCCCTTCGCTGGCTTACGTTTACGAGAAGATTGAGAAGGACATTCTGGAGGCTCTCCCCTTCGTAGGGTCCGACTATTCCGTTCCCAAATACCACTTCAACGAGCGTGCAGCCTACGCCTTTGCCGCGCGTTTCTATCTCTACTACGAGCAATGGGACAAGGTGATCCACTACGCCAACCTGTGCCTCGGCAGTGCTCCCAAAGCCATGCTGCGCGACTGGGCCTATACTGCCTCGATGATTCAGGCTTGGGATGCCCTCTCGCAACACTATATCGACGCCTCGCTCAACTGCAACCTCTTGATGCTGACATCCTACTCCTACATGGGTCTTTCCTTTGGCCCGTACCGCTACCTGTCTAAGTATTCTCACGGGAAGTATCTGGCAGAGAACGAGGATGGCGAGGCCGTGAATATATGGGGCAACGACTCCTTCTACTCGGCCATGCATACCTATTCGGCCACGAACCTCGACAAGACTATATTCTGGAAGCTCCCCTACCTCTTCGAGTACGTTGACGCCATTGCAGGTACAGGATACTTCCGCACGGTCTATCCCGCATTTACCACCGACGAATGTCTGCTCAACCGCGCTGAGGCATACGTCCTGACAGGGCAGTATGACCGTGCTGCGGCCGACCTTACAATGTGGATGCAGAACATTATTAATACCGACCTTGTGCTCACGCCCGACGAAATCCAGTATTTCTACAGCGACGTCGACTACAGCTACGAGGACGAGAACGGAATAGCTTCCACCATCAAGAAGCATCTTCACCCATCCTTTGACATCGGCGAGGAGAACGGCCGCGTGGAGACAATGCTGCAGTGCGTGCTCGGCTTCCGGCGTATCGAGACATTGCAGGCAGGCATGCGATGGTACGACATCAAGCGCTATGGCATAGAGATAGTGCGTCGCGTCATGGGCGCTGATGGCAAGCCGCTGCAGCGTACCGACTTCCTCGCCAAGGACGACCTGCGTCGTGCCGTGCAGATTCCCCTTCGTGTACGTCGCAACAGCGAGCACGATGGCGTAACACCCAACCCGAGGTGAGAATATTTGAAGACTGATAATAATTCAACGTTTTATACAATGTCACTTCTGAGATATATCAAAATAGGTTCAGCCTGCTGCTGCATAGCAGCAACGCTTGCCCTCTGTGGCTGCTCATCCGATGAACTAAGCGACGAGAGCGTCATCACCGCAGACAAGGTCGACTATACACCTTTCGACTATTGGTTGCAGCGCAACTATGTAGCGCCCTACAACATCGCATTCAAGTATCGCTATGAGGACAACGAGTCCGACATGAACTATTACACCATTCCTGCGCGCTACGACATGGCCATCAAGCTGGCACATCTGGTGAAGTTCCTCTGCATCGAGGCTTACGACGAGGTCGGCGGTATAGATTTCACGCGTAGCTACTTCCCGAAGATGATCTTCACCATCGGCGAGTGGGAGTACAAGAACAACGGCACCTACATACTCGGTACGGCCGAGGGAGGCCGCAAGATCCTTCTCTCGGGTGTAAACTACTTAGGGCAACACCTTAAGAACCCGGAGGCCCTCAACGAGTATTACCTTCGCACAATTCACCACGAGTTTACGCATATCCTCAACCAGACCGTCAACTATACGGCCGACTTCCAGCTTATAACAGGTACGGCCTACGTCGCCGATAAATGGAGCGAATCGCCCTTCGATACGGGCAACCTCCAGCGAGGCTTCATCACCGCCTACGCCCAGCACTCGCATAACGAGGACTTTGCCGAGATGCTCTCGATGTACGTCTGCAACAGCTCACAGCAGTGGGACTCCTGGATGCAGGAGGCCGGCAGCGAGGGCAGTCGGCTTATAACCGCTAAGCTTGAAGTGGTAAAGGCTTATATGCTCAGCTCCTTCAATATCGACCTCGATGAGCTGCGCAACACCATACAGCGTCGCCAGATCGAGCTGGTCAGTGGCTACATCAACCTCGATGATATCGAAGTCGACTAAGATAAGTTATACTACACAAGTCATAATTAAGGCTACTTCCTTACATACACATATAATATATAATGAGACTCTATAATAACATAATCTCCAGCCTCCATAGGTATACGCTTGCCTCCCTCGCAGGGAGGAGCAGGGGGATGGGCCTGCTCATCATCGCAGCAGCGTTGGTGATGACCTCTTGCTTCAAGGATCAGGAGGACTATTTCGACAAGTCGCCATCAAAACGCTTGCAGCAGACATTAGAGGATGTGCAACAGCTGTTGCGCAGTGCTGAATATGGATGGGAGTTTGAGTACTATCCTCATGGCGAACTTGCCTATGGCGGCATCGTCTATCTGGTTAAGTTCGATTCGCTGGAAGCTTCCGTCTCGTGCTCGCTCATCCCCGACAGCACCGCGACCTCATACTACCGTATGACTAACGATAACGGTCCTGTCCTGACGTTTGACACCTATAATCCCCTTCTTCACTATTTCTCCACGCCCAGTGCAAGCGAGTATGAAGCTAAGGGCGGCGAGTTTGAGTTCGTGGTCAATGATATCTCTGACGACCTCATTACCCTTTACGGCAAGAAGACACATAACACGATGTACCTGCGCCGGCTCACCTCTTCGCCCGACGACTATGCTGAACGCACAGTGGCCATCTATGATAATTTCATCAAGGGCTTTGCAGGTAGCGCTGAAGGTAACTTTGATGTACTCCTGCGCAAGCTGACTCTCAGGGATAGTGACAACCCCGTGGCCTTTGCTTTTACCAACCGTGGCATTCACCTGTATCACCCTATCCGCATCAATGGAGTCGAAGTTCAGTCGTTTGAGTTTGATTCAGAGACAAGGCAGCTTAAGGCTCTTGACGAAGGAACCGAAGATATAATACTGCAAGGCGAGCGCCAGCCTACTGACATTATGCGCTTCAGCGAGTATGCCAGCCGCTATCTTTTGCGCTACGACAAAGGCTCGTCTACTGCCACTGTTGAGTTAGTGCCCAACCGCCTCGAAGGTAACTACCGCCTGCGTGGCCTCAGCCCGATGTACGAGCTTTTGCTCAATTACGACGATGAGACGGGTGTGCTTACGCTCGGGCCGCAGATTGTGGGTGACATCGACGGCAACTCCGTCTACTTCGCCACCTATGGTTCTGGCATCTGGATAGGTGAAAATAGTTCTTTCACCATCAAATGGAATGGAAACCGCTTCTATCCCACATTCAACTTCGAGCCTACCTTCCCCGACCGCTACGACTGTGAGTCCGCATTGCTCATTACGCTTGCTGAAACCGCTACAGGCTATGCTGCCGCTATCGTGGACAAGTCCGAATGGGCGACCAATGGCTCATGTATATTCTTGAATATAGTATCATTAAGCAAATTGCGCAATTGATTATGAAAGCACGGCAATATTCTCTTTTATCCTTCCTCTTTTCCATTTTCCTTCTCGCTCTTTCCTCTTGCGACAGCAGCGACACAGTGGAAACAACTGAGCCGTCTCTCTCCATAGTGAAAAGCGACTTGCTCTTCGATTCGTCGGCACGCACGGGCTCTGTAGAGCTGAAAAGCTCAACCTCGCTGGCCGTCACCTCATCTTCGTCTTGGTGCACCACGCGGGTTGAAGGTAATGTGGTATATGTCAGCGTTGATGAAAATGATTCCTTCGACGGCCGCACTGCAATTATCACTGTCCTCAATGCCGACGACAACAGCCTTGACATTCCGGTTCAGCAGCGAGGAATGGTCATTGAGCAGATCCCGGAAAGCAGCCACTACGTCCTGCCCGCAGGCGAAGTCATAAAGTATACCGTTCGTCATGAGAAGCCTATCACTACCTCGGCAAACGTAGATTGGATTCACGCCCAAGTCATTGATGACACAATTCAGGTCACGGTGGACTCAAACATCGGCGGCTGGATCCGCCGAGGGGTGCTCACATACGAGTGTGCGGGCTACAGCCACACGCTCGACATATCGCAGTATGATATCCAAAAAGACGTCGTAGGCACATATCTCTTTGGCGGTGACTCAGGTGGTACCCCTTTGGCCACACGTGTTGAGCTTATTATGCGGGACAATCAACTCTTCATGCACTTTCTCCGTAATGAGAATTGGGCCGAGATGCCTCTTGGCTTCGACCGCGGAAGGGGTATCATAACGTTTTCTTCAGGCTTCATGCTCTACCAGACGGGTTCGTCAGACTATGACGCATTCTACATCTACGATTCCAATGCCGGACGCATATCAACGGGGAACATTGCCACTTTGACGGCAGAGTTGACTCATCGCAGTGCCGAAGGCGACGAATTTACTTACGCATTACTCCGCGACGGCGGCACCTGGTCGGGCTATCATCCCAATGGTTTCCTCATTCGCGCATCACGTTCAGGCGTGGTCAATACCAGCATAATGCAAGTCACTTCACCATTCCTGCTCCAGATTGGGCCCTTGGGAATGGAGGATTGAGACCTGCTATAGTTACCTGGTGAGTGGTGACGAGTGAAAAGTAATAAGTGACCAGTGAAATGATGGACTGATGATGTTAACTATATATTATGTTTTTTGAATTATGAGATTCTTTAAGTTATTGGTACTGTGCGCAGTGCTTTCTGTAAGTCTCGGCACCTATGCCCAACTTCCATCCTTCGCTCTGAAGGATATTAATGGCCGCACCGTCCAGACGGATACCCTTTCTCGTCTTGGCGGCGGACATCCTGTCATTATCGACTTCTTTGCAACATGGTGCAAGCCTTGCAACCGCGAGCTTGACGCTATTGCCGAAGTCTATGAGGACTGGGTAGAGGAGACTGGTGTAAAACTCATTGCCATCAGCATCGACCAGGCACAGAACGTAAACAAAGTGAAGCCTCTCGTGGATAGTCACGGATGGATTTACGATGTACTACTTGACCCGAATAGTGATCTCTGTAAGGCCTTGGGAATACAGATGATACCATATACTCTCATCCTTGATGCCTCGGGAAAGATAGTCTACCGCCATAATGGGTATACCGAAGGGGCCGAAGAAGAACTCATTGAGAAAGTGAGGGAACTGAAGAAAGTGAAAAATAAGCAGTGAGTAATACATTAATCTGTTAATGAATAAGAGAGGAGTTATTATAGTAGTTTGTGCTGGCATGATGTGGCTGTCTGTTTCTGCGCAAGAGGAAAAGAAGGTAACCGTCAACGGCAGCGTACAGAGCGACGTGCTCATTCCGCAGAAGGACAACGCCATTAATGCTCCGGAATACGACGAGTGGGCTCTGACAAACACTTATGCCGACGTACAACTGCAGAGCCATTATATTGATGCCGGTGCTCGGCTGGAGTTCTTGCAATATCCATTACCTGGTTATGAGGCAGACTTCAAAGGATGGGGCGTCCCGAATATTTATGTCAAGGGCCGTTATAAACAGCTTGAAGTCACGGCTGGCAGCTACTACGAACAGTTTGGCTCTGGATTTATCCTCCGCACCTACGAGGAGCGGAGCCTTGGCATTGACAATTCCTTACTTGGTGGTCGCGTGCAGTGGAAGCCGCTTCGTGGCTTGACGCTTAAGGCCCTCACAGGCAAGCAACGTCGCTACTGGAAGCTGAACAAGTCGTGGATCACAGGTGCAGATGCCGAGCTTAACCTTGATGACTTTATTCCCTCGCTTGGTCGTACTGAAACTTATTTGAGCCTTGGCGGATCGTATGTCAATAAGCACGAAAGTGCTGAGGACATCTTTGTAGGCCCTGTGCATAAACTCAACCTGCCAGAAAACGTCAACGCTTTCGATGTCAGGGCACGTTTGCAGAAGAGCGGCTTCAATCTGTTGGCTGAGTATGCTCAGAAAAGTCAGGATCCCAGCTTCGACAATGGCTACGTGTATCGTCCCGGACGCGTGGCAATGCTCTCTGCCAGCTATTCGCAGTGCGGCATGAGCCTGCTTCTTCAGGCCAAGCATAGCGACAATATGTCATTCCGCAGCCGTCGTACTATGGACGGCACCTCGTCTATGCTCAACCACTTGCCCGCTTTCACCCTCGACCATACCTATGCCCTCGCAGCTCTTTACCCTTATGCAACGCATCCCGACGGCGAGTGGGCTTATCAGGCAGAGCTTGGCTACCAGTTTAAGCGCAAGACAGCTCTTGGCGGAAGGTACGGCACAAACCTTCGTGTCAACTTCTCGCATGTGCGGGGCATCGGAGCTGTGGAGCAGATTAACAACAAGCAGCAGCCTGGAAGCGACGGCTACCATCTCGGCTTTTTCGAGCAGGGAGACGAGACCTATTACCAGGATATCAACGTTCAACTCGACAAACGCATCACCGCCGACTGGCGCCTGACGCTGATGTACATGAACCAGCGCTACAACCAGACCATCGTCGAGGGGCATGGTGGCATGATAAACAGTAATATTCTCGTCGGCGAGGCCAAATGGAAGATCAATTCCAAACTGACTTTGCGCAGCGAGGCACAGTACCTCTTCACCAAGGAGGATGAGGGCGACTGGGCTTTCGGCCTGCTTGAACTCTCCCTCCTGCCTCATTGGATGTTTACGCTCTCGGATATGTATAACGTCGGCGAGACCCACACCCACTACTACATGGGCAGCGTAACCTACAACCATGGTGCCCATCGCTTGCAGGTAGGCTACGGGCGAACCCGGGCTGGCTTCAACTGCTCTGGTGGCGTCTGTCGCTATGTGCCTGCATCGCGTGGCTTGTCGTTGTCGTACAACTATAACTTCTAAGTTAAGACTCAAAAGCCACTCCCTATGAGGAATGGGAGTATAGAAAACGATCAAGACTTGCCATGTGCTACACATATAATTAATATAAGTATCTAATATGAAACTATACAATAAATCTGCCAGCCTTATAAGGTATGTCCTCTCCTCTCTCACAGGGAGGGGCCTGGGGATGGGTTTGCTGTGGATGGGGCAGCTGCTCCTCTTCGCCGCCTGCTCCTCCATCTCAGATGAAGAGCGGTTGATTTATGTGCCTCCTGTCGATGCCAACCGGGCCGTACTCATCGAGGACTTCACGGGCCAGGATTGCAGCAACTGCCCTAACGCTGCTGCAGAGATAGAGAAGATAAAGGGGGATTACGGTTCAGACAAGGTCATTTCCGTGGCCATCCATGGCGGCCCGCTGGCTCGTTACAGTAATTCACGAGTCGTAGGTCTGCGTACGGAGTTGGGCGATGAATATGTTAACCATTGGGGTGTGGCAAATACACTGCCTAAGGGGTATGTAAGTCGCACGGGCAATCCGTCGAATCCCGACCAGTGGGGCTCACTTGTCCGTGATGTTATCAGCCAGCAGCCACGCTTGCAGCTTGCGGCTTCAACAGCCTACGACGCTACGAGCCGCCAGCTGCATGTTGAAGTTCAGGCGCTCGGCCTTGACGAGGTGCGTGGCAATCTTCAGCTCTGGCTCACCGAGAGCAGTATCGTCACGTTGCAGTCGATGCCTGATGGTACGCGCAACGGTGCCTATGTACACAACCACGTCCTGCGTGCTGCCATCAACGGCACATGGGGCACCCCTGTCGAAGTCGCAACAGGAGCCTATGCCGATGCCAGCTTCGACTATATTCTCGACGAGGCATGGGACGCAGAGCAGATGGCTCTCGTAGCTTTCGTCTACGATGACAGCGGGGTGCTTCAGGTCGTCGAGGAGAAGATTATTGATGTAAATAAGTAGTAAGAAATAATAATAAGAAACGAAAATTAGAAATATGGTTAAACGATTTACTTTCTTTCTGTTGGCTGCATCCTTTGTGCTGGGCGCATGGGCGCAGTCGGCCGTCTTCCGTTATCATGGCAGTGACTTGGCAAACGGAGCTACCGTGACCATTTATGCTGAGGAAGATGAGTATGGCGATGTCGTGTGCGAGTCAAACCCCAGCAGTAATCCTGCCAATGGCCTTGTCCTGAGCAATCTTACGTCCAACGCCCTCAACGGCACCGCCTCGTTAGTTATCAGCAGCAACACGATGGCACCTATGCGCGTGCAATGGTGCATGGGCAGCGAGTGTATGATCTTCACTTCCGACCGCATCGACAATAAATCTTTCACCGTCCCTGCCAATGGCTATACACTGACTCAGTTTGATGCCTACTACCCCGATCAGTTCGGCGAGATTAATGCTACGCTCACGGCACAGGTAGGTTTCCAACGGCTTACGGTTAACATCCGTTTTGTCAATGCCGATCCAGCCTCCCCTCTGACCTTCGAGCGGCGTTCGGTTGTTGAAGAGTACACAGGCACTTGGTGTGGTAACTGTACATCTGGTATGGCAGCCATGGAATTGATGGAGCAGTCTTTTGGCGACCGCTTCATAGGCATTGCCGTGCATACAGGTTCTGGTGAGCCAATGAACAATTCAGCTTACTCCCAGGCCGGTCTCGTTCCAGAGAGCGTGCCCCGCAGTACAGTCGATCGTGGCGAATATGTCAACTCCTACAGAGGTTCGTCTGGTGCCGCCCGCGCAGGCATCGTAGATGATGTCGCCGCAGCCCTCGCGGTGCCAGCCGAGGCAGGTGTTGACATCAGTGCAAAGTGGAACGAGGCAGAGCAAAAACGAATTGCATGTACAGTTGAGACGACTTTTGGCTTCGACGCTTCGTCTGCCCCCTACGCAATTGCCATTGTCATCACCGAGGATGGCCTTCACGGCACCGGCTCAGCATGGATGCAGGAGAATTACTATAGCCACGAGTATTCAGGCACCCGCGAGCTCACTGGTCCTGAGATGGACGTATATTGGGAAGCTCCTCGTAAAATCGAAGGCCTAATCTACAATCACGTCGCCGTAGCCTCTCTCGGTGTGAAAAGAGGGCAGGCCGGCAGTGTCAAAGCACCCATCGTCAAGGGGCAGGCACAAACCTATGAGGCTTCCGTCGCCGTAGTCGGCAACACCATCATTCAGGACAAGAATAACCTCACCGCCATAGCTATGCTCATCAACACCGAGACCGGGCGCGTCGTCAACGCTGCCAAAACTCGTGTACTGCCTTTCGGGGCTGATGGGGTAGAGTCTCTCAGCCTAACTTCCGAATCCTTGAATAAGGAGGAAGATGGCGCGGTGTATGACCTCATCGGTCGGCGCTTAGGGAATGGGGAACTATTAATCAAGAACGGAGAGCTGCGGCGTGGTGTCTACATTCGCGGTGGCAAGAAATACATCATAAGATAACACTCACACAATTAATCACGAAATAAACAATTCAAACTAAACATTAAACATCGGGTAACGCCCGTGAAAGCAACAATGAAATTCGTAAGTAAACTTCTTCGCAGCACAGCCGCAGTGCTGATGCTGCTCAGCGCAACAGCCGCTTCAGCCCAGCCAGAATTCACCGAGACTTGGGTTCAAACATGGGTTCGCCTCGTGGCCGTAGGCGACGGATGCCGCGTGGCAGCCACACAGATTGACGGCACAGGCACCCCCGTCTATCGCGAGACTCTCGACTGGAAAACGCAGCTACCCGTCATGTCCAGTGCCGCAGCTTTTCTTGCCGCTCATGCTCGTGCTGCCGAAGGTTATGCCTTCGTGGGATGGTATATCGACGATGGTGATGGCGTCTTTGACGCAGAAAAGGATGAGTATGCAGGAGGCTATAAAGATGACGGCACTTTGTTAGCCATCGACATCCAAAACTTCGGCGACGAATATGATACCCGCGACGAAGCAAAGCGTGCCGAGGTGCCCACAGCGCCACAGGCCATCATCTTCGCTTACTTCTCCAACGGCGTTAACGTAGGCATCAGCGAGAAGCAAGGTCATGAAGAAGAGTGGTACCCCAATGCAGGTGCTGTGGATATATCCAAATACCCCAACTCTCCTGGCGATGTAGTTACAGTTGAGGCATTCCCTGCCGACGGCTACGAGTTTGCCTATTGGCGCACAAGATACTACACAGGCGACATAAAAGGCGAGGTCGTCAGTTTTGATAATCCCTACACCTTCACCGTCACTGCCGGCGAGACGCTCTACGCCGTATTCCGCGACCTCGAAGCTCCCTCTTTCGACTTCCCCGAGGAGGGCGGCTGGAAGGCCGTTAACCTCAATGACAACTGGGTCCTCGACGATGTCTCGGACTGCACCATTTTCATTTTCAATCCTGAGGATATCGTGCGTGCCGACGGCCGCGCCCTCCTCAATACCGGCGATGAAGAAGCACAGTACAGATTCGCCCAGTGGAAGGACTTGCCGACGCTTATGTACGGCCGTGGTCATGTGAGCTTCCTCTTCCGCTGGCCTTACGGCTACTCGCGTCAGAATCCCATCGTGATGTGGTCTGGCACAACCGGCACTTCCGTCACAGGAAGTGCTACGGACGACGTGCCCCACTACGTCTACGTCTTCAAGGAGGATGTTGAGGCCTTCATTCTCTGGGGACACACTGACTTCATCTGGCATCCCGACGAGGCTAAGACCAACATCCAGGTTCCTGCCAACACTGCTTACATCAATATGCTCGCTTCCGACCTTACCGATGACGAAGGCAACATTCCTTCAGTGATTGCTCTCTCTCCTGAGAGCTATGACTATGCCCTCGAACACCTCACCGAACTCGTGACAGGTGTTGAGGCTCTGCCTGTCCGCGGCGAAGCTTCAGTTGGCGATACTCCCATCTACACCCTTGGCGGTGTCAATGTCCGTGCCACCAACCAGCCTGGCATTTATATTGTCAATGGCAAGAAAGTTGCAGTAAGAAAGTAAGTAATTCCTGCAATTCGTTCTGAATATAAGAAAAGGGGCTGTGCCGTGACTTGCGGTACAGCCCCTTTCCCTGTTCCTGCCTGGGCCATCAGCCCAGTCCCTCATCCTCTTGTGCATCGGCTATATTGCCCATAACCTTCGTGACTCTTTGTAGGCCTTTTGGGCTTACAGGCGCGGTGATTGTCTGATATACGGCAATAATTAAGGCTTAAGTGCTGATATTTCTTGTAGATTTACACTATGCGCCCCTTTAAGTCCGTCTTTTGTGCACTAACAAACACTTAACCAACTACAAAATAAAACATGACACCAACATCCTCTCTCGTCTGCTGTTTGCAACAGACCCAGAAAGGCATCAACATCGTTGGTGGCAAGAAGGTTTTAGTGAAGTAAATGACAAAAAGAATTAAGATTATTTCGAATAATGCCGTTATGAAAAAGATATATCAAACACCAGAACTTGCTGTCATCTTTTTGGAGGCTACGTTACCCGTAGCTGTTAGTCTCGAGGTTGGCAACGAACCGCATGAAGGAGTCTGTGTCGACGTTAAGTCGTCCGGCAACTGGGATAATATATGAGGCAACGAGGACTAAGCCTGCCGCCCGGATAAACAAGCACGCCCGTATGAGAACGTAAGCTCATACGGGCGTGTTTATTTGTATGAATGCCTGAAAAGAGGTGTTCCACCGGTGGAACACGCCGACACAACTGGTCAAGAACGAGTGTACCACCGGTGGAACTTACCTGCTCAATTAACTATTATCTTTTTCCTGCCCGATATGAAGATTCCCCTTCGTGATCCTGCATTCGTCATTTGTAATGAGTCATTCCCAACACGCCGTCCGCTGAGGTCGTACACCGCGTCGGCCTCATTCTTCATTCCTAATTCTTCATTCTTCATTCCTATCGGACTAATCCCGTCTCCGCCTCCTGCTATCTCGGCGGAGGCTGCGTTGACAATCTCAGTTGTGTCGTGACTTACGAGCAGTGCAACGAGGTGGAGCTGCGACTTGTCCTGGATTAGAGTGTTGTCGGCGATGTCCCAGCTTAGGGCGAAACGCTGTGGAGTATCGGCCTGGAGGGGAGCCGTGATGCTGCCTGGGATGCCGTCGTCTGGGCTGAGTACACCTACGGCGACGTGGTTGAATACATAATTATATATGTAATAAGGTGCGTCGACGAAAGCTTGCATGTCGGCGTCGAGCTCGCCACGGTCTTGAGAGCTGCTGTAGCCGTTGATCTGCATCCAATCGCGTCCCTCGCCGCTCATGCCGTCTTCTAACAGGAGTAGCACGATGCCGTAAGGTGCTGTCTCGGCGTTGTAGCGGAAGGTCGTCAGCGCTTCTACGTCGATTGTGGAGCGGCTCGCATCGCTCCAGGAGGCACTGAGGCTGATGTCGGCTACTGAAGGGTGAGCCAAATGCTCGCGCACGGCTTCGTCGGCATAGAAATGCATGTCGTTCAGCGCGTGTGTGCCCATATATGGGTCGAGCTCAAGTCTACGGTCAAGGTAGGCAATGGGCAAGCTTGGCATCTTCTTGCCTATGCGGCTGGCGCGGTATGTGCGCAGGAGCATGGGGTCGTCGCTCCCGTGCATGGCTATACCTATGAAGCGGTCGCCAAAGATCTCGTGCAGACGTTGCATGCCTACAATGCCGCGTGTGCAGTTGTTGCACCACGTGGCAGTAGCCTCTTCCATCACTACACGCCGTTCACCTAACTGACTTACGACGGTGGCAATGACGGCTTCGCTGGCAGGCGTGGCGCTGGTGTTGGGCTCGCCGTTGACGTGTGTCAGGCGCACGCTATAGGAATATTGTTGAGGCGTGGATGGTACTGTAAATCGGACCGGTATATCGGTCGTGCCAAAAAGCTCGTTGTGGGGTGAAGGTAAGTCGTAGTGCTGCTGGTTGATAAGTTTGTCGTCCATGTAGACTTCATAATCGACATCGCTCACGGCTGTACTCCCGTCAAGGCGCAGGGGCAGAGCCTGCGCACAATCTTCACCAGCAACGGCGACGAACGTCTCGGGCGCTACGGGGCTCACACTGTTGGCCGTAAGTTGGTCGGAGCTCACAAGCATCTGCAAGGCGAGCGCCCCGTTGGTGGCTCCAAGTTCTACACGCTGCCCGTTGATGCGGGCAATGTTGGTGAAGGCCGAGGTGTGGCTTGGCGCAGCAAGCATGTAGCATGGTGGCTGGCCGCTGGCTATGGTGAGTGTGAAGCCTACGTAGGTGCTGGCGTAGCGGTTGGCTGCATGTAGCAAGGTCACGGCTTCGGGCAGGGCAACCTCTGTGGCTGAGCCGTCATGCATGATGTCGCGTAGCGCTGAGAGCTGAACCTCAACCTCGGCCTTGTCTGAGCCCCACTCAGTGGAGCTTACCCAAACGCGCGCGGAGGTGATGGCTGTCTTGTCGCTGACGTAGAAGCGGATGGCGTGTAGCTGGGCACCCATAAGCTGTGGAACTGCAGTAGCTACGACACGTGCACAGCACTCATTCTGCCCCGCTTCGAAGGGAGCTACCTCGGTGAGGCCGAGGCCGCTGTTCCAATAGCCCCACCACACTTGAGCTGCGTTCACTGTATAGAAATGGAAGTGGAGAGCTGAGAGCAGGATGATGAATAAGCAGAATATGCGTTTCATAAGCGTATCTTATTTAGTGGATATAAATTTTATAGCAAAAGATTTCTGACGTGGGCTGAGCTTTGTGCCATCATAGCGTCTCGTCAATATATTCGGCCAGCCGGCGATAGAATGGCATATGGCATATGGTAGTCCTGTCGCCGATGATCATTAGTTTCATTCGAGCACGGGTGATGGCCACGTTCATGCGCCGCAGGTCGCGCAGGAAACCGATGTCGCCATGCTCGTTGCTGCGAACGAGGCTGATGACGATGACGTCGCGCTCCTGTCCCTGGAAACCATCCACGGAGTTCACGGTGATGAGGCTCCGGTAGGGCTTCCAGTAGCGGTCTTGCTTCAAGAGGCGCCGCAGCAACTGCACCTGTGCCTTGTAGGGCGAGATGATGCCCACATCGACGCGCTCCTCCAGAATCCTGTCCTTACCGATCTTCTCGAAGTAGTGTTGTAGGGTGGCGAGCGTGAGCTGGGCTTCGGCGAGGTTCACTT